>JBKHFZ010000068.1:0-12917 GCA_046539925.1 Spirochaetaceae bacterium
TCTCCTACGACTCCGCTGACCTCGAGGTGGAGCCCTTTCCCTCTTCCGGGAATGGGGGAGACGAGGGGGCTTTTCTCCTTGAATCTACTACAAGCGTAGGAGATTTGGTATCTATCCTCAAGGAGGCGGGGCTTCCTATCGATGATATAATAGAGATAGTTAAAACTATCGAACGGGCGGGAGCGCTCTACGGCTCTCTCGAAGTAATGTAGAAGCAGTGTAGATGTGATGGAGAGGCGATATGGATGTTGATATGGGCGGAATAAGCTCTATGGGAAACTATCAGAGGCTGCAAAGTCAAGTTCAGGAGAATAAAAGCCGTTTGGGTCAGGGCGGCGGAGAGTCGAAGTTGAGTAAGCTCGGCGATTCGGCAAAAAAAAACGAAGACCATAGACTAAAAGAGGTATGCAAGGATTTTCAGTCTATTTTTGTTAAACAGATGCTCGATTCAATGAGAAAAACGGTAAATAAAGAGGGTCTGATGAGCGGCGGACACGCCGAGGAGATATTTGAAGACATGCTCTACGATGAATATGCAGAGCAGATATCCAATACGGCAGACCTCGGTCTCGACGATATAATGTATCAGCAGCTCTCTCAGCAGAAGCCCTCCCTGTAAATTTTTTCGTCTCGGAACAGAGGTGCATGTACTAAATGTATGGCTGAAATAGTATAAAAAAGTATACATATCTTATCCAAAAAACGACAATATTATTTGAAAAATACATAACTATTTACAATACAACAAATAATTGCATCACCGAGCACCTTTATTACTTGGCACAATAATTGCATGAATATTGACGGGGGTGCCTATATGGAAAAGAAAGGAAAAACCGACAGAGACGCACTGCAGCATTACTTCTCCCTGATCAAGACACGTCCTTTGCTATCCTTCGAAGAAGAGATCGAACTGTCCAAGCTAATACAGGATGGGAGCAGGGAAGCAAAAAAACGTCTCACCGAATCGAATCTCAGACTTGTGGTAAAAATAGCCCGTTCCTACTCCTCCTCAGGTGTGGGGCTGCTGGATTTGATACAGGAGGGGAATTTGGGATTGATGAAGGCTGTGGAAAAATATGACTATAGAAAAAATGTTCGTTTTTCCACTTACGCGGCA
The DNA here is from genome assembly GCA_046539925.1 of Spirochaetaceae bacterium. Taxonomy (GTDB): domain Bacteria; phylum Spirochaetota; class Spirochaetia; order DSM-16054; family Sediminispirochaetaceae; genus CAYFVU01. Next base: position 1,121 of record JBKHFZ010000068.1, read on the forward strand.
TGGTGGATAAGACAGGCAATAGTAAGGGCTCTTGGGAAAAATCAAAAACAGATACATCTTCCCCATCGAAAAGAAGAGATGATGAAGAAGGTGCAGCACTACTATTACTCATTTCAGCTCGAGAACGGGAGAAAACCTTCTTCCGAGGAGATAGGCACACATTTCGCAATAGAGGTGGAAGAGGTAAACTCACTGTTAAACTGGTCTCACAGTGTTGTCTCCCTCGATTGGGAAGATAGCGAAAGCGAAACTACCCTGGGGGATATGTTCGAAGACACTACATACGAGCCCAACAAAGAGCTTGTATCGAAGTGTATGAGGGAGGACACGGAAAAATTCCTGAATCATCTGGTGGAGAGGGAACGTAAAGTGCTTATCCACAGGTTTGCGTTTTATGGAGGAAAAAGGGCAACCCTCAAAGATATAGGATCTCACATGGGGATATCTCCGGAGACTGTAAGGCAGATCGAGCTTCGGGCTATAAAGAAACTCCGTCGACACGCCGAAGAAATGAAGGAGTACGTATACGGTTAAGTATTGACCACGGACTCCATTCCTACTACCTTTGGTCCTAATCGGCGGGAAGAACAGTGCAAAAGGGAACATCAAAGAAAAAACCAAGCAAAAGAGGGCCGTCAAAAAAAAGGCCAACAAAAAAAGGAAAGATGCGCTTTGCCTCTCTTTTTAAAGGAAGGCTCATACCTGCCCTTGTAGTGGTTGTGCCGCTTATTCTTGCGAGTCTTTCCATCCTCCTGCTTACGCACCGGATCGAGGAACAAAAACAAGTGTCTGTTCAAGAGCCGCAGGAGGAGCTTCCGGATGAGCGGAGAGATTCGAAAGAGCGGAGAGTTCCGGGTGAGCAGGAGAAGCAGCCGCCGAAGGAGAAGGACGAGGGCCTATCCGATAAAGAGATACCGGATAAAGAGATACCGGAAGAAAAAGAGGTTAGGGGTATCTTCTATCTTGTTATTGACGATGTGGGATACGAGACACAAAATCTCAATAGGTTTCTCTCTCTTCCTATCCCCGTTACCTATGCGGTACTCCCCGGCCTGAGCGGTACAGAGCTTTCGGTAGAGACTATCGAAGAACACGGAGCCGAGTATATCCTCCATCAGCCCATGGAACCGGTAGGGACGGAAGACCCCGGCCCGGGGGCTTTATACACAAAAATGGACGAGAAGGAGATTCAGGAAATTCTGGGAAAAAATTTAAAGCAGATGCCGAATGCACGGGGAATAAACAACCATATGGGTTCTAAAGCAACCTCAGATGCGAAAATTATGAAGAGCGTCTTGAGTATGACCAAAGAGAAGGGGCTGTTTTATCTCGACAGCAAAACAACTGCCGAGTCGGTGGTAAAAAGAGTTGCCCAACAGGAACATGTTGATTTTACAGAAAGACACGTGTTTCTGGACAACAACAGTACAAAAGAGTATATCAGCGGAGCACTCGAGGAGGCTAAGGCTGTGGCCGATCTAAGGGGCTATGCAGTTCTTATAGGGCATATCTGGAGTAGTGAACTCTATGAGGTCTTAAAAGAGGAGCACACATCCCTCCGGCAGGAGGGATTTCTCTTCGGGCATATTACCGATCTTTTTTACAGGGAGACTGCGGATGCTGGTTCTTGGGATTGAGAGTTCCTGCGACGAGTGCGCTGCTTCGATAGTGGAGAACGGCAGAAGCATACTTTCGAATGTAGTAGCCTCACAGATAGATGTTCACCGCCCATACAACGGTGTTGTCCCGGAAATAGCGTCGAGAATGCATACCGAATGGATATGGCCGGTTACCCGTCGTGCTGTAACGGAGGCCGGTGTCTCAATAAAAGAATTAAAGGGAATAGCGGTTACAAACAGACCCGGCCTTGTGGGCTCTCTCCTGGTAGGTGTGAATTTTGCAAAGGGTATGGCCTCGGCCTTGGGTATCCCGATTGTGGGGATCGATCATATTAGGGCGCATCTCTACGCACCGCATCTCGAGTTCGATATAAGCTACCCCTATCTTGGAATTATTGTCTCCGGCGGACATACCATTATTTCTGTTGTACGAGACTTCGACACCATAGAAGTTCTCGGTACAACCATTGACGATGCCTGCGGAGAGGCCTTTGACAAGGTTGCAAAACACTACGGTTTTGGATACCCCGGGGGAGTGGCAATAGACACGCTGGCGAAGAAGGGAAACCCCGAGGCTTTCTCCTTTCCGGATCCCTCCCTCAAAAAGGGGTCTCACAGGTACGATCTATCCTACTCCGGATTAAAAACAGCGGTTATCAATCAACTCGAGCAGTTTCGGAAAGATAAAAGTGACAACTCTCCGGAGAATATTGCGGCGAGTTTTCAAAAAGCCGCTATCGGTATGCTGGTTTCGCGTATACGGAGGGCGGTAAAAGATACCGGTATTTCCACCCTTGTTGTGGGAGGAGGTGTGGCGGCAAACTCTCTTCTCCGTTCATCCCTCGAGGGGATGGATACTGTTACCGCCAGGTTCCCATCTATAGAAATGTGTACCGACAATGCTGCAATGATAGCGGGGATCGGGTACCACTATCTACAAAGAGGAGAAAAGGGTTCTCTCGACCTTAATGCGTATCCCAGGGTAGAGGGTTTTAGAAAAACATATCCCTAAAAGCTATAGATGGTTCAAAGCTTGGGTAAACGGGGGTATAGAGACCAATATTAGTGTGTTTTACCCAAGCTTTGAACCACTCTCTATGTGGTATTTTCAAACTCTTTCTGAAGCTCCCGGATATCCTCGTCATCGGTAAAGAGGCGGGGGCTTTTGTGATGGGGAGACACGGATAATTTTCTGGCAATGGTAGCTATTGCTGTGGAGAAGGGCGAGTTCGGGAAGAGAAGAACAAAGGGAGTTCTCTTGAGAATAGAATGGGAAATTTGAGCATCCGCAGGCAAAAATCCTATATACTCCATACCTATACCGATGTTTCTATTGGCTATCTCCCTGAGTTTTGCCCCGATTGCAAAATCTTTATTGCTGTTTCCCATATTGAGTACAACCCTCGGGAAAAATGAGGAGAGCTGGGAACGCGCGTGTTCTGCGGCTTCTTTAGAGTGTCCTTCGAGAAGAGGAATAAGATCTTTAAAACTGCCGGAACCGCCCTCTATAGGCTCAGAGACGAACTGTTTAACAATATCACGCTCTTTGCTTTTTGCTTTGAAGCTTCTAAAGAGAAGGCGGTAGACAGTATTCTTGAGAAAAGAGTAGGCCGAAAGAATTGCCGTAGTCTCTGGAGTAGTGAGAATTATTCCGGAGGAAGATGATAGGTAGAAGTCGACGGTGTTGTAGGCCGAACCGGCTCCGAGGTCGAGTATGACAAAATCTGCAGGAATAGCTTCGATCTCTTTGAGGATCTTCTGTTTGGTAAAATAGGGAAGATTGGCAGTTCCGGGAAACAGGGAATCTCCGGGAATAAAGAAAAGCGAAGGGACCTCGGTCTCTACAATAAGAGACTGAAGACTGTCGGCTTTTTTGTAGATGTAGCTGCCGATGCCGGGATGCCTGTTTTTAATACCCAGACAGGTGTGGAGGTTAGAGCTGCCCAAATCCAGGTCTATAAGAACGGTAGTTTTGCCGAGCTGCGAAAGGGCAACTCCCAGGTTTGCGGTAAAAATGGTCTTTCCAATGCCGCCTTTTCCGCCTGCAACGGGAAGTATGGTGTTCATCAAGAGAAAGAATAGAGGATAAGGGTGGAAAATTCAATTCATTTATTTTATGCTTGGAGTTGGTGCCTGGTAGGCAAAGGGCATAGAATAAACCCATAGAAAGGGATAATTACAATGAAAGAATACGACCTTGACAGCGCAATACGGAAAGTACCCGATTTTCCCAAGAAGGGAATACTCTTTTACGATATTACGGGGATTCTCCAGACACCCGAGGCCTTTAGGTACTGTTTTGAGAGGATGGAGGAGATCTATTCCAGGTCTAAAGTGGATGCAATAGCGGCGGTAGAGGCGAGGGGTTTTCTCTTTGCCGCCCCCCTGGCCGAAAAGATGGGGCTGCCCCTTATCCTGTTAAGAAAAACGGGCAAACTTCCTGGAGAGAAAAGAGAAAAAAGATTTACCCTCGAGTATGGAGAGGATGTAATACAGGTCCATGTAAGCGATGTCGAGGAGGGTTCAAATATACTCCTTGTGGACGATCTCATCGCAACAGGCGGGACCCTCAAGGCGTCGGCGGAACTGTTGAGGGAATGCGGAGGCAGGGTAGAAGATATCTTCTGCGTAATAGGACTGCCCTTTCTCGATTACGACGCTCTCCTCTCCGAGTACAAAGTAACCACCCTTATAAATTATGAGGGAGAGTAGGGAACGAGAGCAAGAAGGGCTTGGTGATTTCAAAAAACGACGATTTTTGAAATCACCTCAATTGACAAAGAAATAAGGTTTTAGTACATTACCGTAGTACCGTAACGAAGTTCTAAAGCACTGGCCGATTGTGTAATGGTAGCACAGCGGATTCTGGTTCCGTCAGTGGGGGTTCAAGTCCTCCTCGGCCAGCTAAAACGGGGTCCCTTCGTCTATCGGCTAGGACGGAAGATTCTCAGTCTTCAGAGAGGGGTTCGATTCCCCTAGGGACTACCAAACGCCGCCGGCAAAAACCGGCGGTTTTTTTTGTTTTCTATTTTCTCTAAATTGTATATAATACTAGTTACCATGGATGATCAATCTACCTTCGACCGACTGGTACAGAATCTCTCTAAAAATGAGCGGAAGGAACTGCTCGAAAAGATGCACACTCAAGACGCAGGCATCGTAAATTCTTCGCCCCTCAGAACTGCAGAGGACAAGACGCCGGTAAACTATACAAAAGCCTACGAACAGCTTACCTTCTTCGAGCGGCTTCTGCTTTTTTTTAAAGTCCTCTTCAGCTCAGCCGGCCGAGAAGATGTACTTGAGAACATTATACTCAGAAAGCTCGGAAAGCGGCTCGAGAGGGAGCATCCGGACATCTACGAGTACCTGACCAACCAGCTGCTCACTTCGTTTTCCGAATATATAAAAAACTTGAAGGAGAGTCTGCAATTCCTTCAGGAACCCTACTCCAAGGCATTCGGCGCAAAAAAGCAGGGTTTTTTCGCCTTTATGGTTGGGTGGCGGTTTCCCGAGATACAGCAGAGGCTTCTCAAGGAGATCGATCCTGAGCAGGTGGCCTATGAGAAGTCTATTTTAGAACCATACCAGGTGCGTAAGGAGATAGAGTTCAGGCTCGAGGATATAATAGAGAGCATTGGACAGGAGCACAAGGAGCTTCTCTACCAGGAAGCCCGCCGTTTTAACACCCTCTATCATCTGGTATTTTTCCCTTTCGACAGGATACTCTCTCATTTTGCATATAACGAAGAGAAAAAGAGATACCAGGTCTCGTTAAACGAGGTAAGAGAGGCCCTGAATGACCTGTCGCAAATTCTTGTAACCCTTCAGGATCCTCCATCGGAAGAGATGATCAAGATACTTTTTATTTTCCATCTCCAGAAGGAGTTCGAAACCGAAGCTTCCCAGGATATAGACACTCATCTGCATCAACTTCTTGTCTCTGCAAACGAAGCCTTTACGCATGTGCGATTTTTTAACCGAAGAGTTCCTCTGCTGGACCTGCTGCGCTTGAGCAAAAGAAATCTTGAGTACCTTCCTGCGGAAATCGGGGGAGGCGAGGACTGGTTTGTTCATTTTAAACAGTTCTGGTACCGTCGCTTCGAGACAAAAATGAAGGCCTACACACGGCAGCAAAAAAAGAAAAAGCTTATAGAGGAGGCAGGGCAGTTTCTCAAGACATCCGTATTTCCCTCCGTCGAGCAGTACGAGGAGATTGTTCCGGAAGAGGGGGAAGCGCCCAAGTACAGGTACTCCCTCGGCTTCGTAAAGGGGTTTTTGGATAAACACTTTTTTGGAGATTTGCATGGACCGATTAAACTGGTGCTTATAGACGGAGAATTTTATAAAGAACAGAATCGCGACGAATACAACGACGCCTATAACGGATTGCTCAAAGTAAACGAAGAAATCGATTCTCTAAAGACCACTCTTTCGAAAGAGGGAGAGACAGGAAGGAAGATCGAGAGAATACGGTCGGAAACATCCTCGCCTAAGCATCAGGAGCAGAAGATACGCAAGGTTGTGGAAGATACGGACAAGCGAATAGAACAGATGATATCCAGGACTATCGACCACATTAGCAGTTTTCAAAACATAATCGGGGGAATTCTCTACGGCGATGTAGGGGGAAGGTACGACACGCTCTCTAACCTCGGGTATATAGGGCGAAACGAGAACAAGAACCTTTCTCAAAAACTGGGGTTGATAAAAAAGCAATTTGAGTCTTTTTTAACAATTCTTACAGAAATTTTTGATACGGAAAAACAGATTTAGGGTGGGGATACCTCTTCCGCACCCGGTTCGGCTCATTCCGGCGGGAGGGACCTGAAACGTGTACCCGCATGCTTGCAATTACAGGATTTTTCAAGTAACGTTTCGGCTTGTCGGACCATGGACCGGCGGGAGGTTTAACGAGAATGGATATGGAAAGAGTATTTTGGAAGGAAAAAGTAAGGGATGCCTTAAAGGCCTACGCAGCGGAGATAGGCGCGGAGGCGGATGCGATAAGTGGAGAGACGGTTATTCCTGAAGTTCCTCCCAAGCCTGAGATGGGAGACATTGCTTTTCCCATGTTTCCCTTTGCAAAAGTGTTTAAAAGATCCCCCGCCGAAATTGCCGGAGAGATAGGCCGCAGACTCGGAGAGAGCATTGAGACCGCCGACAGAGGCAGCGCTCTGCCTGCCGGCCCTTATCTGAATATCAAGGTAAAAATGGAGGATACCGCCAAAATTACCCTGGAGCGCATTACACGGGAGGAAGAATCCTACGGCAGGGGAGATGCTCTCTCCGGGCGCAGAATAACTATAGAGTTTTCCTGCCCTAACACCAACAAACCGCTTCACCTGGGCCACCTGAGAAACGATTCTATAGGAGAGAGCGTTGCACGGATACTCAAAGCAAACGGCGCAGAGGTAAGGAAGGTCAACCTCATTAACGACAGGGGCATTCATATCTGTAAATCCATGCTTGCGTACAGAAAATTCGGTCACGGGGAGACTCCCGAAAGCACCGGAAAGAAGAGCGACCATTTTGTGGGAGATTACTATGTAGCCTATGATTCCTGGTCCAAGGAAGATCCGGAAGCGGAGGGGGAGGCCAGGAAAATGCTTAAAGCCTGGGAAGAGGGGGACGCCGAGGTAAACGACCTTTGGCTCAAGATGAACGAGTGGGCGGTAAAGGGTATAGAGGAGACCTACAGGAAGACCGGGGTCTCCTTCGATGCGATATATTACGAGAGCAACACATACAAGCGGGGCCGAGAGGAAGTGCTAAAAGGGCTGGAAGAGGGGGTTTTCTACAGAGAAGAAGACGGCTCGGTGTGGGTGGATCTCTCCGACATAGATTTGGACAAAAAGGTGTTGCTCAGAAGCGATGGTACGAGCCTCTATCTCACCCAGGATATAGGCACTGCTATAGCAAGGTACGATGACTGGCCCTTTAACAGTCTGGTATACGTGGTTGCCTCTGAACAATCCTACCACTTTAAGGTTCTGTTTCATGTGCTTAAAAAGCTCGGTTTTACATGGGCGGAAAACCTCTACCACCTCTCCTATGGAATGGTCAACCTTCCGGAGGGAAAAATGAAGTCCAGGGAAGGGACGGTGGTAGACGCGGATGAGCTTTTCGAAGAGCTGCGCACTATGGCGGCCGGGGAAATCGAAAACAAAGAGCGAATCGACCACGTGGGGGATGTAGATGCTGCGGCAGGATCGGTCGCGCTGGCGGCTCTGAATTATTATCTGCTGCAGGTATCTCCCTCTAAGGATATGATCTTCGACCCAAAGGAGTCCATCTCCTTTAACGGGAATACGGGCCCATATCTTCAGTATATGGGGGCGCGAATAAGCAGTATGCTCCGAAAGTACGAAGAGCGTAAGGACACTCTTGGGGACGGGGAGTTTGACCCTGCGCTGCTTACGGTTACCGAGGAGAGGGAGTTGATTAAGCTCTTGGCGGATTATCCGAAGAGGGTAGAGAAGGCGGGGAGAGAGATGAATCCGAACATCCTCGCGGTGTTTCTGTACGATCTTTCAAAGACCTTCTCAAAGTACTATCACGACAACCCTGTACTCCATAACGATAATCCGAATGTAATAAGAAGCAGAATAGAGCTTGCCGCGGGAGTTGTGCAGGTCTTAAAGAACGCCTTCGAACTCGTGGGAATACCCTTTCTCGAGAGAATGTAGCAGAAGAATGGGAATTCCTGTGTTTATAAGTTCCGGTGTTGACCCGACTCACAGCTCTATGGTATATAGAGATGATGATGTGCTTTTAAAAGTATCATTCCGGAAGCGCATCAGATATCTCCAACGGGTTTTTATATGCCGCTTTGCGGCAACAGAGACAACGAAAATAGCCGGACAGGGCTATTTTCTTAATAGAGGTTTAGCATGTACGCATTGGTAGAAATTAAGGGAAAGCAGTATAAGGCGGAAGAGGGAAAAACCCTCAAGGTAGATAGAATCGAAAACGAGGCCGGAGAGAAGGTCGAGTTTGACACGGTTCTAATGACTGGCGGTGCCGATTCGACTAAAATCGGCTCACCCTACGTAAAGGGTGCAAAAGTGGAAGCTACCGTCGAGGATCATGGCCGCGCAAAGAAGATAAAGGTATTCAAGTTCAAGAGGAGAAACGGGTACCGTAGAAAAGCCGGCCACCGGCAAAACTATTCGCTCTTGAAGGTTACCGGTATTTCCGGAGCCTAAGTGTTCGAGGATGATCGAAGTATCCCTTGTACTTAATCAGGCCCATTCCACTGTGGAAGAGGTGACAGTAAGGGGACACAGCGGTAATGCCGGAAACAGTGTTGTGTGCGCCGCCGTTACCGCTCTTGCTCGAACTGCAGCTCGAACCGTAGAGGGCTACGGCAAGTTTCTCCTCGAAGGCGGAGCAGAATCTCCGGGTACTCTGCACTTCAAAATTGCCGGAGAGGATGCCGCCGATACGGGAGACTATATTTGGTTAATGGGTGTTACCGACTATCTAACCAGGGGAATACGCGATATAGAGCAGGAATACCCGGCAGAGTGTAAGATGGAAATATTATCTGGAGGAAAAAGATATGGCACATAAAAAGGGCGGTGGAAGTACAAAAAACGGGAGAGATTCCGAATCCAAGCGTCTAGGTGTAAAGAGAAGCGGAGGTCAACTCGTCAAGGCGGGAGAGATAATCGTACGCCAGCGGGGGACCAAGTTCCATCCCGGAGAGAACGCGGGAATCGGGAGCGACGATACAATTTTTGCAAAATCCGCGGGAATCGTGAACTTTAACCAGCGACGCGGGCGAAAGTATATCAGCATTGAAACAACAGCTTAAAACCCCGGTAATTCTCTTATAGTGTTTGGATTTGCGGATGAAGTCTACATAGATGTCTCGTCGGGAAACGGAGGTAACGGGTGCGTCTCTTTCCGGAGGGAGAAGTACGTCCCCCGGGGCGGGCCCGATGGGGGAGACGGGGGCCGCGGCGGGGATGTGGTCTTCGAGGTAAAAGAGAACCTCCGAACTCTCTCTCACCTAAAAACACGACGCCATTTTTATGCTCAGAACGGTGAGGCCGGAAAAGGAAAAAAGCAACACGGCAAAAACGGCGAAGATGCGGTTATTTCGGTACCCCCGGGCACCGTTGTGAGGAATCCGGAAACCGGTAAAATCCTCATGGATTTAACCGACAGACGGCGATGGGTATGGGCAGAAGGCGGAGAGGGGGGGAAGGGCAACGCACGGTTTTCCACCTCTCGAAACCAGGCGCCCAGGAGGGCACAACCTGGAAAGCCGGGAGTACAGGCACGGCTCCACCTGGAGTTGCGCCTCATTGCAGATGTAGGTTTAGTGGGTCTGCCTAACGCGGGAAAGTCTTCGATACTAAATGTCCTTACCAACGCACATCCGGAAATAGCGGAGTATGCTTTTACTACCAAAATACCCAATCTCGGAGTTATGGTGGAAGAGTACAGAAAAATTGTGCTCGCGGATATACCCGGTATTATAGAAGGAGCATCAAAAGGAGCAGGGCTGGGAGATAAATTCCTCAGACATATATCGAGAACAGCCGGTCTGGCGGTGGTTATCGATATCTCACAGGAGAACCCCTACCGAACCTACAGCCTCGTAATGGAAGAGCTGGGAGCCTATTCCGGGGTGCTGACAACAAAACCCAGAATTGTTATAGCCACAAAAACCGACCTCCCCGGCACAGCGGAGAACCTCGAGGAACTAAAGAGAGCCCTTCCTTCGATAAAGGTTGTCGGGTGTTCTTCTTTCACGTATAATGGTATCGAAGATGTAAGATTTTCTCTATTGACGCTCTGTGACGCCGGAAATAACAATGGAGGAGAACCGACGTGAAAACAGTTATACTCGGGGGAACTTTTAACCCCGTACATATCGGCCATCTTTACTTGGCGGAAGAGGTGAAACTGAGCCTTAATTACGAACGGGTAATATTTATTCCCGCTTACATTCCGGCTCATAAAGAACCGGATCACAGCACTACCGCCGTTCAGCGGCTGGAGATGCTGCGCTGTGCCGTGTTTAATACGGATTTTGTAGTGGATTCCTGCGAGATACAACGGGGAGGTGTCTCGTACACCATCGATACAATAGACCAGATCAACGAAAACTATAACGTTACCGGAAAACCGGGTCTCGTAATCGGAGATGACCTCGTGGATGGGTTTCAAAAATGGAAAGAGTGGGAAACTCTCATCGAGAAGGTGGATCTCATCGTAGCCCACCGAAGCTATAGAGAAGAAGTTTCCTGCGAATTCGCGCACACCTACCTGAACAATCTTATCCTCCCAATCTCTTCGAGTGACATAAGAGCACGGGTCGAGAAGGGGTTGTCCTTCAGATATTTTGTCCCCGAATCGGTTTTCTCCTATATTGAGGAAAACAAGGTGTACGGTACGGCAGAGTCCGGAGCGGAGCATAGTGGGTAAGAAAAATATTTTCCTTACAAAAACAGCCCTTTTTATTGCACTGCTTGTCTTGCTCCTCTCTGTCGCGGCAGTACTTATATATCTGCAAATAAGAACCGACGCAGTGAGCTCGGAAATCCAGGAAGAAAAGACCCTCAATTTCCTCATAATGGTGGGAGAGGACAACCGGCTCGAGTATTCGGAAGTTCTCATGTTTCAGAGCGGAACCGGAAAATCCGCTCTTTTGGATATTCCCAACAATCTAGGCACTCTAATAACTTCGAAAGACAGGATTGCTCCTATAGACTCGGTATTTGATCAGAAAGAGCCCCAGGGGTATATAGATCATGTAGAGAAGCTCCTGGGGGTTGATATACCATACTACTTGTATATCTCCACCGAAGACCTGATAAAACTTGTTGATCTGCTCGAGGGGGTTGAGTTTTTTATTGCCAATCCGGTAGAAATTCATAACGAAGAGAGAGTTCTTATACCTTCGGGAAGTGTTACCCTCGACGGAGCAAAGGCGGTTACATACAGCCTGTATTCCGAACCGGGGAACAGAGATTCGGACAGAGTTTCCCGAAGACAAAAACTGCTGCAGGGTATTATCAATAAAATGGGAGATATGCAGACATATCTGCGGTCTCCGGAGGTGAGAGAAAGGGCTTATTCACTATTTTCCACAAATCTTTCATCACGGGCTTTTTCTTCCTTTCTCTCGGGATTTTCCGCTCTTGATCCGGACCAGTTTATCTTTC
>JBKHFZ010000069.1:0-12838 GCA_046539925.1 Spirochaetaceae bacterium
CTATAGACGAAAATGAAGGGTAAACCCGACTTTAAGCGGATAATACTTATCGGGATACCCCTCCTTCTTATTGCAGTGGGAGTTAAATTTTTCGACGATGAGACGAGGGTCCTCTGGTTTGAGAAAAACGAAACGGACCACACGTCCGCACGGTTTTTTCTCTTCTCCGGAGAGAAAGAGCGGATTCTTAAGGCCCACGAAGGAGGGACTGCCGAGATTATTTGGACTCCGGAGGTAGAGAGGGGAAGTTTGACCCTTGAGGTTCGCCCTCCCGCCGGGGAAGATTCTCTGGTGTTCGGGGGAGAGAGCCGTACATGCACATTAGAGCTTGAAAAGGGAGAGAGAGTTAGGTTGACTGTCCGAGCCGACCGAGCAAAGGGCTCTTTCACGATAGAATGGAAAACCCCTTAGACCGGGGCCTCCATTTTGCCGTCGGAGGGAGGTTACTAGTCGCTCACACTGCACTCTATGCCGGAGGTAATAGACAGCAGATGTTCATACGTGACGGGTACCCCGGTAGCGTTGTTGCCTGCGGCGGGATACACGGTATCGAACTCTTTTAGACTAGAATCGATATATATATCCAGCCCTTCAATACCAAAGGGGCATACGCCGCCTGGATAAAACCCGGTGGCTTCGAAGGTCTCCTCCGCGCTGCTCATACTGTGTTTTATTCCTGTAAGCTGTTTTACCTTTTTCGAAGAGATCCTTTTGTCCCCCGCTAACACAAAAAGGCGGTATGTGCCGTCTTTTCCCCTCATCAATATGGATTTTGCTATCTGGGCGACAGCTACACCTATACGGGCAGCTGCGGTCTCTGCCGTGGGGGTGCTTCCCTCCTCGAACTCGAGGGCCTCGAGGCCGTGTTTCTCGAGGACGGAGGCTACCTTCTCCGGTATCATCTATGATTCCTTCTGCTTTTCCTTTTTTCGAAGTTTGTGGGGGCGGGTTTTGCCGTAGGATTTTCTCCAGATTTTCCCCCTTTTAGATCTTCTGTCGCCTCTTCCCATGTCGTGTCTCCTTATTTAATGCCTTTTGGGCAGGTGCTCCTATAGTATAAATTGATTAAAAAACTGTAAAGACGTAGAGCAGCGGCAGGAGGGTTCTATAGACCGTTTTTAGAGGGTTTTACCCAAGCTTTGAACCACCTGCAGTTTTTTCGGGATACGCGGTTAGTTTATAGACGGTTTGCTGCCGGTCTCCGCGGTTATTGAATAAATTCCCCCCTTTCGAAAGAGGGCGGCGTTCCATATTTTCTCCGTATCGGTACGGAAGACAAGTTCTGGGTGTGCTTTAAGAGTTACCCAATCGCGGCGCAGAAGTTCCTGTTCCAGTTGGCCGGCCGACCAACCGGCATACCCTGCAAAAAAACGTATATCCGTTTCCAGAGGGGTAGATTCTATTGTGGAGCGGTGAGCAAAGTGCTGCTGCAAGAGGGCAAAGTCCGGCTCGAAAACAATTCCATCAACGGCCTCTATGGAGTTTTCACTCTTCAGGTTACCCTGAAGGCCCGTGTGAAGTGCAAAAAGATAGTTCTGATCCACCGGACCTCCCACATACACGGTATGTTCCGAGAAAGGAGAGTCAGCCATATCCTCTGTGCTGATATCCGCAATGGTAGCGGCACTGGGCCTGTTTATTACCAGTCCGAGTGCTCCCTGGGCATTATGACTCAATATGTATACTACGGTTCGATAAAAGTTGGGGTCCAGCATCTCTGTGTCGGATATCAGAAAATACCCAGTAAGAAATTCCGGAGTTGAGTCCCCCTCCTGGGGCGGTGGAAACTTGTAGGCATAAAAGGTGCTCATGCACCCACTATACGATTTTATTTTGGTTTTTCCAAGGAGTCTGGAGTGGTGAGAGAGGATGGTATTCGTAACGGGAGAGCCGGCGGAAGCCGTATTTGTCGGTTTTTTTCTCTTCTCTACAAAGCACTTCCAAGGCTTTGACTTTTTTTTCCACTGCTTTTATATTGTATGGACACAAAAATTTTTATTGGAGAGTATTATGAAGAGTAAAAAACTGCCAGGCGGTGTAATAATCGCAATATTGTTATTAACTGCAATTGTTTTATCGGTCACTGCCGGAGGAAAACAGGAGAAATCGGAAGGAACTTCCCCTGAGACCGAACAGAAAGCCGAGAGCGAGTCTTCTCAAGAGACGGAGAGCGGAGAAGAGGACGGCGGCACTCCGATTACCACCGGAGGTCAGTCCGACGGTACGGATTCGGAGCCGGCAGCGGTTGTAGAGGGAGAACCGATCCCGAAGGAACGGGTAGAGCGCTTTGTACAAGCCCAGCAGATGCAGTACATGCAGCAGGGGCAGCAGATACAGGGGCAGCAGCTCGAACAGATGAGGGGGCAAGTTCTCGATTATCTTATCGATCAGGAAGTTCTGTATCAGATTGCCGAAGAAGAGGGGTATACAGCCTCGGATGAGCAGGTGGAACAGCAGATCTCCCAGTTTAAGCAGCAGGCAGGTGGTGAGGAGGAGTTTAACGCGGCCCTCGAACAGCAAGGTATGTCACCGGAGGATCTGGAAAAAGACATCAGAAAGCAGGTTGTTCTGCAGCAGTTTATCCAGGAGAATTTCGAATCCGGTATTTCCGTAAGCGATGAGGAGGCGAGAGATTTTTACGAAGAGAACCCCGATTACTTTACCCAGCAGGAACAGGTAGAGGCCAAACACATTATTGTAAGTGCCGAGGAGGATGCCTCGGAAGAAGAAGTGGAAGAGGCAAGAGAGAAAATAGAGGATATTCAGGATGAGCTCGAATCGGGCAAAGACTTTGAGGAGGTGGCCCGGGAGTCCTCCGAAGGTCCCAGTGCGGAAGACGGCGGTTCTCTCGGTTTTATACAAAAGGGCCAGATGGTACCGGAGTTTGAAGAAACCGCCTTCTCCCTGCAGTCCGGAGAGACCAGCGACATTATTCGTACCCAGTTCGGCTTCCACATTGTAAAAGTAACGGATCGAAAAGAGGAGGAGCTCTCTCCATTCGAGGACGTAAAAAGCGATATTGTGAACCACCTGAAGTCTATAGAGATGGACTCGCAGGTGCAGGATTTTCTGGAAGAGAAGAAGGCGAATATGGATATAGAGCGCTTTACCGAAGGGGAATAAATCTTTCGAAGATCACTTGATTTTTCCTGAATTAAATAGTATTTTCCATACAAATGAAAATACTAATATACAGAAAACAGTATATGTTGTGCTGAAGGAGAGAGTATGGCCGAATTTTTAACAAAAGAGATCTTTTTAGAGAAGATCTTTGACTACGAAAACAAGAGTGAATGGGAGTATCAGGGGGATGTACCCGCTGTAATAGATTTTTATGCAGACTGGTGCGGCCCCTGCAAAACTATTGCCCCCATAATCGACGAACTCTCGGAGGAGTACGAGGGGAAGGTAAATTTCTACAAAATAGATACCGAGGATCAGCAGGAGCTTGCAGCCGCCTTCGGTATTCAGAGCATTCCTTCTCTTCTCTTTATTCCTACCGAAGGTAAACCTCAGATGGCTGCCGGGGCGCTGCCTAAAGAGACCTTTAAGCAGGTTATCGACGAAGAGCTTATAGGCGAGAAAGCTTCCTAGCTATAGGCTTCCCGTGAACAAGTGTAGTGCGTTCAAAAATCCGAGATTTTAGAACGCACTACAGCCGTGTCTTCGCAACGCGGCGCTTATCAAAGTAAACCCGTTCCCGAGTGGAGCGGGTTTTTTTTTATTCAAAAAGCGGGTCGATAAGACTTTTAAGGGGAGCCATATCGAGTTCGAGTATTGAGTGTATTATCCCTCCGGTTAACATGGTAAGAAGGATCTCCGCATACTCCTGCGCGGGGTAGCGGTCACCGTAGATCTCTTCGAGACCTTCACGAAGCATATCCTTCCACTTTCTATAGGCCCCCCGGATTTTTTCTCTTAACTTGGAATCGTGGGTAATAGCCTCCTGGATAAGATAAATATGCAGCTTTCCTCTGGTTTTTGCCTCGAAAATTGTTTTAAACACAACCTCGAGAATACTTTCCGGAGGAGATTCGGCGTCAAAGGTTTTTACCCATTCCAAAAGACCGGTGGTGAGGTTGTCCATATAGATATCGGTAACATCAAAAATGAGTTCCGCCTTGCTCGCGTAATAGTAATAGAGAGTACCTTTGCTTATATTGAGATAACGCGCTATATCCGCCAGGCTCGTCTCTTGCGCCCCCTGAATTATAAAGAGCTCTGTTGCCGCATCTATTATTCTTTTTTTATTATCCAAGCCTACGTAGTCCAGTTTGCTTTTAGCCATTTTCCCTCGTATCTTTGTTTTGTCGGTGTTTTGTCGGTCGACGGCCGGTACTATCCTAAACTATATCCACTTTTCGGTAACTGTCAACCGTCGAGAGGCCCCTGGAAAACACTGTTTTTTAGAAGGGCAAAGGTTTTATGAATTGCTGTTAAAAAGAGTTTTGTCTATACTGGGCATATTATGACGGATATACTTTCTACAGTCCTCCAATGGGTAGACGATAAAGACGAAAGCCCCGTGTATGCCGCCACGGTTACGGCGATAGAGGGTTCCGCAGTTCGCGGCCTTGGGGCTACGATGGCTGTTTCGGCGACAGGCAAGGTCACTGGATCGGTGAGCGGAGGTTGCATTGAACCTGTACTAATTAGAGAGAGGGAGAGGCTCTTAAAGACGGGGAAAGGGGAGAGAAAGGTTTTCTGTCCCAACGACGATGAAGTGTTTGGAGCTCCTTCTCCCTGCGGCGGCACCATAGAGCTGGTGATATATCCGATATACAAGATGCCGGCGGAGGCACTGCATAGGAAGAGAGACAACGGAGAGGGGATCGTATGGGCAGTGGTAAACGACGGTCCGGAAGAGTGTATCGGTATATCCTGCGGGCTCGATGAGGAGGGTAAAACTGTCGTCTCTCCGAGTCCGGGAGGAGGAGAAGCGCCGCCTACACTTGCGGCGGCGGCGGAGAGGGTGCTTCAAGCGCAGAAAGGCTTAAGCCAACGGTCCGAGGCTTCCGCCTCACAGCCTGAAGTGTACAACACCCTGCCGGAAGCCTGGGCCGGCTGCGTAGTGGAGGGGGAGTGGACTTTCTTCGTTTCAAGAGAACCCCCGAAACCGCGGCTTATAATTGTAGGAGGTTCGCATATAGGCGTGGTTCTCTGCGACATACTCAGGGCCGTTGGCTGGAGAAGCGTAGTTGTCGATCCTCGAGAGGCCTTTTCCCAGGCTTGGCGTTTTTCCAGGGCGGATACCCTTCTGCACACCTGGCCAGGTAAGGCCTTGGAAGAACTGGGTGCGGGAAAGGACGATGCGATAGCGGCTATTACCCACAACGAACGGATGGACGACGAAGCGGTGGCGGAGGCCCTTAGAAGAGGCTCCTACTATGTGGGGGTTCTCGGCGGCCGGGATACACAACGCACACGCAGGGAAAGATTGATGGAGATGGGGTTTACAAAGGAGGATTTGAGCAGAATCCATGGGCCGATCGGCATGGACATTGGAGGAAAAACACCGGAGGAGATTGCCCTCTCCATTGTGGCCGAGCTTGTATCGGTCTACAGAGGGCATTATGAATAACGGGATGTACGATCTGGATACAATCCGCGAAGCTCTACGGTACGCCCGCAGATACAGGGGTTCCACCTTTGTGCTAAAAATCGATTATCCCGTTGTCGTGGACGACCTCTTTCCCATTCTGCTTCAGGATATCGCGCTGCTCCATCAGTCCGGGATACGGATTGTCATAGTCCCCGGAGCACGGCAGAGGATAGACGAGATGCTGCGGATGTACGGAATATCCCAGCCGGTGCAGGATGGGGAGCGTATAACCACCGGGGAAGCTCTTCCGTTTGTAGAGATGGCCTCCTTCGATGTAGCGAGCAAGTTGATATCGGGTCTGGCAGGAAAGGGGATCAATTCTTTAATAGGGAACTGGGTGCGGGCTAAGGGCCGGGGTATTATAAATGGGGTGGATTTTCAGTTAACCGGCAGAGTAGAGCGGGTGGATTCCGACCCCCTTATTCACATTCTCGGAGAAGGGTATATTCCTATAATACCTCCGGTCGGATGGAATGCTTCAGGGAAAAGCTATAACCTTTCGGCAGACGAGGTGGCCCATAAGGTGGCGGTGTCCATACCGTCGGAGAAGCTCTTCTATATCGGTACCCACGGGGTATTGCGGCTGGAAGAGAAAAAACTGCCGGAGGCAGTAAAAACGGTATCCGACGGCAGGGTAAGCCGTTTGACGGTGCAGGAAGCGCGGGAGCTGGAAAAGGCGGAGGTGCTGCCGGATATCTGGAGCAGGCTCGTCTCCTACGGCAGACGCTCCTGCGAGGCGGGGGTAAACCGGGTCCACATACTCGACGGATCGGTAGAGGGAGTAGTGCTAAGGGAGATTTTCTCCAATCTCGGCATCGGGACAATGATTCATACAAACATTTTTGAATCCGTTCGGCCGATGGAGCGCTCCGATATCTCGGAAGTTCTTCATATAATGGAACCCTACGTCCGGCAGGGGGTTCTTGTCTTTAGGGATACGGACAGCATAGAGAGCAGTTTGAGGGATTATGTGGTGTACGATGTAGACGGTACTGTCCACGGCTGTGCCGCCCTTCATCAGTACAAAAGCGGCTATGGGGAAATAGCGGCGATAGCCGTGGACCGACACTTTGCCGGTATGGGGATAGGCTCCCGCCTAGTGGGCTACCTGTTTCAGCGGGCAAGGGAAATCGGGCTGAAGCGGGTGTTCGCGTTTACTACCCAAACCTCGGACTGGTTCGAGCGGCTCGGTTTTCGCGAGGGGCACCTTTCGGATATACCGGAGCAAAAGAGGGCCCATTACAACCGTAGGCGCAATTCGAAGATACTTATCCGCGATCTCTAGGCGGCTGTCTCTCATCGGAGGAGGGTGTCCCGGTTTTTCCTCGGGCAAGTCCCCGTTTACCCCCAGAGAATTACGGCTGTCGACAGGAGGGCTCCTGCGGCGGCGGTGATAATATCGGTTCGACGGAGGTGCAGTTCGAATCGTACCGCCTCTTGATCGAAGCATCGGGCTTCCAGAGCAAGGGCAACCTCCTCTATTCTTGCAAAAAGCGCCTCCAGGAGGGGAGAGGCAAAGCTGGCGAGCCGACCCACGGGGTTTCGATTCTCTCCTATAAGCCTCGTCTTTCGGGCTTCTCCGATCTCTTTAGCGGTATCGAAGAGCAGGGGTATAAAGAGTATTGTAAGGCTTACATGCTCTGCTATAAGCCCGTGGGGAAGCCGGGGAATAGGAGCGAGCAGGGTAAATAGAACCCCGTGGATCTCTTCCGGGGCTGTAACGGCGGAAAAGATCATCCCCGCGGACACGACAAGAATAAACCGCCACGCCGCAACTGCGCCCGCCTCGAAACCCGGGCGGGATATCCAGATTATCGCCGCCAATATAGCGAATACAGTAAGTTCCCTGCGGAAGCCTGCCGGATTAAGAGGCACGGCGGCCGCAGCAGCCACAGTAACAATACTAACCACGGCCAGACCGATAGTACCGGTAGAGAGAACGCTTATTACCGTTAGTATAAGAAGAAGCAGTTTGACCCTGCCGTCGATACGGTGCACAGGGCTCCTCCCCGGGCGGTAATGGAAGATATTCAGCTCAGCCATGTGCTCTTCTCCGGTCTTTGGGGGACGGAGGGGGGTACCCGTACCCCGTAATCCGGCAGATATGGGATAATTTTTGAGGGATTGCCGTCCTTTACAATGCTCCCCCCGGAGAATACAACCAGCCGGTCGGCGTGGGCACAGGACTTCTCTATATCATGGGAGACAAGAATAACCGTAACGCCCCTTTTGTGGAGATCCACCACGTGTCTGAGCACGCTCACGACTCCCGGGTAGTCGAGGTTGGAGAACGGTTCGTCGAGAATAAGAACTTCGGGCTCGAGGGCAAGTACACCGGCAATAGCGAGCCTCCGTTTCTCCCCTCCCGAGAGAAGGTGAGGCCGGTGGTCCGCAAGTTCCCGGAGGTTCAACAGATCCAGGGAGTACTCGACCCTGCGTCGGATCTCTTCCTTCGGAAGACGAAGATTCTGCGGTCCGAAGGCGATGTCGTCTCTTACGGTCTGTCCGACTATCTGGCTGTCTGCGTCCTGAAACACCAGGCCTACTTTGCGGCGGATAAAGGTGGGGTTTTTCTTTGTGGAAACCCCATCAACGCTCACCTCTCCGGAGGTTGGACGGTAGAGCGCATTAAGATGCCTGGCAAAAACGGTTTTGCCCGAACCGTTAGGCCCTGCAATGAGAATAAACTCTCCCTTTAGAAGTGTGAAGTTTATCCCTCTCAATGCCCTGGTTCCGTCGGGAAAGGTGTGGCTGAGTTCGGTTACCTCGATAAACGGGACTTGTTCTTGAGTATGTTGCCTGGTGCTCGCTTTTTCAGGCCCCATCGGCCTACCCGTTGCCGTGCAAAAAAGCTCGAAAACGGGGGAGAATGCTCCTTGCTGCAAAGGAGGCAGCTATTATTTTAACAATGTCCCCCGGTATAAAGGGGAGAAGCCCCGCCGTAACGCTTTGGGTCCAGGAAATATCCGTCGAAACTTTGAGCCAGGGAATCCCCACCAGATATATTGCGGCGGTTCCGGCGCAAAGAGCAATAAGCGAGCGTCCCAACATAGCTTTATCCTCCTCTCTGCGAACCGGCGAGAGGAGACCGGTAATAGTTGCGGCGAAAAGAAAGCCGACTAAATACCCCCCCGTAGGGCCGAAAAAATGACCTACCCCGCCGGTTCCCCCTGCAAAGACGGGAAGACCGGCGGCTCCGAGCATGAGGTAGACCGATATGGCGGCAAAAGCCCTTTTAGGCCCGAGAAGAAGTCCGGCAAGGAGTACAAAAAAGTTTTGCAGTACCACCGGGACAGGACCGATGGGGATCGAAATATAGGCCCCCGCAGCTGTGAGGGCGGTAAAGGCCGCACCGGCAACGGTTCCCCTTATGGAAAGACTGTAATTTTCAGTGGAGGTCTCTGTCATGAAAAACTCTTTACGAGATGTACCAGCTCCTCCATGTCGAAGGGCTTTGAAAGGACAGCGTCGACCTTAAAGTGATCGGTAAGACCCTGTATCGCGTCGTCTTCCATACGTATCTTTCCGGTAATAACAATAATTTTAAGCTCTTTGTTGGTGTCCCGAATTTCGATAAAGGTCTCTATACCGCCTTTCTGCGGCATTACCAAGTCCAGTATAAGTATATCTACGTGGTTGTCCTTTAGAATTTGAATTGCCTCGTTGCCCTCGGAGGCTTCGAGTATGGTATAGTCCGAAGAGGGCAGCGCTCGGCGTATTACATCGCGTATATAAGTCTCATCGTCGGCAATAAGAAGTACCGGCATAGCAGTGTTCCTCCGTTAGGCTGGTGTAGTAATAGTTCCACCTATCTTACCATATTACTATATCTTGTTGAACGTAAAATTTCCGGAAAACTCAGAGTTTTATGGGCAATTGCCTATTCGGCCTGCTCTTCGAAGTACGAGAGGATGGAGTCTATCTCTTCGCTTACAAAAAAGGATTCCCCCCAGTTACCGGGGATCAGCTCTTCGTGGCTTAAAAAGTCGATAAAGCCGAAGAGCTGGTTAAAGAAGCCGGCGGTATTAAAAAGCGCTATTGGACGGGTATCTCCGTCGCGGAACTTCATGGCAGCCACCTCGAAAAACTCCTCCAAGGTACCGAAGCCGCCGGGGAGAATGAGAAACGCGTCGGCCTTCTCTTCCATAATTCTCTTGCGCTCGTGCACGGTATCGGTAAGGATCAATTCTCCGGCGTTGTCGAATCTCTTCTCCCTCTCCCGCAGATTTTTGGGTATAACCCCCACAACGTTTCCCCTTGAGGTTATTGCCGAGTGGGCTATGTCGTGCATAAGTCCTATGTTCCCGCCCCCAAAAATAAGCGAGTGTGTTCGTGTTGCTATTTTTTCCCCAGCCTCTTCCGCCGCTATTCGGTAGATTGTGGGAGTGTGTTCGCTTGAAGAACAAAAAACACAGATGTTCATACTACTAGTCTTCCTTTCTCGTTAGAATAGCGCTATGGTAACATGTTTCGTAAGAAGAGGAAAAGAGGCGGCGTTTTTTTGTGGGCAGAGGTCCCGAATAGTCACCGAGCGGCCCGCACGTATCGATCAGACGTGGCCCGCAACGGCCCGCACGTATTCGCCAAGTCTCTCTCGCTGCCCTGCCGGGCATTGCATCTATGGAAACACGGAAGAAACTTCCTTTAGACCCTCTCTTAGAGCTTCAATTTCTTCTATTGTTGTATACATGCCTATCGATGCCCTTACGGTTCCCCGGGCGCCGAGGCTTTCCACGTAGGGCTGGGCGCAGTGGAGCCCGGCGCGAACGGCTATTCCCCGCTCGCTTAAAAGGGTGCCGGCATCGTGGGGATGCACATTGGAGATATTAAAGGAGACTACCGCACTTCTCTCTGACGATTGTACCGGTCCGTATACCTCAACATTCTTAAAGTCCGCGAGTAGCGAGAGCAGATGTTCGGCACAGAGACTCTCCTGTTTCTTGATTGCCTCCCAGCCGACGGAAGAGATAAAGTCGAGGGCCGCGGAGAGGCCTGCTACCCCTGCGATATGGGGTGTTCCCGCTTCAAAACGGTAGGGAGGTCTGCGAAAGGTGCTCTTCTCAAGGCTTACCTGTTCTATCATGTCTCCTCCCGAAAGGAAGGGGGGCGACCCCTCCAGTAAGCCGCTGCGCGACCAGAGGACACCCACACCGGTAGGACCGTAGAGCTTGTGGCCGGAGAAGACGAGAAAATCTATATCGAGATGGCGGAGGTCTATCCTCTCGTGTGCCGCCAGCTGGGAAGCATCCAACAGCACCTTTGCCCCGACTGTACGCGCCCGGGCGGCAATTTTTTCTATCGGCGGGCGTACTCCCGTTACATTGGACATACCGGTAACGGCAACCAGGGCGGTGCGGTCGTGGATAACAGTCTCTATCTCCTCTTCCTTCAGTGTGCCGCTTTCCGGGTCCACGGGGATAAACTCGAGCCGGGTTCCTCGCCGCCGCGCGAGTTCCTGCCAGGGTACGAGATTTGCGTGGTGCTCCATTTCGGTGGCAACAACGGTATCCTCCGGGCCTAGACGGTCTGCCCAGCTATAGGCGAGCAGGTTTATCGATTCGGTGGCCCCGTGGGTAAAGATTATCTCCCCAGGGGAAGATGCGGATAAAAACCGGGCTACCTTAGCCCTTGACTCTTCGTAGAGTTCCGTTGCCTCTTCGCTGCGCCTGTAGAGACCCCTGTGAATATTGGTTGAGTTGGTCCGGTAGTATCTGTCTACCGCTTCGATTACCGGCAGGGGGGTAAGCGCGGTGGCGGCGCTGTCGAGGTAGATAAAGGGAGTCTCCTCCTCGCCGCGGTTCCCCTCGTTTTTCCCTGTTTCCCCTATAGTAGGGAAGGCTTTTCGGATCTCCTCCACCGTCGGCGTATCACTCTCGGCGGCGGGCTTATCCTCGGAGGTGTTCATGGGAGGTTCCATCTACTCCTCCCTCAGGGAGGCAATACTGTCGGAGTAGGGGGGATAGAGTATTCCCTTTTCCGTTATAATCCCCGTAATAAGGTCTGCAGGAGTAACATCGAATGCCGGGTTGTAGGCGTCCATCTCCTGCGGTGTAATAGGGGCCTCTCCAATGCGGGTTATCTCCGAGGGTTCCCGCTCTTCGATAGGAATTTTCTCACCGGAGGCTATGTCGAAGTCTATTGTAGAGGTCGGGGCTACTATGTAGAAGGGGATGGAGTGGTAGTGTGCCGATACCGCCAGCATGTAAGTACCGATTTTGTTTGAGGTATCCCCGTTCGAGGCAATGCGGTCGGCCCCGGTAAGGACGAGGTCGACTTTCTTCTGCTGCATTAAGAAAGCGGCGGTGCTGTCCACAATTAATTTTGAGGGTATACCCTCCTGGACAAGCTCCCAGGCGGTAAGCCGTGCCCCCTGGAGCCGGGGGCGGGTCTCGTCGGCGTAGACAAAAATCGACTTATTGCTCGCGTGGGCCTCCCTCACTACCCCCAGAGCGGTACCCCATCCTGCCGTGGCAAGTGCTCCCGTGTTGCAGTGGGTAAGAATAACTGCCTTTGCGGGAACAATGCTGTTTCCGTTTTTAGCCATGGTTTTGTTGATCTCCACATCCTCCGCGAGGATCCTGTCCGCCTCCTCCTTTAGATAAGCGGATATCTCTTCCGGCGACAGTTCCCTGTTCTCCCCGATAATTTTTTGCATTCGCCGGACCGCCCAGCTCAAGTTTACCGCGGTGGGCCGGGCTTTTTCTATAAAAAGAGCAGCTTCTTCTACTTTGGAGAGAAAGGTATCCTTCGGCTGAGGGAGAAACTCAAGGGAGGCAAGATACACCCCGTAAGCGGCGGTTGCCCCTATAGCGGGCGCCCCTCGTACCACCATGTCTCGGATAGCAAACTCAACATCCCTGTAGTTCGAACATCGGTATATGGTGTACTCCTGGGGCAGCTTTCTCTGATCTATTAAATGGAGTATTCCATCTACCCACTCTATTGTGCGAATGTCTCTCATATTCAAATCCTCCTCTGTGCTAAAATAGTAACAGCTTCTCCTCTCTATTGTAAACTCGGTTTTGTTCATTTATAATACTACTTATATGAAAGAAAAACGTATACTCGTTGTAGACGACGAAGCAATAAACAGACTATTTCTCAAGAGCCTGCTTAATAACAACGGTTGGGTAGTGGAAGAGGCCGAAGAGGGAGAAGAAGCCGTGAACTTGGCGTCCAAAGAGATTTTCGACGCAATTCTCATGGACGTAAACATGCCCTTTATCGACGGGTTTG
>JBKHFZ010000070.1:0-12712 GCA_046539925.1 Spirochaetaceae bacterium
ATCACCCCCCGAAGGGGGTGATCTAACTGCTGTGGCGTGCAGATTCACGGAGAGTTATTCGCCCTTCACGCTGATCTTCTTCCGCCTCTCATCTTCCTTCTTTGGAAGGGTGAGAGTAAGGATCCCGTTTTTCATTGAAGCGTCGGCTTTGTCCGGGTCTACCGAATCGGGGAGTGCCACGCTCCTCTGGAAGCTGCCGCTCCAGCTCTCCTTTCTGTAGTAGTTGGACTCTTTCTCTTCCTTCTCCTCGTTCTTCTCTCCCTTTATGGTAAGGGTGTTTCCGGAGACGGAGATGTCTATATCCTTCTTGTCTACTCCCGGCAGATCGCATCTTACCTCTACGCTGTCTTCCTTGTCCTTTATATCGAGAGCCGGATACATATCTCCGTCGAAGAGACCGGGCATATCTCCCCAGTTCCAGAGATCTCTGTCGAAAAGCTGATTTATCTCGTTTTGAAGGGCAGAAAAGGGATCTCTTCTCTCTTCTCTCCGTGCCGGTCTGTTTTGGTTTCTCCATTTCGTCAGTGCGCTCATAACAAACCTCCTTATTTCAAGATGGTTTATCCTTTTATCCTTCTCTTCATTAATTTAGAAGCATAAAGTGTGCCAAGATTTGTTCATAGATGAGAAAACACCCGAAGACAGGGGAAGAGTAGTTAAATATTTGTATTACAACAAATTACAAAACTTTATACAGTGATGCACCGCAAGCTGTTGATGCGCTGATAGCCCTCCTGTGTCCGATAGTGTTGCTCTCTGAGTCAAAAGTACACAATCTTTTCTTCGAGGGGGTGCAGAATTTGTCGAGAGTACACATACTCAGCTCGTAAGCGAAAGTGTGCTGTGTCTCTCCGTTACTGTTCCCAATAGACAGTGCTCGAAGGGCAAAAAAGTCCAAAAAGCTCAAGGCAACCTAAGGGATTCCCCTATATCAAGTCTCAAAAACCCCTTATTGCGGTGTAACCGTTTTCGATTCATAGTATCCTTGGAAATTTAACGGTAAGGGGTATATCATGAAGTTGGAAAACTTTCCAGAAGAAATTCAGGAACACGAATTGGACGTGGCTGCTGTGTATGACACAGGACACGACAACGATCCTCTCACTCTCTATTTAAAACAGATATCCAACTACCCGCTTCTCTCCAAAGATGAGGAGCTGGAGATCGGAGAGCACATTCAGAGGTACAAAAAAAAGATCGAAGAGCTGGAAGAGGAGTATCATTCGGGGGAATGTGACCACGATAAGTATGTTCCCCTCAAAAAGAAGCTGGAGAAGCACCTCAATTTTTATCGAAACAAAATGATAACCAGTAATCTGCGGCTGGTCGTCTCTATTGCAAAGAAATACCAGCATCGGGGACTCAATTTTCTCGACCTTATAGACGAGGGGAATATCGGTCTGATCGAAGCGGTGGAGAGGTTCGACTACACCAAAAAATGCAAGTTTTCCACCTACGGTACGTGGTGGATTCAGCAGGCAGTTATAAAGGCCCTGGC
This sequence comes from Spirochaetaceae bacterium, assembly GCA_046539925.1. Lineage (GTDB taxonomy): Bacteria > Spirochaetota > Spirochaetia > DSM-16054 > Sediminispirochaetaceae > CAYFVU01. The sequence continues at coordinate 1,499 of JBKHFZ010000070.1, forward strand.
AGACAAGGGACGAACCATCCGCATACCGATCCACGTGCTCAACGTAATCCGTAAATGTTATTCCGTTACAAAATTCCTTACCCAGGAATTGGGGCGGGAGCCCTCCCACGAAGAGATTGCCGAGTACATGAACATTACCGTTGCTCAAGTGGAGAATATTATGCAGTATTCCGGTGAGACCGCAAGCCTCGATGTTACCGTAGACGATGAGAACGTAACCACCCTTTCCGACCTCGTTTTTAGCGACGAGTATACCGAACCCTTTGAGAGCGTATTTAATATTACCCTTCAGGATCTGCTGGATCGCTCTTTAGAGGAGTTGAGCGACAGAGAAGAGAAAATTATACGACTCAGATACGGGCTAAGCGGCAAGAGTCCCCTTACTCTCGAGGAGATAGGGAAAATACTCGGTATAACCAGAGAGCGGGTGCGGCAAATTCAGAACAAGGCTATTGTCAAGATGAGGAGCCATACGGTAATACGGGAGCTCGAGAACGTATTCTAAGAGGGTCCTCAAAAGAGAGAGCATGGATCATAAAGTCCTGGTTATTCAAACCTCCGTCCCCGGGAAGCATTCGATACGGTTTATTTTGTCTAAGGAGGGGATGACCGTAGATTTTGCGGATACCTGCAGCGAGGCGGAGGAGAGGCTGAGGGTACACAGCTACAGTCTTGTTATTATAGACGAAGCGGTGGATGGATTCTTCTCAGACCGGCTGCTGGATTTTATCAGCAGTAAGGAGAGGAAAAATCGTCTACCCGTTCTCCTCCTTACGGGGGAGGAAAATGCGGATAACCTTTTCTATACGGACGGAAAAATCGAATGCAGGCGTATTGCCAAGCCCTTCAGCAGCGCCGCCCTTCAATCGGCTGTACGCCGTGCAACCGGGCTGGGTTCAGTTAACCCCAACAGCAGGCCGGTATAAGAAGAAAAGACGATAATTTCCAGCGGGAAATCAAACACAAACCCATGTTGACACCTCCGGTTTTTTGGCGGACAATCCGTATAAGGTACTTTCAGGATGAAACGAGAGTTCAAAAAGAGGAGTAGCTGGGGTGAATATAACAGAAAGGGTAGCGGCTCTGCGCGGAGAGATGGAAAAAGAGGGACTGGATGCCTACATAATCTACGGTACCGACCCACATATAAGTGAGTATGTCGCTCCCCCCTGGAGGGACCGAGAGTGGATAAGCGGGTTTACCGGCTCTGCCGGGACGGTAGCGGTTTTTGCCGACGATGCGGTTCTGTGTACCGACCCACGGTACCACCTGCAGGCGGCGAGGGAGCTTGAAGGGTCCCCCTTTAGACTGATAAAGGAGGGCCTCTCCGGCTCCCCATCCTTTGCCGAGACCCTGGGAAATGTGCTGGGCGCTGAAAATGGAAGAGGTAAGAGTAAGAAGACAAACGGGCAAAGGGGGGCACGCAAGAGGAAGAGTGCAAACGACGGGACGGGAATAGTCGGGAGTAAAGTTGCCGCAGCTTGTGCATCTACTCTCTCTCTCGCAGCAAAGAGAGCTCTGCAGAAAGAACTTGCCCCCTATGGGGTCGATTTTACCACCACCGGGGACCTGATAGACCGCATTTGGGAGGACAGACCGGAACTCCCGAAAGAGTGGATCTACCAGCACGATGCAAGCTATACGGGACTCTCCCGCAGGGCTAAGATCTCCCTTGTCCGGGAAGCCCTGTTTCGAAGGGTAAAGAGCCGTCGGCAGGGGGCGTATCAACTTATCTCCTCTCTGGACGACATTGCGTGGCTCTTTAACCTGCGGGGAAGCGATATAGCCTATAATCCCCTTTTTATCTCCTATGCCCTTGTGGGAGGGGAGAAAACATTCCTCTACGCGGATAAGGAGAAGTTTTCGGAGGATCTTGCGGGATTGCTCGAGGACGAGGGGATTGCCCTGCGTCCCTACGAAGGTATCTACTCCGATATAAGAAAGCTGCCCCCCGGCAGCAGCGTCGTCCTCTCTCCGGAAAAAACCAACTGCGCCGTGGCTTCGGCAATTCCGGAAAAATGCCGGGTACTGGAGCATCAGGACATAACCACCCACCTCAAGGCGAGAAAAAACGAGGTCGAGTGCGGGGGAATACGCGAGGCGATGCGAAAAGACGGAGTTGCCATGGTCCGCTTCCTCTCATGGCTTTCCCACGCATGGGAGAGGGGCGGAGAGAGCGAGATATCCCTGGCAGTGCAGCTGAGGGACTTTCGCAGCCAGATGCCCGGTTTTGTGGGGGAGAGTTTTGCGGCTATAGTCGCGTTTCGAGACCATGGAGCGGTAATGCACTACAGCGCCACGGAGGACACCGTCTACCCCGTGGAGGGGGAGGGGCTTTTGCTCATCGATTCGGGAGGTCATTACCTCGAGGGCACCACCGATATTACCCGCACGGTGCCCTTTGGCGAGATTTCCGAGCAGCAGCGTTCCGATTATACGGCGGTACTCAAGGCACATATTTCCCTCTCCTCGACAACTTTTCCCGAGGGGACAAAGGGAATACAGCTCGACGCGGTAACACGCAAGCCGATGTGGGACCTCGGGCTCAACTACAGCCACGGCACAGGGCACGGGGTGGGGTTTTTTCTCAATGTCCACGAGGGGCCCCAGAAAATCTCCTACAGGGATGCCGATGCCGCCCTGGAACCGGGAATGGTTAACTCAAACGAGCCTGGAATCTACCGGGAGGGGGAGTACGGCATACGGACGGAGAACGTGATTCTTGTAAAAGAGGCTTTTACTACACCCTTTGGCCGTTTTTACGGCTTCGAAACTCTTACCCTCTGTCCCTACGAGCGCGCCCTTATCGAGACGGGTATGCTCAGCCGGCGGGAGAGGGAGTGGATAGATGCCTACCACAAGCGGGTCTTCGAGACTCTTGTGCCCGAGCTCAACGAAACGGAGAGACGGTGGCTCGAAGAGAAAACCGCCCCCCTTTAAAGGATGCTGAAGAAGACGATGGAAACGCCGAAAACAGAGAAGTCGGAAGACCGCGGCCGGATTATCAAGCGGGCAAGCATTATCGGGATTCTCGGGAACGGTATTCTTTCGGCGGCCAAGCTGGCCGGCGGTTTTTTCGGCCACTCCCTCTCCCTTATTGGGGACGGTATAGACTCGCTTACCGATGTAGTTACCTCCATGGTTACCTACTACACCGCTCATATTGTAGACAAGCCCCCGGACGAGACTCATCCCTACGGCCATGGTCGGGCGGAGACAATTGCTACAAAGGTGCTCTCCTTTGTTATCTTCTTTGCCGGCGCGCAGCTCGTCCTGTCGACTATAGAGCAGCTTCTCTCGGGGGCGGAAAGGGGCCTGCCCGCCTTCTACGCGCTTATTATCGCGGGTATATCGGTGGTAGGGAAAATCGGTCTTGCCCTTAATAAATATCGCGCGGGAAAGAGGGTGGAGAGTTCCATGCTCATAGCGGACGCAAAGAATATGGTTATGGATGTGGGAATTTCCCTCTCCGTACTCGTGGGGCTTCTGCTTACCGCCTATTTTCGAATGCCTTTGCTCGATACGCTTATCGCACTGGTCGTGGGGATCTGGATTATGCGGGTGGGATTCGGCATTTTTATGGAGACAAATGTTGAGTTAATGGATGGTATGGACGATCCAGGGGTATACAGTTCGGTCTATCGGGCGGCTCTCGAGGTACAGGGGGTCTGCAACCCCCATAAAATGAGAATACGCAAAATGAATACAAAGTACGTTATAGACATGGATCTGGAGGTGGACGGCGGTTTAACCGTGCAGCAGGGTCATGAAATTGTAAAAAAGGTGCAGGAGAGGGTGCACCGGGAAGTTCCAAAGGTCTACGATGTGCATATTCACATGGAGCCTTTTGGTAATAAAGAGAGACGTGAGCGCTTCGGTATATCCGGAGAGGATCTTTCCGATACTACCGATACACCCTGAAAACCGCCTAATTCCCTCCCTCTCTTGCGAAACCCCCGATTGTTCGCTACCCTGTTACTTATAGAACATAGAAAAGTTTTCGGCATGCCGCTGCGCGGCAACCGAAACGGCGAAAAGGAGAAGAAATAATGGTTGAAGCCTTAAAGAAAAATCACCAATTCAAAAATAGAAGAGGCCCCGTGGTTCTCGTTATTCTTGACGGAGTGGGAATTGCCGCTGTCCCCGAGGGGGATGGAGTCTCGGATGCGCATACCGAGTATCTCGATGAGCTCCAGGCGCGCTGGCCTACCACAAAACTCAAGGCCCACGGTACCGCTGTCGGATTGCCGAGCGACGAGGATATGGGCAACAGTGAGGTAGGGCACAACGCTATAGGCTGCGGCCGCGTATACGCCCAGGGGGCAAAGCGGGTTAACAAGGCCATTGAGGAGGGGATTATCTACCAGGAAGAGACCTGGAGGAAGCTGGTCGACAGAGTAAAGGAGAGAGGCGGCACCCTCCATTTTCTGGGGCTCCTCTCCGACGGCAATGTTCACTCAAATATAGAGCATCTGCGGGCGATGATACGCCAGGCAAAGGAGGAGGGAGTCTCCAGGGTAAGAGTTCATGCTCTGCTCGACGGCAGGGATGTGGGAGAGACCTCCGCCCTGGAGTACGTGGACCCCTTCGAGGAGTTTCTTGCCGAGCTTTCGGAGGACTCCTTCGACGCGCGCATCGCCTCCGGGGGCGGTAGAATGCAGATAACCATGGATCGGTATCACGCCGACTGGGGTATGGTAGAGAGGGGCTGGAACACCCACGTACACGGTGAGGGAAGGGAGTTCGCTTCCGCCCATGAGGCCATAGAGACCCTCCGGGAAGAGACCGGCGCCATAGACCAGGATATTCCTCCCTTTGTTATAGCGGAGAATGGGGAACCCGTGGGAAGGGTACAGGACGGAGACTCGTTTATTCTCTTTAACTTTCGAGGCGACCGCGCTCTGGAGATAACCGAGGCTTTCGAGGCGGGGGAGGAGTTTAACCGCTTCGACCGAGGAAGAATTCCCGATGTGGAGTATGCGGGGATGATGGAGTACGACGGAGATCTCCACGTGCCGAAGCAGTATCTCGTGCCTCCTCCTTCAATTCAAAGAACCATGGGAGAATACCTCGCCGCAACGGGGATAAAACAGTATGCAATAAGCGAAACCCAGAAGTTCGGCCATGTAACCTACTTTTTTAACGGGAACCGATCGGGAATGTTTAACAAGGAGCTGGAAACCTATTTCGAGATTCCCTCGGACAGGGTTCTCTTCGAGCACCGTCCATGGATGAAGGCTGCGCAGATAGCCGACAAGGTTATAGAGGTAATAGAGAGCGGTGAGTTCGATTTTATCAGGCTTAATTTTCCCAACGGCGACATGGTCGGTCACACCGGGATTTACGAGGCTGTACTCTGCGCTATGGAGGCGGTGGATCTCTCCCTGGGCAGGATACAGAAGGCTGTAGAGAAGGCCGGTGGGGTTATGGTGGTGAGCGCGGACCATGGAAATTCCGACGACATGTACGCTCGGGATAAAAAAGGACACATCAAGATAAAGAAAAACGGAAAGCCCGAGGCAAAAACGAGCCACTCCCTCAACCCGGTTCCCTGTACGGTATTTGACCCGGAGGGAAAGGGGGACTACGAGCCTGAGCTTCGAGAGGGGCTGGGTATCTCCTCTCTTGCGGCAACGGTAATAGAGCTTCTCGGCTTTTACCCCCCCGAGGACTACGATCCCAGCGTGCTCGAGTTAAGAAAGAGTTAAGGGATGAAGACGTTTTTTAGAGAGCAGAAAGAGGCAATCCTCGGGTACCTGGAGAAAGCGGCCGCGGAGAAGGCGGAAGATCTCTCTCAGGTCCACCCTATGGGCAGGGAAGTGGTAGAGAAAATTCTCGATTTTGCCGGACGGGGCAAGATGCTGAGGGGCGGGCTTGTAGGACTCGGATACGCCCTGTATGGGGATAATCCGGCGGAAGTTGCCGAAAACGAGGCAGTTCTGGCTGCTGGGGCTGCTATGGAGCTTTTTCAGTCTGCTTTTCTTATTCATGACGACATAATGGACAGGGACCCCATGCGCCGGGGATCTCCCACGGTGTACACGCAGTATGCAAAATCTGCAAAGGAGGAGGGGCTCGCCGATGCCGAGCATATGGGAGAGGCCCTCGGTATCTGTGTTGGGGATATCTCCTTTTTCATGGCTTACGAGATTCTTGCGGGAGGAGCATGCGGGGCTGAGGAGAAGAGACGCTGTGTGCCCCTTCTTACCCTTGCCTCCAAAGAACTCTCCTATGTGGGGGTGGCTCAGATGCTGGACGTACGTTGGGGAAATGGCGCCGACGAGGTGAGTGAGAAGGATGTACTGGAGCTCTACCGATATAAGACGGGCCGCTATACTTTCTCCCTCCCCTTGTCGGCGGGTGCTCTTATTGCAGACGCAAAGGAGTCCCAGAGCCGGCGCCTGGAACGGATAGGAGAGTTGCTGGGGGTGGTATTTCAGCTCCGGGACGACGAGCTCGGCCTTTTTGGAGACGAGGAGTCCCTGGGCAAACCGATAGGCTCGGATATACGGGAGGGAAAGAGAACCCCCTTCTACCTCTCTTTAATGGAGAGGGTAAATAATGAGCAGAAGAGTACTCTTCACGGCATTTTTGGAAACAACAAGGCAGGAGAGGAGGAGGTTGAGTACGTTCGTTCCATGGTGGAGGAGCTGGGAGTACGGGATGAGATTGTCCGCACCTGCGAGAAGCTCTCTCGTGAAGCACGAATGGAGATGGAAGCCCTGGAGGGGACGCACCCGGAGGGTCACCGGATTTTGGAGGGTCTCCTGGACTACGGATTAAACCGTAAGAACTGACCTCAAATAGGGCTCTTCTGTCATGGCTATACAGGCTATTAGAGTTATTAGGGCTATTAGGGCCGCTTGAAAAGACCCTGTGTGTAAAAGCCCTATTGCTGCTTCTCCTCGGGGAAGGGGTTTATCTTATTATACCGCTCTCCCTCGTCGTTTTTATACATGCCCCCTGGGCGGTATATTCTTACTTCAAAGTGAAGATGAGGTCCGGTGGATTTTCCCGAATCCCCGATTACACCGAGAGGCTGATCTGCCTCCACCTCATCCCCCACTTCCAAATCCGTTTGGCTGTCCAAATGGGCGTAGTAGGTAGACCACTTCTCCGCCTTCGGGTACTGTTCTTCTATTTCCTCGGTAAGGGAGTGTTCAATTTCGAGATTCCAGCCGTAACGGTCGTCGAAATCCTTATCGATTATTCTACCCTTGTATGCCGCTACCACCTCGCCGGGGGGGCTCCCCTCCCGGATTATCTCGCCTGCGTGGTTTACATAGGAGATATTGCTTACATTGATAATGTCCACGGCAAAATGGGGAGTAACTCCGCCGGTTCCCACGGGATCTTCCCGTCTGGTCATATACCCGTCGGTAATTCTAAAGCCGCGGCCGTCGTTCTTCTCGTTTTCCAGCTTAACAGGGTAGTGGATGTCGGAAAAAGCCGGTTTAAAACGGGAGAGGGGAATTACGGATTGCAGGTTGGAGGCGAGAAATATTCGCGCCTGGTACTCCTCCGTGGGAAGCCTGGACATTTCATAAAATATTTCGCTGTAAGAGGTCGCCTCTCTGATGTTGCCGGCAATGAGCTCATACGCGTTTTTTCGGGCGGTGAGGTAATCAGGGAGTTCTTCGGCCATTCTTGTTACGTTGAGGTAGGAGTTGTGCCTGTCGAAATCGAAGTTCTTTTTGTTCTCCTCGAGGTTGTTAATGAGGGTGTAAATCTCATCTTCGGTATTTGTTATAAAACTCTCTACCTGGCTGTCCATCCGACTGGTGTAATCCGAGAGAGAGCTGGACATGCTCTCTTCCACCGAATGGATGCGTATAAGGTGTATCGAGAGGAGGAGAAGAATCCCCAGGCTAATAACTGCGGCGGTAAATGCCGGTGAGTAGCGGGTTGCAACACGGTGGAGTCTGGAGAAAATTCCGTTTCTTCTCAATCTGCCGTCGGTAGGCAGGTGTATAGAGAGTTGATCCCTGGAATTGAGGGTGGTATCGGCATAATAGGGCCCGGAACGGGCCTGAAGGGAGAGGAGAATTTCTATTCTCCTGGAGAAATCAATTAAATGGTTTGGCACATTGGAGTATGAGACGGGTTTTCCCAGATGCTCCACTCCGGCAACGTACCACTCTCCTTTCTCCTGCCGAATGGTCCAGCTGCGGTAGACAATTTGACCCCTCATCTCGGAAGAGAATATTTCCTGGGCAAAAAGCTCGTCCTGTGCTATCTGCACAACCGAAACGAGGTAAGTGGCGGGGGTTATCTCGTCTATAGTGCAGCGGGCCGGAGAGGTGGAGTAGGAAGTATTTTCCCCTAACCACTCCAGAAGCGCCTGTACTGTTCTTTCTATTTTATCTTCTTTTTTGTCCGCCATGGCACAAATCCTAGGGGAAACTGTCTACTTTTTCAATAGTCCCATCCCTCCAAATAGACAATTAACTCCTCTAACGGGAGGGGTTTACTAAAAAAGTACCCCTGTACCAGGTCGCAGCCCATAGAGCCAAGAAGGTTCAGTTGCTCCTGCGTCTCCACACCCTCGGCTACAACACGCATCCCTATATTGTGGGCCATGGTTATAACGGCCTGCACAATTGCCTTGTCTCCCCCATCTTCGGTAATATCGTCTATAAAGGACTTGTCTATCTTTACCTCCTGGGCGGTAAATCGTCGTATGTAGGCAAGGGAGGAGTAGCCCGTTCCGAAGTCGTCGATCGAGATATGAACACCCGTGCCCGTTATCTCCTGCATCATATGGAGGGCGGATTTTAGATCGGATATGGCAATGTTTTCAGTAATCTCCACGGATATAAGAGAGGGGTGCGCGCCGGTCTCTTCGAGGATGCTCTTGAGCTGATTGACCAAGCCGGCGTCCTGAAACTGTTTTGCAGAAAGGTTTACCGCCATGTGCAGGGAGTTTGAGAATGTGCCGAAGTGCTTTTGGTTGAGAATATTGAGGTCGGAACACGCTTTGTGGAGGATGCGTCGCCCGAGAGGGAAAATGAGCCCCGTCTCTTCGGCTACGGGTATAAAATCTGCCGGGGAGATTACGGTATCCCCGCAGTGCCATCGTACCAGGGCCTCGAAACCGTGGGGCTTCATGGCGGCAATGTCGATTTTAGGCTGGTAGTAGACCTTAAACTCGTCCGACGCAAGGGCACGGTTCATGTTGGTCTCGAGTTCTATCCGTCTCTGCGCCTGTTCATGAAGCAGAGGATTAAACAGGGAATAACTCCCCCGTTCATTCTCCTTTGTCTTGTACATTGCAAGGTCGGCGTTCTTGAGGAGGGTGTCCGCATCGGTTCCATCGTCTGGATAATAGGTTACACCTATGCTGGCGCCGGGAACAATTTCGTGGTTTTCGATGCTTATGGGTTTGACAAGGGCGCTGCGGACCCTCCCGATTATGTCGATTACCTCATTCTGCGAGCGTATATTGACGTTGAGCAGGGCAAACTCGTCTCCCCCCAGCCGGGCAAGGGTGTCCTCTTCCCGGGTGCCTTCCTGTAGACGCTTTCCCAACACCTTGAGGTATTCATCACCTATATAGTGACCAAGGCTGTCGTTTATCTTTTTGAAGTAGTCCATATCCATAAGGAGAACGGCAATTTTGGATTCGTTTCGCTTTGCAGAGGCAATTGCCTTGTTGAGTCGATCGTAGAAAAGCTGCCGGTTGGGTAAGCCGGTTAAAGGATCGTAGTAGGTCTGTTTCTTCAGCTTCTCCTCGGTGTGTTTTATCTGGCTTATGTCGTGAAACACCGCTACAAATTTCTCTTTCTCCCGGGGGGTGTCGTAGATGGCGGCAATAGAGAGCCAGAGGGGTATGACCTTCCCGTCTTTTCGACGGTTCCATATCTCTCCGTTCCAAAATCCCTTTTCCGCTATGTCCTCCCACATCCGACGGTAGAAATCTTTGTTTTGGTGGTCCGACTTGAGGATTCTTGGGGTCTCTCCCAGAGCTTCCGAGGGTTCGAACCCGGTTATCTGGGTAAATGCCGGATTTACCCGTTCGATAATGCCGTCGGAGGAGGTGACAAAAATTCCCTCGATTGTATTCTCGATTACACTATTGGAGAGATTGAGCAGCTCCTCGTATCTCTTTTGAAGGGTAATCTCCTGCCAGAAGAGAAACACCGACTCTGTATGAGAGGCCCTGGAGCAGAGCACCCGGTAGTAGTTGTCCCCCAGGGCTACCTCCTCGGTGGTGCCCGAGGGGAATGAGTGAAGCAGCTTTTCCATGAGCTTGGGAGGGAGGGAGCGGGTGTAACTTATTCCGTTCTCTTCGAGCAGCTCCTGTGCGTGCCTGTTTGCGTAGAGAATACGACCCGACGGTTCTATCCTCATTACGGGATTGGGGTTTTCTTCGGGAAATTTTGCCAGTATTTCCAGCTCTTCTCTGGAGAGATTCTCGATGTTTTCCATGCAGGTACCAGTATGGTATATTTCCCATGCAAAGTCCAATGTTTTTCTTCAGAGGGGGGGTAATGATACAGCGGGAACGGGTGACGGTAAGGTGTTCCGGAGGTGGGGAAAAAGCCGGCGATAAGGACGGGGGCGGTTCCTACGTGCTCTACTGGATGCAGAGGAGCCAACGGGAGAGCTGCAACCACGCCTTGGAGTATGCGGTAGAGCGTGCCGGCGAACTGGGCCTGCCGGTGCTGGTGCTTTTTGTTCTTGTTCCGAATTACCCCGAAGCGGTGGAGCGGCATTATAGGTTCATGCTCGAGGGGCTGTCCGTCACCTCTCGAAGGCTGAAGCAGCGGGGTATAGGCTTTCTTCTGAAAAAGGGCGAGCCCGGCGAAGAGGTGCCCAGGGTGGCCGAAAAAGCCGCTCTCCTTGTGGGAGACCGCAGTTATCTCCGCACTCCCCGGCAGTGGCGGGCGGAGGTAGAGGCGCGCCTCACCTGTCCCTACCACGAGGTGGAGAGCGATGCGGTGGTGCCGGTAGAGACGGCCTCGGAAAAAGAGGAGTATACCGCGGGAACGCTGCGGCCGAAAATCCACCGGCGGCTATTTCATTTCCTTGTACCCCTGAGGCGGCGGGATGCGGCTGTTCCCTGGAGGGATCGATTTCTGCCCTCAGATGGAGCGGGCGCGAAGAGCGCGGAGGGCGAAGATGCAGGCCAGACAGCCTGGAATCTCCCCCGGGGCGGCGAGGATGCGGCGGAGGAGCTGCTGGAGGAGTTTATAGCGGAAAAACTGGAGGGCT
>JBKHFZ010000071.1:0-12599 GCA_046539925.1 Spirochaetaceae bacterium
AACCCTTCAACAGATACTCCGCCATGGAAGAGACAAAGCTGCCGTAGCCCCCTGTGTTGTGCAAAAGCTTCCCGTAGAGAAAACCCGAGGGCTCGGTACGCTGATTGTGGAGAAACATATCCGGTCCCTGTGCGCCCAGGGCCAGATAGTTGAGTAATTCCGAGGTAATGCGTGTGCCCGCATCTCCGAGGGCCCTTGTAACCGCCCGTCGAGCACACACCGTATGACTTATCTGTGCAGGCATACAATAGTTCGTCTTATTCGCTGTTCTTTGAGCTGATTCTCTCTAAAGCCCAGAGGGTGTATTTTCTTATCCTCTTCTCCGGGTCGTTCTTAAGAGCCTCCAGAATCTCGTTACCGCTTTCGCTGTTGAGCCGCTCGAGGGCTTTTGTCACCATAACCCGCACCTCCTCGTCGGGGTCCCTGGAGGCGAGCACGATTCCCCTAAAGGCCGATGTAGTGCCTATGCGGGAGAGCACCTCCGCCGCATCCCGCCGCACCTGCGCGTCCCGGTGGTTGAGCTTTCTTACCGTGTGCTCCACGTAGCCGGTCTCCTCGAGGACGTAGGTAATGTGGGGGGTGAGCGACGCTATATCCTCCCTGAGCAGCTCGAGCAGGGGCGGCTCACACTCCTCTCCCATTCTCTTAAAGGCCTCGGTAATATAATCCCTCAGCTCCGGGCCGGCATCCTTGAGGTGACCAATTAATGTTTTTACGAGCTTCTGATCGCTCTTTTTGGCCAGAGCAGTTATAGTCGGCTCTGCGAGCTCCTCCGCCCTGTCGCGCAGCTGTTCCACCAGTATATCTACCGACTTTGTCTCTCCCGATTCGGCGAGCCCCTCGAGGGCGGCGTGTTTTACCGACTCCACCTCGTTCTCGTCTGCGAGGACACTCTGAAAATGGTCGAGAATTGCCGGCTTGCCCTTGGAGCCGAGGGCGCGGGCCGACTCGATTCGCACCCGCTCAACAGGATCGCGCAGGAGGTCCGTACTCTCTTTTATCGATTTTTGGTCGCCGTACTCCAGAAGCGCCCACACCGACGCGCGCCTTACCTCCGGGTCCGCGTCTTTTACCGCCTCCCGGATAGGCTTGAGAAACTCCTTTACCCCGGTAGCAGGTACGGCGGATATTAGGGCAGCCCTCACCTTTCCGTCGCTTTGCTCGAGAAGTTCGAGAACACGCTTCTGGTACTCCTTGCCCCCGTACTCCTTGAGATGGGTAGAAAAATCTCTCGCCTCGCCGAAGGGAAGCACAGGCATCTGCTCGAGAAGGAACTGCATACAGTAGGTGAGCTTCAGCTTACCCAAAAGAAGAAGCGCCGAGATCCGCACCGGATGGGAGTATACTTCCCGGCCGGATTTGAGAATTAAAAAGAGCTCGTCTATGTAGTAGGAGGTCTCCATTCGCAGAAAAGCCTCATGAAGTTTCTCTCTGTACTCGAAGGCCGAATCCTTTAAAAGGCTCTTTAAATGCTTTACCGCAATATGCTGATACTTATCGGTAATGCTGTCGAGGAGAAGCTCCGCATCTCTCTGTGTGTGTTTACGTACATCGAGCTCCTCGAGGAGACGTCTTACCGCGGCCTCCGGTCCCCGCTCGCGTATGCAGGAGACAGTCTGTACTAAAAGGGTGTACTCCTCGGGTGTGTCGTCGACACGGGAGAAGACTTTTTCCGCCAAAACAGGTATAAGCTCCTCATTACCGCTGCTTGTCAGCAGTTCCGACGCCAGCATGAGGGAAGCCGGATTGTCGGTCTCCCGTATCTTCTCCAGAAAAGAGTCTATATGCACTTCCGCGGCCTTTTTCAGCAGATCGAGATTGCGCTTCGTCATATCCCGGTCTTCCATATCCGCCTCCAGCAGAAGCTGCTGCAGCGTACCTGCCCCCTCCAAAAACTGGGCAGCCGCAAAACGGAGCTCGAGGTTCTTATCCTCGAGAAAATGAAGAGCCGTATTTTTGTCTTCCGAGGACTCCGGATCGAACTGTTCGATTATATGGAGAGATTGAACCGGGCTGAGCGACGAGTAGTCTATCTCGTATCTGTCGGTAAAGTCGTCCATTATCCGTTTTTTTGCCGCTTGCCGAACTTCAAAAGCGGCATCGTCGATCAAGTAGGAGAGCAGTTGAGGGAAGAATTCTTCCCCCTCGGCGGAGTACTCTTCTATTAATGTTTTCCGTACCAGGGTGTGCGGATCCTCACGCATCTCCTGTACCGCCCGCAGGGAACGTTCGTCGTTATCGTAGAGGAGGATTTTTACCGCAAAGTAGCGGGCGGGCCACTCCGGGTCTCCGGTCATCTCCCTTATCCGGTCTATATGGGAAGCAAAAAGGGAGGCCGCCCGGCTTCCGTCGAAGGCCTCTCCCTTGCCGGAAAGAGCAAGGCGGCGGTATACAAACATATCCTCGCTCTCATCCATCCAGCTCTTGAGCTGCTCCCCCACTTTCTCGTGCTCCAGGGCGGAGAGAAAAAGGGAGAAGAGAGCTTTGTCGGGAATAGTCTCCAACACGCGGCGAACCAGATTTGCTCCGGGCCGGCGCCTTTTGAGCCGCTCAATTACCGCGGCGGCGGCCTCTTCATCTTCCGGCGCCCTCCGGATTTTTTTGTGTAGTTTATGAACCGAAATGATGTACCACAACAGAAGAGCCGCAATAACCAAGACCGCGACGACGCCGCCTAAAACAGCCTCCCGCGGAAGCTCTCCCAACACCGGATGTATTTTTTCCAGTTCCATTGTATCCTCCATTAATAACTGACTCAGCTTACCTGTTTTAAGACACTAAAAATATGAATGGGCTTTACCTTGCCCTTTACCTGCACAGGTTCCAGCTCTTTCATCTTAAATCTGTCGCCCAGGTAATCCCGGGTATGTTCGGTTATAATAACCTCTCCCTTTTGGGCAACCCCCTCCAGTCTGGCGGCCACGTTTACCGTATCTCCTATAACCGAATAATCCATACGGCGCAAGCTGCCCAGGTTTCCCGCCACCAGCTGCCCTGTGTGCATACCTATACCCACCGAAAGGTGGGAGGCGTCTCCGGTAAAGAACGTCCTTTTCTCGGACCTCACCAGCTCCTGAATTTCCACCGCGCAGGAGACCGCCTCTACCGCGTCCTGCTCTTCCGAGTTAATCGGAACACCCCACGCGGCCATTATGGCGTCTCCAATAAATTTGTCGATATACCCTCGGTGGCTGATGATAATCTCCACCGCCTGACTGAAGTATTCGTTGAGTACCTCGACAATGTACTCCGGATCCTTCTCTTCGGAAAAGGAGGTGTAACCGCGAATATCGGCAAAAAAGACGGTCGCAAGCTTCTTGTCTCCCCCCATTTTGACCAATTCCGGGCTATCGGTAAGGGCTTGTACAATATCGGCGGAGACATATCGACTAAACATATTCTTTATTGCCCGCCGCTCCTCCACTATAGTCTCCATCTCCGACTGCAGCTGCCTCTCCCTGCTCTGGTCGGTAAAGAGAAGGGTAAGTCCCTCATTTTTTCCTCGCTTCCCCCGCAGTGGTGAGATATTGAGGGAAAAATCGATCTCCCCTGTATCCCTGCCCTCGTTATTGTCGGCATCTTCTTCGCCTTCAGAATCTTTCTCCCCGGAGTACCCGGGCACTCCCTCCATTATTCCCTGAATCCCCAGGCGCTCTTTGCCGTCCTTTTCGGATGCGCGGATTGTGCGGAGTATCTCCTTTCCCATTTTAGAAGAGAAAACCTCTTCCAGTTTTTTGTCGTAGTCCTCCGAAGCGAGGCCAAGACTCTTTACGGCGGCGCTGTTAAAATAGTGAATATTGCCGTCTCTGTCGGTTGTAACGAGCAGGTTTGTCATGGAGCTGAAGATACTCTCCTGGTACCTCTCGAGTTCTTCCACGTTCTTGAGCTGTACCTGCAGCTCCTTGTAGAGGCTGGAGTTGTGGAGCATGCCCCCGGCAAGGCTGGTAAGAGAGTCGAGAAAGAGAAAGCGGTCCCGGTTATAAAAATCCGCATGTCTGGAATTGAGAAAGAGAATACCGATCTTCGCGGTGGGAGTAAAAAGGGGCAGCACAATGGCGCTGTGCATCCCCGCGGAGAGAAAAGCATCGGAGAAGAAGGGCCGGTCGGTATCGTGGAGGATGAGAGTCTCCCTGCAATCCTCGACAAAATCCACTGTCTCGCTCTCCCGCTCCAAGGAAGAGGGGGTGTCGTAGGCTCCCCTCTGATACACCCGCTTGATCTTACTGCCTGGCTCGTCCAGGCTCGAGTACGCGTAGAGCACGGCCAAATTGCTGCGGCTTATATCGAGTGCCTGCTCCACAAGAATCGATATCTGCGAAGTGTACCTCATCTCCTCGGTGAGCAAAGAACTTGCCCGTATTAATTCGCTAAACGCCTTACTCTCGCCCATGGTATACTTCCTTCCTTTACCCGTGTAAAATTAACACGCGTATATCTCTCGACTATTCTACTCGATTTATCCAAAAAAATCTATAAATAGTCGCAAAAGAGCAACTATCGATCCCGCTACTTGTCTTTATCCTGCAATTCCTGTATATTATCAGAAAAGCGAACGCAGTTTTCGTGCTTCGAAATACCGCCGTAAAAAGGATTATACTTGACATTTAACGAAATCTCACTAGACGAATCGATACTCTCTGCAGTTGATAAAATGGGTTTTATCAATCCCACCCCCGTACAGGAATCTGTAATACCCGAGTTTCTGAAAAACAGCAGGGACATAATAGCTCTTGCCCAAACCGGAACCGGAAAGACGGCAGCCTTCGGTCTGCCGATACTGGACATGCTCAAGGACTCGCCGCGGGAGACCGGGGCCCTCGTCCTCTGCCCCACCCGGGAACTGGCCATTCAAATTACCAAGGAGATGAAGGCCTACGCCGCGCATCTGCCCCACATTACCATCGACGCTGTCTACGGCGGAGCGGGATACGCGGACCAGATACGCTCTCTAAAAAAAGGCGTGCACATCCTCGTGGCCACACCGGGGCGTCTACTCGACCTTATTCACAAGGGAAAAACAGACTTTTCCGGGCTCGAATATCTGGTTTTGGACGAAGCGGATATTATGCTCAATATGGGGTTTAAAGAGGAGCTCGATGCGATTTTGGAGGCTGTACCGCAGCAGCGGCGAACCCTCCTCCTCTCGGCTACCATGCCCGCGGAGGTGGCCCGAATTGCGGCAACCTATATGCACGACCCTGTTACCATTACCATGGGGCAGAAAAACGCCGCCGCAGAAAGCGTGGAACACTTCTCCTTTACCGTACACCCAAGGGAAAAATACGCGGCCCTTAAACGGCTGGTCGATTATCATCCCGATATCTACGGTATCGTTTTCTGCAGGACCAAAATATCCACCCAGGATATAGCGGAAAAACTGATCGGCGACGGGTACAATGCCGACGCCCTCCACGGGGACCTCTCCCAGGCCCAGAGAGAACAGGTTATGAAGAAGTTTAGAAACCAGAACCTGCAGCTCCTCGTAGCAACAGACATAGCCTCCCGGGGCCTGGACGTACAGAACCTTAGCCATGTTATCCACTACGATCTGCCCGACGAGATTGATATTTACACCCACCGGAGCGGGCGAACAGGCCGCGCCGGAAAAACGGGAGTCTCCTACGTGCTTCTCGGACCGCGGGAGTCGAGCCGTCTTAAACATATAGAAAGGGTAATACAGCGGAAAATTACCGGCGGTACAATTCCCAAGGGGGACGACATATTCCGGCGTCGCCTTGTCGATTTTACCGAACGGCTCTCCTCTACCGAGGTAAACGAGGTGCAGATAAAGACCCATTTGGACGCTTTAAAAGAGCAGATTGGCGATATGAGCCGGGACGAACTTTTGCAGAAAATAGTATCCATGCAGTTCGAACAGATGATGGAGTACTACCACGGCCTGCCCGATATGAAGTCTCCAGAGGCCGCCAAAAGGGGGGGCGAGAGGGATTACGACCGCAAAAAGGGTGGAAACTCCCGGTTCCGGCAGAGCGAACGCGGCGGAAGAAAAAACAACGACCCCAGCGGCAAGGAAAAAAGGGATTCCCGCAAGGGACAATCCGGAGGCCCTGGGCGCAGCGGAGGCGCGGGGTACAACAACGGTGTGGAAGAAGGATTCGAGAGTATACATCTAAACATCGGGAAAAAAGACAAGGTTGCCCCTCCGGACTTAATAGGACTGGTAAACCAGAGTTCCCGCAAAAGGGGTATAGAGATAGGAAGAATCAACATCCATCCTTCATTCAGCACCTTGCAGGTGGAGGATGAGCACGCCGCGTCCGTTGCAGGCGCCCTTGACGGCTTTACCTACCGCGGCCGCACCCTGCGGGCTCAACTGAAGAAGGGCGCATAGCACCAACGCAGGCTGCTTTCCAGGCAAGCGGCCTGCTTTCTCGGCAGACACCCCTTCCCACTACCCTCATTTAATGCTACAATATTATCCATAAACGCTCTGAAGTTCCGTTACCTAAGGTCTAGTGCTAGGGTGCGGAACCGTTGGGCCATACTCCAAAGGGTATGACCTCCCGTGTTCGGAAAGGAGCTCCAGGTAAAAAACGTGTTGTTACCTGCCCTCCTCCCGATTCATACGAGCATACGTAGCATGAGAAAACTAAAGAGGCATCGGGAGCGCCAGGAAGATGAAGAGCAAGAAAGACAAAGAGCTGAGAGATTTCGGCGAAATATTCGATCTCACCATGGAGAGGGCGGCCCGGCGGGGGGCCCCTCTTTCCGCAATCGAGCAGGTAAAACTCGAGGAGTGCCGCGGACGGGTACTCGCCGAAGATATCCACGCAGACCGGGACGTGCCCCCCTACAACAGAGTGGCCGTAGACGGCTACGCCTGCAGAAGGGCCGACCTCCCGGGACCCCTCGTTCTTGCCGGGTCGAGCTCCGCGGGAGACTCGAGACGGCACATAGTGGAACAGGGCTGCTGCGTAAAGGTAATGACCGGGGGCGTACTCCCCGAGGGGGCGGACACCGTAGTTATGGTGGAGAACAGCAGGGAGTATACCGAGGGCGCACAGCGTCTCGTTGCATTCGAAGGGGTCGACCCACAGAGCAGCCCGGCAAACTACAGCCCCCGCGGCGAGGACGTACCGGAGGGCACCCAGGTGCTCTCCGCCGGAACCGTACTGCAGTCGAACCACATAGCCCTCCTCGCCTCGGTGGGAAAACCCTGCCCACAGGCGGCGGCCCTTCCAAAGGTCGGCCTTCTCTCCACGGGCAACGAGGTGGTGGAGCCGGGAACACCGCCGGAGGCCCACCAGATTCGTAACGCCAACGCCTCCCAGGCGGCGGTACAGCTCGAGGAGCTCAAAATAGAGCCCACGTACTACGGGATAATCCCGGACGACCCGAAGGCCCTCACGGAGGCCCTCGTAAAGGCGAAGGAGGAGAACGACCTGGTCCTTATGAGCGGTGGAATCTCTATGGGAGACTACGACCACGGCCCCGAGGCGATGGCCGCAAGCGGCTTTACCCCCCTCTACGACAGAGTAGCGGTAAAACCCGGACGCCCCACCACCTTTGCCGTCTCCGAGACCGCGGACCTCTTCGGCCTTCCCGGCAACCCGGTCTCCTGCTTTGTTATCTTCGAAATCCTGGTAAAACCCTACCTCTGCCGGCTCATGAACACTATATACCGGCCCAAGCGCGCTTTCGCCGTGGCCGCGGTGCCTATACAACGGAAAAAGACCGCCAGGGAGGAGTGGATCCCCGTCAGCATAAACGAGGCGGGGGAAGCCCAGCCGGTGGTGTATCATGGATCGGCCCACTTCCAGTCCCTCTCCCGGGCCGACGGTATGATAAAGATAAAAAAGGGAGAGAGAATAATCGAAAGGGGAGCTGTTCTTGCTGTACGACTCTTTTAACAGACGGATAAACTACCTCAGAGTCTCGGTAACCGACAGGTGCAACCTCCGCTGCACCTATTGTATGCCCGAAGAGGGGGTGCCCTTTATTTCCCACGACGACGTGCTGAGCTTCGAGGAGATTACCGAGACGGTACGCGCAGCCGTCTCGATGGGTGTAAACAAAGTCCGCTTAACCGGAGGAGAACCCCTGGTGCGGAGGGGAATAGTCGAGCTGGTATCCATGATATCGGAGATAGACGGTATCGAAGACTTTGCCATGACGAGCAACGGAATTCTCCTCTCCCGCTACGCCGGGGAGCTCAAAAAGGCGGGACTCCACCGGGTAAACATAAGCCTCGACACTCTGGACCCCGAAAAGTATAAGGAAATTACACGAACGGGGGAGCTCTCGGATGTGCTCGATGGAATATATGCCGCCAGGGACGCCGGACTCTTCCCTATAAAGCTCAACGCAGTTATTCCCGCCGACGGAGATACCGCCGAGGCAAAAAGGGTCTCCGATTTCGGAGGGAGCCACGGTTTTCAGGTCCGGTTTATCCGGCAGATGGACCTCCGCTCCGGTGAGTTCCACGTGGTAGAGGGTGGAGAGGGAGGCAACTGCACACGCTGCAACAGACTCAGGCTCTCGAGCAGCGGGATAATCTACCCCTGCCTCTTTAGCGACACCGGCTACGACATCCGCGTTATGGGTATACAAGAGGCGCTCACGAAGGCGGTGGAGGAGAAGCCCGCCCAGGGTGTGGTAAGCAGGAACAACACCTTCTACGGAATAGGAGGCTAATGTGTCTATACACCATGAAAAAGACCCCAGCGGTGAAGAGGCGAAAAAAGAGGGACTTTTGTCCCATGTAGACGAATCCGGAGAGGCCCGAATGGTCGATGTGGGCGGCAAAGTGCCGGTAAGACGCACGGCTACGGCCAGGGGTCGTATACGCCTGAGCCCCCCCACGGTGGAGCTCGTAAGGGAGAACAACATAAAAAAGGGGGATGTGCTCACCGTCGCCCAGATAGCGGGTATTCAGGCGGCAAAGCAGACCCACCACCTTATCCCCCTCTGCCACCCCCTCCCCATTACGAAGGTAGACGTACGCACACATCTCGAGGAGGAGGGAGTTAAGGTAGAGTCCACCGTGGGCTGTACCGGGATTACGGGAGTGGAAATGGAGGCGCTTACCGCGGTTAGCGTGGCCCTCCTTACCATCTACGACATGTGCAAAGCCGTAGACACCTCCATGGTAATGGAGGCAATAGAACTCGTGGAAAAAAGAAAGGAAGAGATAAAATGAGCATTACCGTCGGATCTATAAACATCTCCGAACGCAAGGGGACGGTAAAAAAGCCGATACCCCGGGCGGAGATTGACGAATACGGAGTTAAGGAGGACGCCCACGCCGGAGACTGGCACCGCCAGATAAGCTTGCTCGGAAGACCGAGTATCTCCCGCTTCGAGGAGCGGATGAGCAGGTCCATAGGCCCCGGCGAGTTCGGGGAGAACCTTACCATCGAGGGGCTCGACCTCAACGATGTGGCCGTCCTCGACCGCTTTACCATTGGAGAGGCGGAATTGGAGATTACCCAGATAGGAAAAACCTGTCACGGCGACGACTGCGCCATCTTCCGGGAGGTGGGAAAGTGTGTAATGCCCCAGGAGGGGCTCTTTGCCCGCGTCCTCAAGGGCGGCCCCATACACGAGGGGCAGGAGATACACTACCGGCCGAGGGATTTTACCGTCCGGGTTATTACGGTAAGCGACAGGGTATCCGCCGGGGTCTACAGAGATCTCTCCGGCCCCAGAGCCCTGGAACTGATAAAGGCGGCCTTCTCCACCCGCCGGTTCCACCTCAAAACCGAGTACGAGGTTGTACCCGACGATCAGAAAACAATAGAAAAGGCCCTCTCCGCCGCAAAGGAGGCGGGAGAAGATGTGGTTGTATGCACCGGAGGGACGGGTATCGGCCCGAGAGACGTTACCCCCGAAGCGGTAAGCGCGGTGGCCGAAAAGAGCGTACCCGGGGTAATGGACCACATACGCCTTGGCGCGGGGGCACAAAAGCCCAACGCCCTTCTCTCCAGGAGCATCTGCGCCGTGGGCGGGCAGACTATCTTCTACGCCCTCCCGGGAAGTGTAAAGGCGGTGGAAGAGTACCTGCGGGAGCTCTTGAAAACTCTCGACCACATGGTTACCATGCTCCATGGGATCGGGCATTAGGACCACCGGGATTAAAATCACGCACAGGAAGAGTATGTATGGAAAAGAAAAGGGTAGTAAACAAGCAGAACAACAGCTCCTACTGTCTCGTCTGCGGGCTCAAAAACAGCTTCGGCCTCTTTACCCGCTTCTACGAGACCGAGGAGAAAGAGCTCGTGGGCCTTGCCACGGGGCGGGATGAGCATCAGGGGTATCCCGGAAGGATGCACGGCGGCATTATAACCGCCCTCCTCGACGAGACAGTGGGCAGAACGGTGATGATCCACGACCCCAAGACCTTCGGCGTTACCGCCGAGATTAGCGTGCGTTTCAAGAAACCCGTCCCCCTCGAGGAGGAGCTCAAAATCGTAGGGCGAATAGACAGGGACAACGGCCGGGTGTTCCACGGCTCGGGAGAGCTGGTTCTCCAGGACGGAACGGTAGCGGCCACGGCGACGGGAAAGTTCTTCAAGATGCATATCGACTCCATAGTGGAGGAAGGTGAGTCCTTTGAGGAGGAGCACTGGTTTCTCGAAGAGGGGGAAGACGATCCTGAAGTTGTCTAAATCCCCATGAACTTCGACGAGCAGCTCCGTCGCATCGAAGGGCGCCTCGAACAGCACCTTGGCCGGGGAGCGCTCCCCGGACGCTCCGCCCACTATAGAATGGCTCCCCCGGGAAGGCCCCTGGATATACCCGGCAGCCTCTACTCATCTTCTTTGGAGTCCTCTTCTTCGGAATCCTCCTCTTCGGGGCAAGGCGCCTACAAGAGGGCGGCGGTGCTCCTGCTCCTCTACCCCGCCGGGCCGCGGGGAGATATTCATCTGCCCCTCATACTCCGACCGGAGGACGACGCCGTCCACGGGGGGCAAATTGCCTTTCCCGGCGGACACCACGAGAAGGGCGAAGGGTTTCCCGTGGATACAGCCCTCCGGGAGGCCCAGGAAGAACTCGGCATAGAGAGAGAGTCGGTGCACGTTATAGGCGAGTTGTCCCCCCTCTTTGTGGGGGTAAGCGGGGTTATCGTTACGCCGGTCCTTGCTTCGGCACGGGAGAAACCGGAGATGCTGCCGGACCCTGTAGAGGTGGCCGCCTTCTTCTCCATCCCCCTCCAGCAGTTCCGGGAAAAACCCCTCTGCGGGGAGTTCGCCTCTCGAAGGGGCAGCCTGAAAGCCCCCTACTTCGCAACGGAGGCCGGTAGGGTCTGGGGCGCTACTGCGATGATACTCTCCGAGCTCATAGAACTCGTCTATTCAGGTGAGTGAGCCTCCAGGTCTCTGTTTTTCTTGCCGTAGTGGTTTTTCGCAAAACTCTGCATAGCCTCGATCTCCTCTTTGGAGAAGGTTCTTACCTCTCCCCCGAGGAGCCTGGCGTAGAGATATATCTGGGCGTTTTTCTCCAGTACAACACTTACCTTTAAGGCCGTCTTCATATCCTTTCCCGCCACCAGGGCTCCGTGGCCGGGAAGGAGCACCGCGTTTCTGCTCCCGAGCCACTTTACCGCGGTCTCTCCCAGTTCCGCGGTACCCGGCAGCCTATACGGCTCTGCTATTAAAACTTCTTCCCCCACTATCTGCACAAAATCCTCGCTTACCGCCGGCAGCGCGGTTCCGGCAACACCAAAAACCGTGGAATAGGTGGGATGGGTGTGGATTACCGCGTGTATATCCTCCCTCTCCCTGTACACGCAGGCGTGCATATGCTTCTCTATGGAGGGCTCCGCCTCTCCGTCGACAATCTCCAGGTCCCCCGTCATTACCACCACGTGCTGCGGCTTTATCCGGGTATAGTCCATACCGCTCGGGCTGATATAGATCAGACCGGTCTCCGGGTCTCTCACGCTTATGTTTCCCCAGGTCCCGACGGTTATTCCCTTTTCTATCATCTCCACGCCGGTATCCACTATTGTCTGTTTGCATGCTTCCTGTATGTTGTGTTCCATATTTACAGATTATACCACACAGCACGCCGGCGAGGATATACAACAGGCCTTCCTGCCGTTATACTGGTGCCGTGAAATGTATACACTCGAATCTCGGATCTTTCTTTTTGATTTTCCTCTTTGCTGCCGCGGCGGGTGCTATGGTAACGGCGCCGGTAGCCGCCGAGGACAGCCCAGCAATCCATTCCCGGGAGGACACCCTTGAAGATGCCCTGGAGACGGCCCGCAGGCTTCTGGTACAGGAGGCAAATAGAGAGAGGGAGCCGAAGCGCTTTATAATAGACGAGCTTCGCAGTGGCGGAGAGGTAAGGGAGAGCCTCGAAGTTGTCCACTCCGCATCGGATACGGAAGAGGAGGCGAAGTACTTTCTTAACGGCCGGCGAATCGATCCTGAAAAAGACTCTCTGGGCCGTTTCGATAAATTCGAGGAGCGGTTTACAAGTGATGAGGATGAGGAAACTGAGGAGGAAGAGAACGGCAGGGAGGAGAGCACCCCCCTCTACGAAACCCTCCGGGGAGCACACAAGGGTACCTACGAGTATGTGAACGGCCGCAGAGCCCTGGTGTGGGATGTTGAGTTCGACACCGCCGGGGG
>JBKHFZ010000072.1:0-12500 GCA_046539925.1 Spirochaetaceae bacterium
CTTATCTCCAGCTCCCATCCTTTTTACTTCGAGCCACTTGACGGTTTTCCGCTTTCGACTATTCTTGAAGAGAGGAGGGATGTGATGGATAAATCTGTAGCTAGTGAAGAACCGCGGCAATCCTACCGGCCGATAGAAACGGGAGGAGGCAGGTTCGACATGGTTTCACTGTACCATGCAGCGAAAAGTGGTATCGCGAAGCTGCCGTTTTCCATTCGCATACTTCTCGAGAATGCACTGCGCAATTTCGACGGCAGGCTCGTAACCCCCACGCACATAGATGCGTTCCTCGACTGGGAACATCTCCAGGGAAAGGTTGAGATCCCCTTCATGCCGGCTCGCATCCTTATGCAGGATTTTACCGGTGTGCCGGCGGTGGTGGATATAGCCTCCCTCCGGTCGGAGATGGTCCGCAGAGGGGAGTCTGCGAGAGATATGCAGCCGAAGATACCCGTGGACGTGATCATAGACCATTCGGTGCAGGTAGACAGTTTCGGCACAGATCGTGCGATCGAGAAGAATGTAGAACTGGAGTACGAACGCAATGCGGAGAGATACCGGCTTCTCAAGTGGGCTTCGAAGGTGTTCAACGACTTCTCCGTACTACCCCCGGGTATGGGCATCTGCCACCAGGTCAACCTCGAGTACCTAACGCAAGTCGTGACGGCGAGGGAGGGGCTTCTCTTTCCCGATTCCCTTGTAGGGACCGATTCGCACACGCCTATGGTAAACGGCTTGGGCGTACTCGGCTGGGGTGTCGGGGGCATAGAGGCGGAGGCCGCCATGCTCGGCCGTCCCCTCTACTTTACCCTCCCGGAGGTCGTTGGCGTACGGCTTACAGGAACGCTTCCCGCCGGTACCACCACCACGGACCTGGTACTGGCGGTAACCGAGCGACTTCGCAGGGAGCATGTGGTGGGGAGTTTCGTGGAATTCTACGGCGATGGGGTAGAGCGTTTGAGCGTCCCCGACCGCGCAACAATAGCGAATATGTCGCCGGAGTTCGGCTGCACCGTCAGTTACTTTCCCGTCGACAGGAGAACGATAGCGTATCTTGGCAGCACGGGCAGGGACGAGAACCAGATCGACACCGTGGAAAGATACCTCCGGGCAAATTACCTGTGGAACGGCGACGGCGCGGCGGAAGCCGAAGGAGGCTGCGAAGGGGAGGTCTTCAATACCGAAAACCGCATCATCTTTTCCCGCACCATCGAGATAGACCTCTCGGGAATCCAGCCGGCGGTGGCAGGCCCCAGACGACCGCAGGACAGGATACCCCTCGTTCGTCTTAAAGAAGAGGCTGTACGCATGCTTTCCGGGGATGCCGAAGACGGGCAAGACGTCAGGAATCTCCCGGGCTGTGCATCGGTTCCTTTGAGCGATGGATCGGTGGTCATAGCAGCCCTCACGAGCTGCACGAACACCTCCAATCCCGACGTTATGATCGCCGCCGGTCTGCTGGCGAAGAAGGCGGTGAAACTCGGGCTGCGAACCCCCTGGTGGGTAAAGACGAGCCTCGCACCGGGTTCGAAAACGGTGACCGAATATCTGCAATCGGCGGGTCTCATGCCGTATCTCGAGGCGCTCGGCTTCCACGTGGTGGGCTACGGCTGCACTACCTGCATAGGCAACAGCGGGGATCTGCCCACCCACATTGCCCAGCAGGTCAGGGAAGAGGACATGAAGGTGGCCGCGGTCCTCTCCGGCAACAGGAACTTCGAAGCGCGCATCCATCCCGATGTAAAGCTGAACTTTCTCGCCTCGCCCCCCCTTGTTGTGGCATTCGCCCTCGCAGGTCGCATCGATGTGGACCTCCTGCAGGAACCCGTCGGCTACGACCCCAACGGGACACCGGTCTACCTGCACGAGATCTGGCCCGACCACGAGGAGATTGCCGGGGGCAAAAGGGGAATCCTCGATCCGGGGCTCTTCGTGCGAACCTATGCCGAGGTCTACCGGGGAGAGGAGAACTGGAAGCTCCTCGATGCCCCTACTGATGAGGATTACCGCTGGGATCCAGGTTCGAGCTACATAATGGAGGCGCCCTTCTTCAGGGAACTTCCCGAACACCCACCGCTCCCGGTGGACATACGGGACGCCAGAGCCCTTTTGATGCTCGGCGATTCGGTAACCACCGACCACATTTCACCGGCGGGTAAATTCGGAAAGGACTCCCCCGCAGGAGAGTACCTGCTCGAGAGAGGGGTCGATCCCTCCAGGTTCAACAGTTACGGATCCCGGAGGGGCAACCACGAGGTAATGATGAGGGGCACCTTCGCGAACGTGCGTCTACAGAACCTGCTCGCCTCGAAACGGGGTGGCTTTACCCTCTACTTCGGTGCGAAGGCGGACCCGCAGGAAGTTACCGTGTGGGAGGCATCGAGAAGGTACGCCGAGGATGGCGTTCCTCTTATCGTCATAGCCGGCAAGGAGTACGGGTCCGGCTCCTCCCGGGACTGGGCGGCGAAAGGGCCTGCACTCCTGGGCGTGAAGGCTGTTATCGCGGAGAGTTTTGAACGGATCCACCGATCGAATCTGATCGGTATGGGCATCCTCCCGCTGCAGTTTACCGATGGGCAGTCGAGAGAGAGCCTCGGTCTGACAGGGAAGGAGGTCTACACTATAGGGGGAATCGAAAGCGGTAGCACCGGCAGTGGAGGTGAGGGCCTAGTCCAAAGCCTGGAACCCGGGGCCCTCCTTACTGTGACGGCAAAAACTCCGGCGGTCGAGGAAAAACCGACGGCCGCAAAAGATCCGGCAGCGGGAAAGGATCCTGCGGCCGGAAAACCTGATTCGATTACCTTCAGGGTACGGGCGAAGCTCGATTCGCAGGTGGAAGTTGACTATTGGCAGCACCGAGGGGTGCTCCACTATGTGCTTCGACAGTACTTGACTGGATAACCCGGATTTCGAAGACCGATGAGCTTATCTGTACTCGGAGAATTTCTCTCTTACTGCTCCGCACACGGGGCACTTCTCCGGCGCCTGTCCTTCTAAAGTGTAACCGCACACATCGCATACCTGCACCGCATCGAGGTCGACGTCTTTTCCCGAATCCACTGCGGCTTTTGCTTTTTCATAGAGGGCCTTGTGTTCTTTTTCGGTCTGGTATGACCAATCGAAACTCCGGTAGGCGTCTTTTTCTCCCTGCATGTCGGCAACGTTCATGTAAGCGGGATACATCTCCTCGACTTCGAAGGTTTCTCCGGCGATTGCGAGGCCGAGGTTCTTCGACGTGTCTCCCGGGCCGAATGCACCCATGCTGTTTGCGAGGTAACCGCTTTCGAGGTGTTTCAATACTCGATAATGATCTCCCGCATGAATGTACTCGGCGTACGCCACGGCGGTAAAGAGCCGAGCCACGTTGGGGAAACCCTCTTTTTCCGCCTGTACGGCGAAGTGCCGGTAACGCATGTTGGCCATGCTCTCCCCGCCAAACGCGTTGATCATGTGTTGTTCCGTTATTTGTTTCATTGCTTTCCTCCTTATCTCGTAGTCTATAATATTATAGAGTCAAATGCAAACGAGTGGAAGGCCTGAGCTTGAGGTGAAAGGACCGGATGGGGCGCTGGTGAAGTATATGGGATCCGTTACGAGAGCGGGCTAACCCGGGTAGTCTTCGGCAGCTGAGGCAATTTCATTGCCCTGTCCTCTCCTTCACGTTTTTCCGGTGTTCATCTTTTTCAGTCCCGCATCGAAGTCCTCGGTGCTGATCTTTCTCCCCTCGTCAAGAAGATATCCGTAGCGGATGACCGTTTTCGTTTTGCCTATCGAAGCCACAGCCCTGAGGCTCCCCCCTTTGAAGTAGCCGGCCAGGAAGTTGCCCTCTTCCACATCGCCCTTGTATCTTACTTCATCGAAGTCCGGCGCAAATCCGGTGTAGGCCAACGGGGTCTCGAATTGCATGGTCCAGAAAAAGGGAGCGTATTGCAGTCCGCTCTCATCTCCCATGACGGCCCGAGCCGCCTGTTGTCCGTGTCGCTGTGCGACGACCCAGTGCTCCACTCGCCCGTTCTGTACATCTGAGGCTACACGGGCAATATCGCCTATGGCGTAGATATCGGAGGCGGAAGTAGCGAGGTTTGCATCGACGGGAACTGCTCCGTCCCGGACCAGCCCGGTGCCGTCAAGGTAATCTAAAACCGGTTCGGCGCCGACGCCCAAGACGACGAGCTCCGCCGGGATGATAGCCCCGTCGTCCAGTTCTACCTCCTCCACCTTCCCGTCGCCTTTGATCCGAGAGACGGTTCGGCCTGGATTCATCCCCACCCCCTGAGACTCGTGGAGGGCGGCAAAGCGTGTGCCCACAGGTTCGCCCAGTACTGCGGCAAAGGGCACAGCTTCAGGTGCCACGATGTGCACATTCAGCCCCCTGTCCTTCAAGAAGGCTGCGGTCTCTGTGCCTATGAAGCTCGCGCCAATGACGACGGCGCTCTTCGCCTCTGCGGCTGCTTTTCGTATCGCAGTGGCGTCTGCCAGGCTGCGTAGGGTGAAGCATCCCGGAAGATCTGTCCCCGGTATAGGCAGCGTCTTTGCCCTGGAGCCCGTCGCGAGGATGATGTGATCCGCCTGGAGAGTACCTCCGTCATCCATAGTTAGGGTAAGGGAGGCGGTGTCGACGGCGGTTACCCGACGGCCCTTCCACATCTCAATGTTCGCATCCTCATAGAACTGTGAGGATCGCAGGGATAGGAGTTCCGGTCCCATATTTTCCCCGAGAAAGAACTTTGAGAGGGCCGTGCGGTCGTAGGGAGAAACCTCTTCCGGGGTGATCATAACGATCCGTCCGCCGAATCCCTCGCGCCGCAGCTGCTCGGCCGCCGCGCTTCCTCCTGCTCCTGCGCCGACGATGGCCACGGTCTTCGAATCTTCTACGGCTGGGCGGGGAAACTCAGGTTCTTGGCGTGATCCAATGTAGACTTTCCCGTTTTCCTCGCGTACATCGTAGCCGACCAGGTCGTCGAGGGAGGGGGCAGTCAACATCTTACCGCTGTTCACGTCGAAGCGCGCGTTGTGGCACGCACAGGTAATTACCCCGTTCTGCAGATGTCCCCATGAGAGGGGGCAGCCCACGTGGGGGCAGGAATCGCCCCACGCAACGAGCCCATTGTCCCTGCGTATGATAAGAACACTCTCCTCCTCGGAGAGTTCCGCCGAGAAGAGCTTTCCAACTTCGATATCTTCACTCTGTGCAACTTCCTTCCATTTACTGTCCGCCATCTGTGACCTCCTGGTGGTTTTGTTTTCTACCGTACATTAAACATAATAACAAATGTTTGTCTTGTAAATAAATGCGGTATTATTTTTGACACTGCTCGAGTAATTTATTATCTTCTGGGTGTAGAGTTAATGTAGTATCCACGGACTATTGAAGAGTTCGAAAAAGGTGGGCGTATAGACGGCGCCGAGTAGTGCAGGCAATAACTCTGCGAGAAAAAAGGGGGATATAGTATGGCTGAAGTTCAAGGAAGAAAAGAGGAGCTCCAGGGGCGACTCAAAGAGAATTTGAGCGAGGAGACATTTGCAAAGATCTTTCCCGAGGGTACAGGGCTTGATGCAAGAGGTATATTTAACCGGACAAGCAGCGCCTTCGTCGAAGAAGAGCTGCCCGAGGTTCTCGCCGAAATCATTCTTACCGTTACTGCAGAGTGCGGGCGCGACGATTTCCACTCGTGGAATTACGACCATTTGGAACACATTATAGAGCTGTCTAACGAGTTCAATTTTTCTATACCGAAGAATCTTCTCAACGGCTTGCCGGAACAGCTCATTATTCTCGTCGATTCGGGCAAGGTCGATCGCGACGGAGAGTGCACCTGACCATTACGACCGGTAATTCGAGACAGGATTTACCCTCGGTCTAGTTCCCTTTTGAGCTCTTCGACCCGATACACCGGTCTTTTGCAGGAGAAGCCGCTGCAGATGTAGGCGGCGGCTTTCGTCTCCCCGGAGGCCCGATATTCTCGAGTAAAGGGGGCAATGCGGGAGAGCCTCTCCTCGCTCGTCGAATCCTTTTTGAGCACCACTGCGTGGGGCATGAACCGCCTTTCTATCTCCCCCAGCATCTTCTCACTCTCCTCGCCATCACCGACAACGACGATCTCCTGCTCATCCGACCTCTCGGGTTCCGACGGCTCCGCACCCGACGCCTCGACGCCCGAGGAGAGATAGCTGCTTCCGGAGATGAGGGAAGTGCAGGCGCTAGGCGCCCTGTCTATTTCGGCGGCGTGGGCCGTCAGTAGTGCCATCGCCCGATCTCGAAAAGCAATGTCGGAGGTAATTCTAAAGAGCAGGAGCAGGTTATCCATCATCACGGAGGTTCCCGATGGAATCGCCCCGTCGTAGAGCTGTTTACTCCTAATGGGTACCTCGCTCTGCCGGCGAGAGGCGAGATAATAGCTGCCTCCCTCTCCGTTGCCGTACTCTTCGTCGCCGAACTCTGCTTCCACTATCCGGGTAAGCGACAGGGCCTCTTCGAGGAACTGCGGGTCGAAGCTGCTGCGGTAGAGCTCGAGATACGCGGATATGAGGAAGGCGTAATCGTCAAGATGGCCTTCGACGGAGGCCGTACCGGCGCGGTAACTGTGGAGAAGGCGACCGTCCTCACCTCGAAGCTTTGCGCGGAGAAACTCTTCGGTCTCGAGGGCCTTGTCGAGCAAGGAGGAGTCCTCCAGAATACGCGCAGCTCGGGCGAGGGCCTTTATCATAAGGGCATTCCAGTCGCCAAGTATCTTGTCGTCGATCGAAGGCGCCTTCCTCTCGTTTCTCCGTGACAAAAGACGCCGCCTCATCTGCTCCCAATGAGGGGAAGTCTCCCGAGGGGATGCGTCGGGACTGCGGTAGAGGATGTTACTCCGCATCGCATCTCCGCTTACCGGGTCGCTCCAGTTCCCCTCCGCCCGCAGATTAAAGCGGTCCGCCGTCGCACAGGCCTCCTCCTCGCCGACTATATCCTCGAGGCTCTCGACAAACTCCTCTCGGCTCCAGAGATAGAACTTTCCCTCCTCCCCCTCGCTCTCGGCATCGAGGGCGGAGTAGAATCCGCCCTCCGGCGATCTCATCACTCTAAAGCTGAACTCGATTATCTCCCGGGCTGTTTTTGCATACTCCTTTTTCCCGGTAAGATGGTAGGCGTTGAGAAAGAGGGGTATGAGCTGCCCCTGGTCGTAGAGCATCTTTTCGAAATGGGGAACCCTCCACTTTCGGTCGCTCGCGTAACGGTGGAACCCAAAACCTATATGGTCAAATATGCCCCCCGCCCGCATGCCCTCGAGACTCTTCTCGACCATCTCCACATATTGCCCCCGGCCGTCGGTCCTATGGGCGTGTTCGAGCACGAAATTAAGGAGGTGAGCCTGTGGAAACTTGGGGGCTCCGCCGAAACCTCCCCACTCGTGGTCGAATGCGGAGGAGAGATGCTCGAGGAGCTCCGCGAGCCGGGTGTGGGGGTAATCTCCGGTGGGTAAATCTTCGGTTCGAGTTTTTTCGGGCCGGGCAGGGGAGGCCTCGGCCTTCCCCTCGAGGGCCTCGAGAATCGACTGAGCCGAACCGAGTACCCTGGGCCGCTCCTCTCTCCACAGCCTCTCTATCTCCGGAAGAAGCTCTACGAGTCCGGCCCGCCCTTTATGTCCCCTTTTGGGGATGTAGGTGGCGGTAAAAAAGGGCCTGCCCTCAGGCGTGGCAAATACCGTGAGAGGCCAACCGCCGGAGCCGTTGAGCTTCAAGGCTACATCCATGTAGAAAGCGTCGAGGTCAGGCCTCTCCTCTCGATCTATCTTGATCGGTATGAAGGCACTGTTGAGAAGCTCGGCCACCTCCTCGTCCTCGAAGGACTCCCGGGCCATAACGTGACACCAGTGACACGTCGAGTAGCCTATGGAGATAAAGAGGGGCATATCCCTTCTCTTCGCCTCCTCGAGGGTCTCCCCGCTCCACATCCTCCACGCGACGGGATTATCAGCGTGCTGGAGAAGATAGGGGTTGTTCGAGCGGCCGAGTTGATTGAGTTCGCCGGGATCAGTGTTTTGCACGGTGGCCTCCTTATCGGAGTTACGGTTTTTCTACCACACCCTCAGGTAAGCTCGCCACATGTCGGGCAATTTCCCCGGGTCGTGTGAGCCAAATTTTGTCGCGGTGTTGTGCAATATGTTCAATTGCACGGCGCAGTTGACGCAGGCGAAAGGGCTGTCCAAAAATAAAAGTGTGGAGTGAAAAGGGACAGACAAGGGGATAATCTTCGGATTGTTCCAGTTTTTCGTCGAAGTCATCGATGATCATATCGGCAAAAGTCTCTTCAGACACTCCTCTGTAGATAATCCCCGGGGAGTCGTTTACTTCCATGCTCGGGTAGGGCACCGAGAGAATATGACCTGCCCTTGTTCTAAACCAGATTGGCTGGTCGTCGACGGGCCAATCCAGCATATAGCGGTACCCGTGCTCCTGAAGAAGATCGGGGGTCACCTCGCTTTGAGAAATCCATGGGCCGAGCCACCCCTCGGGCTGTGTCCCCTCGTGCTTCCTGTAATCCTCCGTGGCATCCCGGATAAGACGGGTCTCTTCTTCCTCATTCAGTTCCGCCTGGCGCTCAGAATTCGTTCGTCCGTGACAGACAAACTCATCGCCCCGTTGTCGGAACGCATCAAACACCTGGGGGCAATAGTCGTAGGCGGAGGTATTTATGTTTGCGGTTAGAGGAATATCGAGACCATCGAAAATTTCGAGCAACCTCCATACCCCTACCCGGTTTCCGTAATCTCTCCAGGCATATCCTCGATGGTACGGCGGAATGGAAACAGCGGTAAAATCGGAGCCCGGAAAAGCGCCGAATTCGAAGTGCTCGATGTTAATCGCAAAATAGACGGCCAGTCGCTTTCCGTTGGGCCATTCATATACCGGGCGATCAAAAATTGGCGAATAGTTATAACGTTTGTGTTGTTTTAATTCCATACATTAAGTGTAATGAATGATAATGGGGAAATCAAGAAATGCAGTGGCGGTTTTTATATACTTTTCGGAAAGGGGGGATGCCCCACGGAAGCGGGCGCTCTTTTTGAGTTGAGGAAATCGTTAAACTCTTCCCGATTTTGTTTACTTTTCCTTCCCATGTCGAAACCGGGCACACTTTTCTCATTTCCACATCTCTTCGTCGATTTGTTCGAAAGGGGATATGTACTCTTCGAACTCACGTGCTTCGGCTTCGCTCCATGTACCTGCAAGATGGTCGAGATCGTCGTATGTTTTTAACGTCTCCGAGTGCTTGCTCCAATTTCTCGTCGACCCCACGGATAGTGAAGCTTTTCACTGTACCCTCCTTAAAGCAGCTGCATAATGTGACTGCGTAACGCTGGCATTAATAGCATACATCCGTATTTGAGCAGCTGTCAACAGTGGCCATTGCCGGGGGAATACAGTCAGTTTCGCATGCCGCGCAGCGGCAACTGAAACGACGAAAATTGCTGGAAGCAATTTTCTTAATAGGCAGCATAAGCCCGGGATTCGAAAAAAACAAAAAAATCTGTCTTCTCACTTGATAATAATCGTTCCGAATATTATAATAAGTGTATCAAAGCAACACCAAAATTATAGGAGAAGATTATGGGACAGAAAGGAACAGAAATTGTAGAAACGGATGTAAAAGAAATTATCGAGGATTTGAACAGAGCTTATGCGGATGAATGGCTCGCTGTCTATGCGTACACTTACATGGCAGAGGTAGTGGAGGGCCGACCGGCTGCAAAAAATCTCGAAGCGGAACTGAAAAAACTTGCAGCAGAAGAGTTGGAGCACCAAGAGGAGTTGGCAGGCCGTATAACTCAGTTGGGGGGCACACCAATTGGAGACCCGACAAAGCTCGTGGAGAGCAGCAACGAGGGATACCCGGCGCCTCCTAAAGACCCGAAGGATATAGACGGTGTTATACGAACCGTAATAGAGGCTGAGCGGGGAGCTATCGCCGTCTACAACAAGCTTTTAAAAAAGACCGCGGGTGTGGATCCGGTAACATATAACCTCATTCTTCATATTCTCGAAGAGGAGATTGATCACGAAGATGATTTCGAATCGATTCAGAGCTAAAAGACTCCCTGGGCCTCAACTGTCTTAACGGAACTGTCTTAACGTAAGCGGTGGTACAAAACCCGCCGCTTTTTGTCTGTTCTCATGCCAAGAGGAGTATATTCCCCTTAGTACCCATTACCTGTATTGCCGAAACGAAAAGACAACACATTTCTAGCTTGAGTATAATAATTCTCTCACATCGGCTGTGTAGAGTGGGGCCATGGACGGTGGTTTTCCGGATTATTCCCATACTCCCCGAACTCTCCAGAATGCTGCGAGCTTCTCCGATCGGGAGATATCAGGTATTGAAAACTCAAGAAGCGATTCCTACAGCCGATTGGTCGATATGATACAAGGCAAACGGATAAGCTCCTACTTCCAACCGATAATTGACATGTTTGGCGCGGATATTTTCGGCTACGAGCTTCTCGCGCGCGGGGAGGGAGAGTTCTTTTCTCCAATCGACATGTTTTCTCATGCCGAAAAATGGCAGCTCTCCTGGGAACTCGAGTACGCCTGCCGTTATGCGGCTATCAAGCGAATAAACGAAGAGATAGACAAGCTCCCCCATGCAAGTTTTTTTATCAATGTGAGTCCCAAGGTCTTTTCCAGTTCTCACTTTCAGAAATCATTTACCATGGACACCCTCAAAACGTATGGTATAGACAGTAAGCAGCTTGTCCTCGAAATAACGGAGACAGCCAGTGTGAATGACTACACGCTTTTTGAAGAGACGATTCGTCATTATGTAGAGCAGGGCTTTCGCATTGCCCTCGATGATTTCGGATCGGGGCACAGCGGGCTCGTTACGCTCGTGGCGACAACCCCTCACATTATGAAGGTCGACAAGCAGATCGTCTCCGGTATACACCGCAGCAGCTACAAACAGAATCTCGTACGTGCGATCTCCGAATTTGCCGATACGGTTGGGAGTTCGATCCTCGTGGAAGGCATAGAGAGTGAAGATGAGCTGAGAACTGCCTATCGCCTCGGCGCACGGTATGCGCAGGGCTATTTTTTTGGAAGGCCCGATCCCGAGCCCCGGAAATTGGAAAATCAGGTAGCGAATACCCTTCGCGGTTTACGGGATGAATATATGCGACACAGTTATTCGGTCGATATTTCCATTCACCGTCTTATTACACGACCTCCGACCTTTATCGAAGGGACACATCATGCAGACGATCTCGATGAGTTTTTCCAGAGCCATAATTCGGTAAGCTTTGTGGTAATTGTCGACAAAGAGGACACACCGAAGGGGATCATTACCCGCAACTACTTTTACAATCTCCTCTCAGGCAGGTACGGTTATGTAATCTTCCAGAGAAAGACCGTGGAAAAACTGGCTAAGAGCAATATGCTCTTGATCCGTGAAGACACCGATCTTCGTGTACTGGGCAGACTTGCAATGGCGAGACAGGAAGAGGACATCTACGATCCGGTGGTCGTCTCCAGAGAAGACGGGAGGCTTGTCGGCACTATTTCGATGAAAAAGGTTATCCACAAGGCCTTCGATACCGAAGTACGCTACGCCACGAGTGCCAATCCGCTTACCGGTTTGCCGGGGAATCAGGTAATAGGTGTATGGTTGGAAGATCTCCTCTTGAAAGCCGAGTACTCTATTGTCTATTTTGATTTGGACCGGTTTAAGGAGTTTAACGATTACTACGGTTTCTCCAGGGGAGATGAAATAATCAAAATGCTTGCCGAATTACTCTCCGAACGTATTCAGACCTGCGAGGCGGTCTACAGGATCGGGCATATAGGGGGAGACGACTTCATTCTTTTGAGTGAGGATATCGTTTCCACGGACTTTCTCGAGGGTATATGTCAGGAGTTTGACGAGAGGCGAAAGGAGTTTTTCTGCGAGAGCGACCTCGGGCGGGGCTACTTTATAACGGAAAATCGCAGGGGAGAGGAGGTCCAGGTTGTATTGACTACGTTAAGTGCGGCAGTGGTAACCAGTGAAAACTTCAGGAGACCCCCTCACCCCGGTAAACTCGGAGAAGAAGTAGCCCATCTAAAGAGCAAAGTCAAAAAACTCAACATAGAGTCCGGAAAAAGCGGTTACCTTTTTGAGAGGCGCGTGTATGGTTAAAATCATGTTTTACAAAGCAATATACAGGATAAACCCTGAGAGAATTACAGGGAGAATTCTCCCTGTAAGCTGCAAGGAAAACGAAGAAAAATACGCTGAATATTTTGCAGAGCAAGAGCTGGGCGGAATTGCAGCCAAGCAATTTGGCATGGCACTCGGTGCACTTTTGATGAAAGAAAAACTTGGTGACATTGATAGGGAATAGGTAAATGTAGCAAAAAAATAGCAAATGTTCAAAATTAATCTAAACCTAAGGTGAGCGATTTTGCCTAGTTGAAAAAAATACCTCCCAGTGGTGTAATAAGTTAGACCAACAACCCAAAACACCCAGGAGGTGAATTCATGG
>JBKHFZ010000073.1:0-12436 GCA_046539925.1 Spirochaetaceae bacterium
GAAAAGCAGTTACCACAGCTCTTTCCCGATTGGAGTGTAAACAGCAGACCGGCGCTGGCGGTAAAGGGGACCGACGAAGAGTTCAACCGGAGCATGGTGGACATCTATGCAAACCTGGCTCATCACATGCCCCATAACGGATTCCAGATCATCATGTTTACCCACCAGGACTCGGGAGTCTGGGCCGATCTCGGGATGATTCTATGGGCGGCCGGACTCAAAGTAACCGCCGCATGGACCATCGGCACGGAGACGAGCAGCGGCCTGAAAACCGGCAACTACGTTCAGGGAACGGTATTCATGGTCCTGCGAAAACGTTTAGAGGAAGAGACCGTCTACCTCGATGAGCTCTACCCCATGGTCGAGGACGAGGTGAAAGCGCAGATAGACCACATGCGACAGGTAGACGACGACATACGCCCGCAGTTCGGCGATACCGATTACCAGCTCGGCGCCTATGCGGCGGCCCTTCGCGTTCTCACCAGCTACTCCGACATAGAGGGACAGGACATAAGTCATGAGCTCTTCCGAGTACGAAAAAAAGGGGAACTGTCCCCCTTCGAACAGATTATCGAACGGGCAATATCCATCGCTGCGTCCTACCTCGTTCCGAGGGACATCGACTCCCATGTGTGGAGAAACCTCACCAATTATGAACGCCTGTATTTAAGGGGCCTCGAACTGGAACGGCATGGAGAGCTGAGAAACGGCGCCTACATGGAGCTTGCCCGAGGATTCGGCGTGCAGGAATACAGGTTTTTTTACGGAGACAGCGGCGCAAACCAGGCAAGGTTCAAGACACCGAGTGAGTTCAAGAGAACACAGCTCAGCGACGGTGAGTGGGGAAGCTCCCTCATGCGCCACATCCTCTTTGCCGTGCATACCGCCGCCAAGAGCGAGAACCCGAAGGAGGGACTCAACTACCTGAAGAGCTCCCGCAAGGACTACTGGCCCCGCAGGGAAGACATCCAGGTTATCCTGAAGTTTCTGGAGAAAAGCACCATGTACTCCCATCTGGGTCACTGGAAGGCCGATGGGGAGAGTGCCCAGCTGCTTCGAGCGCTGGTGGAGAATGATTACGGTGGAAGCGCCTAAAATTACACGGCACCAGTTCGCTTGGGCTCTTCGTGTGGCCTGGATTGGCCTCCTAATGAGTGCGGCGGAGGGGTATTTTGATTTTGTTGCTTTCCCCAGTTAACCCCTTTCCCATTCTCGAACAATTTCACAAATGGGGTCTTTTCCAGGAAGAACTCATATTGTACGTACAAACTTGTAAGCAATTCATCAAGCCCTTCTACTACATCCTCTGAGCATTTTACATTCAAACGAATCTTTTCAAAAGGAATCTCGCAATAAACCTACAATTCTCTCAGCTGCCTCTGCAGAGCCTCCATTACTGACAATTAACACATCTACAGCATCCTCAGCTTTTAGACCTCGTAGTAAATCTCCGAAACCCAAGAGGTCACTATCATCTATTGATACCAAGGACCCTGGTGGTGGATTATGAGTTTGTGAGACATAGCAAATGAGA
Organism: Spirochaetaceae bacterium; assembly: GCA_046539925.1. GTDB lineage: Bacteria > Spirochaetota > Spirochaetia > DSM-16054 > Sediminispirochaetaceae > CAYFVU01. The sequence continues at coordinate 1,535 of JBKHFZ010000073.1, forward strand.
GGTCTTTTGGTAATCTTCTCGATCCGTCGAATTGTCTCGAATCGAAGAGCAGAGGGATTGAACTCACCTTCTGAGGCTACTAAATCATTAATATCTTGATAGGAAACCGGAAAAGGTTCCGGCCACGAATTAGAATCTGACTCTTGTGCTGTCATTAGAAATAATAAATTTCCCTGCCGATGAGGCCGATACAGGACGAGTTCCTTTGGTAGGATTCATTGCCCACAATGCTTCTCGATATGTCTTTTCTATGCGGAAATAGTGATCAAGGATGTGTGCTGCATCAGGATTCGCAGCCCTTATTTGTTCAAATACCGACACTTTTTCACCCCCCAAACAGCTACTTACCAGTCTATCCAGTTAAAAGTATACAGACAGATAAGCATAATTACAAGCATAATCTCCTATTGATCATGTGGTCTTTACAAAAGAGGGTATTGAGGAGATAATTAATCTCCAGCCTGTCGGTAACCTTGCAAAAGCCTACCAGGTTAAGCAAGTGAGAGGTATCATCCTCAAATATAAACTGGAGGTATAGAATGTACAAATACGAAATTATCCTCTACTGGAGTTCGGAAGATAACTCATATATAGCGGAAGTTCCTGAGCTCCCCGGGTGCATGGCCGACGGCCAATCGTATAGTGAGGCATTGAGCAACGCTGAAGTCATAATAGAAGAATGGATAGAGACTGCAAAATCCCTTGGAAGACCCATACCGGAACCCAAGAAAGATAAACTCGTCTATGCATAATACATGATACGCCGGTTCTCATTTCATAAAGGAGAAAAGGGAAACAGATTTCTCACCGATCGCCTCCAGGGAGCGCAGTCCTACGACAGGATTGCCGGGTACTTCGACAGTTCTCTCCTGGAGTTTGCCGGTGAGGCCTTCGAATCGGTCAGCGGGACCATCCGTATTATTTGCAACTCCGACCTCCGAGCCGAGGATGTAAGCCAGGCTCAGAAGGCGGAACAGGCCCAGAAACTCAGCTTTTTTCGCCACGATCCTGCCGCCTTGAGCGGAACCGCACAGGATAGATTGACGCGCCTCTATACCCTCCTCACCTCGCAGAGCAATCCGAAACTCGAAGTGAAGGTCCTGCCCAACGATGCATTCGGCCTCATTCACGGAAAAGCAGGTGTCATTACCCTATCCGACGGGTCACGCACCAGTTTCCTCGGCTCTGCAAACGAGACCTACGCAGGGTGGAATCTCAACTATGAGCTGGTGTGGGAAGACGACAGCCAAGAGGCCTGTACATGGGTGCAGGAGGAGTTTAACCGTCTCTGGCACCACCATCAGGCCGTTCCTCTCTCCCGGGCGATAGTGAATGAGGTAAAGCGACTTGTAGGTCGCCGGGAAATAAATCTGGAGAATTGGAGAAAAGAGCCCGACCCCAAAGGAGTGGTGGTAGAAGCACCGGTTTACCGGCAGGAGTTCGGCCTATGGCCGCATCAGCGATACTTTGTCGATCTGTTCTGGCGGGCGCACAAGAGCTCAGGAGCTCGATTCGTACTCGGCGACCAGGTAGGCCTCGGGAAAACGGTACAGCTGGGAATGGCGGCCCAACTCATGGCTCTGCAGAGCGACCTCCCCATACTGGTCCTCCTTCCGAAAACCCTCATGGAGCAGTGGCAGACGGAGCTGTGGGACCTTATGGAAATACCCTCTGCTCGATGGAACGGAAAAGCCTGGATCGACGAAGCCGGATTCGAACACATGCAGAACGGGAAAAATCCACTGCTCCGATGTCCGAGAAGAATCGGTATGATCTCGCAGGGACTCGTTACCCGTGGGAATGAGCAGGTCAAGGCCCTCCTTCAGCAGGAATGGGAAGGGGTGATCGTTGATGAGGCACACCGCGCCAGGCGGCGCAAGCTTCCCAAACAGGATGAGAGAGGTCCAGCCCTCAAAGACCCCCCGGATAATGATGCGAATAAGCTCTATGCCTTCTGTTACAAACTTGCTTCAAGAACCCGGTCGATGCTCCTCTCCACAGCAACTCCCGTCCAGATGCACCCCATCGAGGCATGGGACCTTCTTCGGCTTCTTTCCGAGGGAAGTGATCATGTCTTAGGCAGTAAATCAAGCCCATGGAGACGACCGGAAGAGGCATTGCCCTATCTTATGGATGAGAGCGATCCACCCGCCGATCTCCAGGAAAAGTGGGACTGGCTGCGTAACCCCCTTCCTCCTTCATGGGAAGATACCGACTTCAGTTTCGCACGGACACTGATGGACTATCCGGACGACAAAGCGGTCGTAGTCGGGGAAGAGCGGCTGTTTGCAAATCTCGCGCCACCATTACAGACTCGACTGAAGCACAAAATCGACAGTGTATTCGACCGACACAATCCATTTTTATTGCATATCGTACGGCGCATGCGCTCTTATTTGGAGAATACCGTCAACCCGGAGACGGGGGAGCCGTATCTGCGGAAGATAGAAGTACGGCTGATAGACGATGAAGCCTTACCGCTGGAGAGCTATCTCCAACAGGGCTATGATGCGGCCGAACAATTCTGCAAGCTCCTTGCAAAGAGAGTCGGCGGAGCAGGTTTTTTCAAGACCCTCCTTCTCAGACGCATCGGCAGTTCCATCATGGCCGGACTGAGCACCGTCAGGAAAATGATCGACTCCTGGGAGATCGATGAGAGTGAAGAGGAGGATGAGTATGGAGAAGAAGATATATCCTCAGGCGAGAAGAACCAGTTGAAAAACCTCACTCCTGGAGAGACGAAATTATTGCAGGAATGCTATAACGTCCTCTCCATCGGGGTCGAGCAGAGGGAGCTCTCCGACCCAAAACTCGGCGTGATCATTCGCTATCTGAAAAACCATCAATGGATGAAAGACGGCTGTATCCTCTTCTCTCAATACTATGATACCGCCCACTGGGTCGGAGAGGAGTTGGCAAGAGAGTTTCCCGACCAGGAAATAGGCCTGTATGCAGGAAGCGGGAAATCGGGTATCTGGGAAGACGGCCAATTCCTGCGACGTGAGAGGGAGGAAATCAAATTTCGTATTCGCAGCGGAAGGATAAAAATTCTCCTCGGCACAGACGCCGCCAGCGAAGGACTCAACCTGCAGGCACTCGGCAATCTGATCAATATCGACCTTCCCTGGAATTCCACCAGGCTGGAACAGCGAAAAGGACGCATTCAGCGAATAGGACAAAACCACGATATTATTAACGTGCTGAATCTGCGCTACAAAGACTCAGTAGAAGACAAGGTCCATGAATCTCTCTCGGAAAGATTACGGCAGTTAAACAATATATTCGGCCAGGTGCCCGATGTCCTCAAAGATGTGTGGGTAAAGGTGGCCCTCGATAAAATGGAAGAGGCCGAAAAACTTATTGAAGATATCCCGAAAAAACATCCATTCAATGAACGCTACTCCAAAATGGATTCGGTACCGGAATGGGACACCTGGGAGACAGTGGTCAATCGTCGGGAGAAGATCGATGAGCTGAAGAGGGGTTGGTAGCCATTTCACTCATTCCCATTATATCCTTTGCCATTCCCCATTTGTCTTTCGAATGTGGCGCTGCCATACTATGAGAGTCTGCTTGCTTAGTCTCTCTGCCCGTAGTTTTATTTGCATACGGCCACCAGGAGTGAGAACCCGAAGGAGGGACTACTGGCCCCGCAGGGAAGACATTCAGGTCGCACTGAAGTTTCCGGAGAAAAGCAGCTTGTACTCCCATCTGGACCAATGGAAGGCCGATGGAGAATGATTACGGTGGAAGCGTGGAGGATAAGTTTGCCTTTACAGTAATGATAAGTATTTTTTATTGACATATTTTTTAAGTATATGTACTATAAGAATTAGTTAGTTTTAATGATAAGTAACGAGGAAGGAGCCTGCAAGTATGTCCGAACCTTTGCATATTCCACTGGAACTTGTTACCCCTGATTTCGATGACCATCTAACCGATCTCATCATTGAACTCGATCATCAACGCAAGTCTACACCCTCCGGCACAACACCCACCTATATATTTGATCAGATAAAAAATATATTCCATATTATGGAAAGTCTCGGATCGGCACGTATTGAAGGCAATCGGACTACCGTAGCCGAATACATCGATTATAAAATGGAAGGAAAATCTCCGGATACTACTCTTCAGGAGATAAGAAACATAGAATCGGCCCTCATTTTTCTGGAAAAACACACTAGTGCGGGCGGTATGCAATTGCGTATAGACGAACGGCTGGTCCGTGAGCTGCATGAAATGGTAACACACGATTTGCCTGTCGAAGGCGAGGGAGATGCAAGCCCAGGTGAATATAGAAGAGGTGAAGTTTCCATCGCTCATTCGACACACCGACCACCACAGGCCGCCGATGTCCCTGCATTAATGGAGGAATTGCTGCAATTCATCCAGCACGAGGATCCTCCTAAATACGACCTTATAAAAATATCGCTTGCCCACCACCGGTTTGCGTGGATACATCCCTTTTCCAACGGAAACGGGCGCACGGTGCGCCTGCTGACCTTTGCCCTTCTTCTGAACGCAGGGTTTAGAGTGGGAGGAGAACATCCGAGCTCCAGGATTCTCAATCCAACTGCAGTGTTCTGCAGCGACCGAAACCGATACTACAACCAACTCTCCGATGCAGATACAGGAACTCGTGAGGGGTTGCTTTCGTGGTGTCGGTATGTTCTCGAAGGGATAAAGACAGAACTCGACAAGATTGAGCGTCTTCTCGATTATACCTATCTCCGTTCGAAGATCATACAACCCGCCATAATTGATCTGCATAAAAAAAATGGTATCTCCGATCATGAACGAGGGGTACTGCTTACCGCAGCTGAGAAAGGTCCGATACAGAATAGAGATATCAGGCCGGTGACAGGAGGGCTAAGCCAGGTGCAAGCCTCGCGCATACTTCAGGGCCTTCGAGAAAGAGGTCTCCTGCAGCATTCACCGGAATCAAAGCGAAGCTATGTAATAGGATTTGTACATACCAGTCTCATGAGAGAACTCCTTCACAAGCTCGATGAACTCGGATTTTTGCCGCTTAAGGGTGAAGTATGATACGCCGGTTCTCATTTCATAGAGGAGAAATCGGTGGGACCATCCGAAACGGGTAACGCACCAGTTTCCTCGGTTCTGCGAACGAGACATATGCCGGATGGAATCTCAACTACGAGCTGGTGTGGGAAGACGGCCAATTCCTGCGACGTAAGAGGAAGGAAATCAAATCCCGTATTCGCAGCGGAAGGATAAAGATTCTCCTCGGCACCGACGCCGCCGGCGAAGGACTCAACCTGCAGGCACTCGGCAATCTGATCAATATCGACCTTCCCTGGAATTCCACCAGGCTGGAACAGCGAAAAGGACGCATTCAGCGAATAGGACAAAACCACGATATCATCAACGTGCTGAATCTTCGGTACAAAGACTCAGTAGAAGACAAGGTCCATGAATCTCTCTCGGAAAGGTTACGGCAGGTAAACAATATATTCGGCCAGGTGCCCGATGTCCTCAAAGATGGGTGGGTAAAGGTGGTCCTCGATAAAATGGAAGAGGCCGAAAAACTTAATAAATGGTTCAAAGATTGGGTAAAAACCCAAAAAGCGAACCAAATTCGACTCTCAAACCACTTCAACCCGACCTTTGAACAACTTTCTATTTTTTCTGGTACACCGTTGTCTCATCGGAAGAAACCAGTTTATCTCCCTCTCGAGTAAAAGTAAGATCAAAATGCTCCAGTTCGAGGGTAACCATGTCTTCTTCTATCTTATACGTCCCCTTGTGGTTAATCGGGTTCATGATGACAGTTCCGTCCTTGTTTAATTCCAGAGAAACCTTCCCGACCATATCTTCGGTAAAATGTTCAATGCAGTCGTATTCCCCGCTCAGATCATTCGAAGAACCGCAGGAGACCAGGAAAAACAACAATGCCGCAACGGCAAAAACCAAAGAAACATTTTTCATAATATCCTCCTGGCTTTATATTATGCGCTTAAAGTACAGATATATCAAGAAATATTTAATTCTATTTTACCGACATGTATTTCATCAAAACCTCTTATTACCTAATCCGGCTGGATCAAAATCCGCCTAGCCCAACAACAACGCCGCAATTAGTATAGACATAAAAAAGAGGTGCAGCTGGTTTGTGGCGGGGATGGAGCGGCTGTGGTGTCCGAGGACCCTCAGGTGGCCGCTTACCGCGAGGGGCAGGGTAAGCCAAACCGCAAGGGCCGCGACGGGATAAAAACCCGAGGCAACATAGCCGGCGGTAAGGAGAAAGGCTCCGAAGGTAAGCAGATCGTAGAGTAGAATACTCGGGCGGCGGCCTATCCTTACACTGAGGGTGCCCATGCTAATCCTGTGGTCGCGGTAAAAATCCCTCATCTCGTTGCTTATCATCATCGCAGGAACAAAGAGAGCCACCGGCAGGCCGAGGAGCACCGGATACCAGGAGAGCTCTGAGGTAACCGCATACCACGCCCCCAGGTTCATGAGCGGCCCCATTAGCACAAACGAAAGGGGCACTCCAAGGCCCCTGCGCTTATACACAAAGGGCTCTCCGGTATACGCATAGGAACCTATAAGTCCGACAAGACCGATAACCAGCATCACATAGTCCGTGCGCCATACCAGGTAGAGCCCTATAAGCCCGGCGAGCCCGAGCGCCCCTATACCGCTGACAAAGACGAAGACATCGAAGAAGGTTCTGCGACGACCGAGAAACTGCATGGTTCGCTGCGAACTGTTCGGGTACTTGAAGGAGCCCTCGAAGTAGTCGTTTATGAGGTTGGCCCCCGCCTGGGAGCAGAGGCCCGCAATCATCACGAGAAACACAAGCAGCCATCCGTCGAAGCTCCCCCTTAAAAACAGCTCTCCCCTGTACCAGGCGGCAATAAGCCCGAAACCGGCGCCCCCCACGGCAAGACTCAGGGAGAACACCCTCAGGGCTATCCAGTAACTTCGGATAAAATCCGCCGCCCGGAGCCCCTTTGCTGCCGATCCATCGCCCTCTGCAGTGGGACGACCATTATATACCGCCGCCGGCTTACCGCCCCTCGACCCTCTGCTTCTCTTCTTATCTGTCGTACTGCCCACAGTTGAACTCCCCCAAGGCCCGTGTTATTATTTAGCTCGCATGCCGCTGCACAACGACCAAAACGGGGAAAATAGCCGGATACGGCTATTTTCATATTAACCCAAATTTTTACATCCGGAGCATACCATGAAAAATAGCCTTCTTCATCTTTTTTGTACAGCCCTCATAATTTCGCTTCTTTCACTCGGCGCATCCTGCGGCAGCGAGAATGAGACACGGAGACTCTCCATAGGACTTATGCCCGCGGTAGACTCGGCACCAATGCTTTTGGCCCAGGAGAAGGGGTACTTTGCAGATGCCGGAGTGGAGATGGATATTACTATTTACACAAACGCACAGAACAGGCAGAGCGCGCTTCAATCGGGAGAAATAGACGGCGCCATGACCGATCTGGTAGCCCTTACCACCAACGTCAACAGCGGCTTCGACATTAAAGGAGTAATGATGACCGAAGGTTTGTTTCCTGTACTTACCGCACCGGATTTTAAAACCCCTGCCTCCGCGGAGCACCACGGCGGAGACCCTGGAAATCAAACTGAAGAACAAGAGAGCGGCGAAAAACCGGAGGTTTCGGTAGGGATGATGGAGGTGAGCGTCTCGAACTACCTCTCAGACCGGAGGCTTTCGGAGGACTACCGGGTAAAAAAGGTGTATATTAACGAAATTCCCCTGCGACTCGAAGCACTGCTGTCGGGAAAACTGGATATGGGCATATTTCCCGAGCCCATCGCCAGCCTGGGAGCCCTTAGGGGGCTTAACAAACAGATGTACGAAGAAGAGTCCTGCCCCGACATTATGGTATTTACCGGAAAAGCCATGAAGGAGAAGGGGGAGGCAATCGGCTCTTATATACAAGGGTACAACCGCGCGGCGGAGGATATCAGAAAAAATCCCGATCTGGCCAGAGAGATACTGGTAGAGAAGATATCCTCCCTCAACAGGGAGATACAAGAAGCTATTTCTCTGCCGGACTATCCTCCCGCGCGCCTGCAGAGCGACGGGTACGTAAAGGATATAGTTGCCTGGACCGGCGATATTATTGAGGAAGAAATCGACCTTGCCCCCGAAGATCTGCTTAACCGGGAGTTTGTCGATACGTGGTCGGAGTAGATGGTAGAGATAAGAGGAGCGGACAAATATTACGGACACGAAGCGGCGGTAAGGGAGCTTACCCTCTCTCTGGAGGAGAAACAGAGCTGCGCCGTAGTTGGGCCGTCCGGATGCGGTAAGACTACCCTGCTTCACCTTATTGCGGGCCTTATTATACCGGAGAGAGGAGAAGTCCTCGTACACGGAGAGCCCCTAGGGGGACCCAGGTCGACCACCGGCCTTATTATGCAGGAAGACGCCCTTCTCCCCTGGTTTACCGTGGGGAGGAATATCAAAATAGGCCTTCGAGCGGCTCGGCTCTCCCATGAAGAAATAGAGAAGCGAACCGAATGGGCCCTCGAACGGATGGAGATGAGGGGGCAGAGCGAAAAGTTCCCCTCCCAGCTCAGCGGCGGGCAGCGGCAAAGGGTGGCCATAGGACGCACCCTGGTAACCCGCCCGGATCTTCTGCTGATGGACGAACCCACATCCGCTCTGGACGAGATGAGTAAAGAGCGGCTGCAGGACCTCATCCTTCACCTCTACCTGGAGGCCCCACGGACCATGGTGTTCGTAACCCACAGCATCGAAGAGGCGGTATTTCTCGGCCGTACCGTACTGGTAATGAACCAAGGCAGACTGATAAAGGAGTACAACAACCCGGGTTTCGGAAACCCCAATCTGCGGGACACCGAAGAGTTTTACCGGCTTGTGCTGGAGATCCGTCGGGATATGAAGGAGACCTTCTCCGCAAGCCCCGATTCTTCCGGGACCTCCGGGTCTTCCGGCAAAAACCGGCCGGAAGGAGGAAAACCGTGACAAGGCGAATCCTCTACCCCCTTATACTGATTATTCTCCTCTGGCAGCTTCTGCACATGCTTATTGGAGGAGGCGGGCTGATACCTGCTCCACTTTCGGTTCTGGGGCTCCTCCTTCGTATGTTGGGGCAGAAAGCGCTGTGGCTGCATACCGGTTCGAGTCTTTTGAGGATCGCCGGCGGTATAAGCGCAGCCCTGATAGTGGGTATTCCCCTGGGAATGGCCGCCGGGATATCCGGCAAGACCGACCGCCTGGTATCCCCGCTTCTGTATATTTTTTATCCCCTGCCTAAAATCGCCTTCCTTCCTGTTTTTATGGTACTCTTCGGCTTGGGAAATCTCTCTAAAATCATTCTGATATGGTCGGTAATTGTTTTCCAGATAATTATCGCGGCGAGGGACGGAATCAAGGAGATATCCCCGGCTCACATAAAGGCCATGCGCACCCTCGGCTTGTCGAGGGGCCAATTTTTTACCGACCTCTACTTTCCGAGTTCTCTCCCGAGGATACTGACGGCGGTAAGGGTGAGCTTGGGCATAAGCATTTCCGTACTGTTTTTTGCAGAAAATTATGCCGCATCCTGGGGAATAGGCTATTTTATTATGAACAGTTGGATTATGGTAGACTATACACGGATGTTTGCCGGTATTGTTATGATAAGCCTTCTGGGGCTCGGCCTCTTCCATCTGCTCGACCGGCTCGAAAGGCTGCTGTGTCCCTGGCTGTATGTACACTCCCCTGGGGGGAAGCAGAAAACTTGAGGAGGAAGGAAAATGGAAAAAACCGCTTTATCGATGCCGTTTAGGTCAATGCCTTTTAGATCGATGCAGTTTAAAAAGAGGAGAGTTATTCTTTTTACCGCCGTGCTGCTTCTTACGACTTCTCCACTCTTTAGCCAGTCCATTGGCGGGGGCCTCTCCTTTTTTGTCCCGGAATCGCTGTTGCATAAAAGCGGAAGCCTCTCTAACGAAGCGGGCCTCTCGACGAGTATCGGCTTTGGGGATATAGTCTCGGTACCAGTGGGGTTTACCTACATGAAGGCCTCGGGACTTATGGCCTACGACAAAAACGATAATAACAAACTGGAGCGCATAAGCGACGAGATTTGGTACACCGCCGATACTTTTATTCCCTACCTGCGTCTGCAAGCCCATATTCCCCTGGGCCCCGTGTTTATCCGCGGCATTGCCGGTGGAGTCGGGGCATGGTTTATAGCACCCCAGTTAAACGAAGGAGCCATTGGCCAAGCTTTTGCATCAGAGACAGATGACGACTTCTACGCCTTCGACGATCTCTCCATGAACGCTATTTTCGGTTACGGGTACCAGGCGGGAACGAGTATAGGTGTGGAGATCGACAGGATAAGTGTACAAATAACCGCGCTCTTTACGGATATATTTGCACCTACCACTGCTAAAAGCGATACTTACTATAAGATAAATTATGCCGACGAGACAGTTGATGAGGATACGGATTTTAAGGGGGAGTTTATCTCCCGCCTTCGGGGAATCTCCGTGGGTCTCGGCGGCAGCTACGAGATGTAGATAGAAGTAGATAGAGACGGAGGCAGAAAAATGAACCCCAGTAACCATGGATTCCGATATGTACTCCTTCCCGCGCTCCTCTTCTTAATTGTTTTTTTCGCGGGGGCCCTTGCAGACGTTGAGGCCCAGGAGTTCGGGCAAACCTTCGACAGCGTTGCCGCCCCGCGGACATACAGAACACCGGGGGTCAATCCCGCGGCGCTCTCCTTCGGAGCCGGCCTGGGCATCGGATACGCCCAGGGTTTTACGGACGAAAACCTTACGGGGGATTTCGATTTTTTCGTTAATTCCAAAAACAGCGCATACCAGCTGCACAAGAGCGAAGACGCACTTGCACACAGGTTTGCCCTCTCCTTTTCCCCT
>JBKHFZ010000074.1:0-12284 GCA_046539925.1 Spirochaetaceae bacterium
TCATTAACTCTTTCTCTTCGTCCGTGTAGCCGGGTCCTGCCTTGTCGGCAAAATCAACAAGAGTAGCTTCGTTATTTCCGTCCTCAAGATCAGCGGTTAGCGTTGAAAAATCGATAAGGACCGACTCCTCCGCTGCAACCGAGAAACTAACCATCAAAAGCAAAACTCCAAGTAGAATTCCGAACCGTTTCATCCAGTGCTCCTTTTAAAACAGTTTACCTATTGCATTTAAAATTATACGTAACCATATTGGTTTGTCAACGACTTTTATTTTTTTTTCACTACAACTCTTCCATCTTTGGGGTCTGCCCCCTAAAAGTGACGGTTATGAGCTCTATGGAGGGGAAATTAAACAGTATTGTCCGTTTTAGAGCTCCGATTTTTTCCGGCAAAGAGAGTACGGAGCCCTCCTGCTGGAGAACGGGATCCATGGAAAAATCCAGATAGAGCTTGCCATCCCTTAAAATTATACTTCTTGCCTTCGTGTCCAGAGGAAACAGCCTGTCGTAATTGATATTGAAGGGCCCCAGAATCGTCTCTTCCACCAGAAGCTGTATATCTTTTTCCGTACTCTCCTTTACAGGCAGCCTCCTGGGCTCTCCCTCTATAACCTGCTCACGATGCCGGGGGAAAAAAATTACACGCTCTACCATGCCGTCGTGGGTAAGAAAGAACAAGGTCAAGGAGATAACGAGGGCAAGCCCCCATATAACGGAAGGAACAACCGCAGCGGAATTCCGCGAAAAGCCTATACGGGGAAGCTTCACTTTAACACCTCACACTTGCAGGCTCTCCGACATGGAGTTACTCCTCCAAGCTTTGAAAATGGTCTATAAAATCGCATATGCCATTATAAATGCCTTCGGATATCTTCTTCAAGTGGTCTTTGTTACTTAACTTATGCGCTTCCTCTTCGTTTGTGACAAATCCTATCTCCACCAGGACAGAGGGCATTTTCGCATTTCGTACCACAAACCACTTCTCCTCTTTTAGACCCCTGTTTATCGCCTTGTCTCCTATGGAATTCTCCATACCCGAAAGGATATTTCTCGCCAGAAGAACGCTCTCTACTGTGTACTCCTCCTCGAGCATGGTATTGAGTATTGGTGCAACCTCCCTCGCCTCCTCATCGAGACTCTCCGGATCTATAAGCTGTCTTCGAAATTCCGGAGGAAGATACCAGACTTCAAAACCCTCGCTTTTGGAATTGAAAGAAGCGTTGGCGTGAAGGGATACAAAGATCATCGCCTCCTGCTCGTTGAGCTGGACGCCGTTTGCAATTTCCGTGCGCTCTTCCAGGGTAAGATACCTGTCATCCGAGCGGGTAAGGAGTATACGCTTATCCGGGTACCGGCTGCGGAGCTTCTCCCCCAGCATTAATGCAGTATCGAGAACCAGATCTTTCTCCTTCATTACCACCGCCTGGCCGTTGTTCATATGAGAACCCACTGCTCCTGGGTCTTTTCCGCCATGGCCGGCATCTATAATTACCGTAGAAATTTCCAGCTCCCCGGATAAAGCCGGTTTAACCCCCAAAAGGTCCAGCAGATATTGGCTGTCTTCCCCGGAGAAAGAGATTTCCCCCTCCCCGTCTCTAAGGGGAGGCTCCGCGGGTACCATTTCTCTATAGTCTATAAGGAAAAAGCCGGTCCCCTCTCTAAAGAGCACCTCCCTGTCTCCCTTGATCAAACGGCCTTCCCTTCTGTAGGGTGCCCATTCGAGTTCCGCCCCCGTGAGGGAGATAATCTGCGAAAGAGTCTTTGTATCCGCCCCCGCCTCCAAAGCGGGCAGAATAAAGAGGGCAAGAAGAAAAATAGATAAAAAACGCGCACCCGCCCTTACCGACTTTCGTCTCATCCCGGCTCCCTGTTCGGCACAATCCCGGAACACTCGGGTACTTCAATCCTTTCTCCCCAAGCGCAAGGATCTTCTCCCCTTTCAACAATCCGCCTTACAGTCTCTACGCACCACACAGCTCCCTGCAACCCCCCCCTTAAAAGGGCCGTCCAAAATACCGAACCGAGTATTACCGCCCCTGTACGGAGTGAGTTTTCCCCGTCTTCTCCCTCTATAAACCTGGCCGAAGTATGGGAAAGGGCCCTTTCCGCGCTTTGAGCAAGGGAGGTTCCGTGCCAATCCAGGGTGTTTTCCAGGTGCAGTTTGGGAAGCGGGTATACAAGAATCTCCGGCCCGTTTTCCGCCGATACAAACCCGACTCCCTTACTCTTGCTGCCGTCGTATTTACCGGTACCGCGGGAAAAGGGGCTGCCGTGAAGAATTTTGAGGGGTTCCATCTCTTTATAGTATCGGTAATTTTCCGGCACATTGAGAGTAAAGGCATCTTCGATCCAACCCTCTTCTTTCTTGTAGAGAAACCTTTCCGTTATCTCCTCCTCCGGTTCCAAACGAACCCACACCTGCCGGGCGGCTTTTTCCGCACGTTGACACGCCCTCTCCCGGCTCTCGTCTACGGCAATAATATTGCCGCACTTCTCCACATTGTTTGTGGGAAAACGCACCTCCTCCCCCGGTGATACCCGAACAAAAAGCTTTTTTACCCCAGACATTGCCCTTGCCTTATCCCGCCCTTCCAGGGCAGCGACGGTTCCGGGAATGGAGATAAAAGCTCTCTCTGCGGAGACTCTTTTTACTACCGGGTCGAGATTGCCCGCGGGCAGTCCCACGGAAATATTGAGTGCCGCTCCGGTGAGGTCTACCCCGGTAGCGTAGGGAAAGGTCCAACCGGACATATACCCCCCGGAGAGGCGCGCGGCTACCTCGCCTACCACAGCCTCTTTGCCGTTCCACTTTACATCGCCCTTAGCGGCACCTTCGGTAATCCCCAAAGCCGAAACGGCTCTTTTGAAGGTGCTCTCCACCGCTTCCTGCAGACTCGGCTCCACCACCGACGGAAGGGTGTGTCCCATCTCCACAAAGTAGGGGGAGAAACGTATAATCCTGTCGGCAAAACCGGTAATGCGGATCTCCCCCCCTTCGACCAGCGCATCTATACTAAACTCCGACCCGTCTATGTACTCTTCTACAATAACATTACCGCTAAAGGAGCTTCTCCTCGCCTCTTCCGCGGCTTCCTCCAACTCCACGCAGGTTTCCACCCGCCGCACTCCCCGGGAACCCATGTTGTCCACCGGTTTTACCACGAGGGGAAAGGAGAGTTCTCTTGTCCTCTCCCGCACCCCTTCCTCCGGCAAGATCTGCACAAAGGAGGGAGCGGGAACACCCTTTTGGGCAAATATCCGGCGCATACGCACCTTATCGCTTGCCCCCTTCGCCGTCTCCGGAGACATACCAGGCAGATCGTGGGCTTCTGCAATTTTTGCTACGGCAAAGGAGAAATCGGTACCCGCGGTAAAAACTCCATCGAGGCCATAGCTGTCCTTGATCCGCCCCGCAGCCTCTATAAGCCCGTCAAGATCGCGCAGATCCACATGGATAAAATGGTGGCAGAGCCCCGCCCCCGGCGCATCCGGATTGCCGTCCGCCACCGATACGGTCCACTTTCGGGACAGGGCGGTCTGAATAGCGGGAAGCTGCATTGTGCCTCCGCCCAGTATAAGAACGCTTGTACTCATGGACTTTTCTCTCCGGTTTTTCGTGCGTATACCTCGAAGGTATCTCCCATGGAAAACATTTTACTTATTCCCAGATAAAAATGAAAGAGTGCGCTTTTTTGAGGAAGGGGGAATCTCTCCGGGTGGTGGCCGGTGGATACCCTCTTTTCCACTCGGAATCCACGCTCCCCGAGTATAGATGCAGCGGCTGCAGGAGTCCACAAAGTATGATGATCCCTCGGAGAGGAGCGAAGAAAGTTCTTAAAATTGCTTCTGCCGCTTATACCCCGGGCGTTGGGGGTGGAAAAAGCAAAAACTCCCCCCGGGCGGAGAAGGGTATACACCCTGTCGAGGACTCTGTGCAGATTCTCAAAGTGTTCTATTACGAACCACATGCTTATTACATCGAAGGATTTTCCGGAACCGCCGAAACTGCCTGCCGGAGGGCTTTCTGCCGAGAAATCGCCGGTATGAGCTGTAAAGCCGAGACGGCCCTGTACATACTCCACCGCCTCCGGTGAGACATCGAGTCCCTCCACGTAAAAACCCGCGGCTGCGGCTTCCTCCATAAAAAAACCGTAGGCGCAACCTACATCGAGGAGTCTCCGATTTCCGGAGACCATCGATTTTAAGCGGTCTATCCTCGGCCTCGAGAGGCTCCGAATATGCTCACCGTCCTCCAGATAACTTCTACCGTACTGCCGTTGATACTCCCGGAAGAAGTACTCTTTTCCGTATCTCCCGCCGGTTTCGGCAAAATCGATCTGATATACAAGACCGCACTCCCCGCAGCGGAAAAAGCTGCGGTCCCTCTCCCGCAAAAGAGCAGTGGAGTCTGTGTTGTCTCCGCACAGGGGGCAGGAGGAGACCCGCGGGGGGTAGAGGGAGAGGAGCAGCTCGGGAAGAGACGCTCTGCCCCCCGGCGCGGCGGTGGCTGCAGCCCTGAACACCCGGGGGGGATGTGCCAGGAGGGTCTCGAAGGCTTTTCCATTTACACTCTTTATTGAAGGGACCTCGGCAAAACCGGCGTTCCGGGCAAGGGTCCGATGATACTCCGAGGGGTGAAAAAGTATTACCCCCGATCCCGCCGCTGCGGCCTCGTAAGCGGTAAGCCCAAAGGAGGTGAGTACAAGATCGTGCTCCCTGTAAAAAGAATCGAGGGATTCGGGGGCCTGTACAACTTCCAGAGACAACCTGTAAAGATCCTTTATTTCCTGCAGCTGACGGGGGAACGCGCATTCCCTGGCGAAGAGCGGCCCCACTATAACCGTAATTGCGGAAGGCGGGGGCAGTACCCGCTCGCACTTTTTTGGGGTGTCCTTCGAGGCATATATTTCGCCCAGGGCCCGCAGCACCGCTTCCGTAAGATGAGCGGGGTCCTCGCCGCCGAAACTCACGAGAATTTTGGAGAACTTTTTCGGATACTCCCCCGTCTTTGCGGGAGAATCATCCTTTATTTCCGGCACATCGAGAAGACCCGGATCGGCAATATTGGCTTCTCCATACTCTTCAGGAAGCGGGAAGGTATCTACAAGAAAGGGAAAAGCGGAGCGGGCAGGACCTCCTTCGTCTATGCCGACGGGTATTCCCAGGGTGGAGAGGAACTCATACTCCTCGACGCCGGTACTCCTTCCGTCGACTATAACAAAATCCGCCCTGAAGGGGGCTGGACCTTCCTCCGCCTTCTGCCCGTCGACTAGCCGGTCCGGAGAGATGCCGTACTGTTCGAGGAGGGGCAGAAACTCATCCCGGCGCTCTTTTTCGGGCATGTAGAGCCGCAGGGCCGGTTCGTGTGCAGAGCCGGCCATATCCCGCATAAGCGAGAGGCACCTTCTTAGATGACCTGTGCCGTTTCCCCGCCGCAGGCTCGGGGCAAAGAGGTAGATCCTCCCCATAACGGCTACCCCGCAACCGGGTAGTATCGGGAGAGTGCCGGAACAAGCCTGTCTATAGGAACGGGGGAGCCGTTGTAGAGAGATTTGAAGAGCTCCTTGAGGCGGATGTAGTCCTCTTCCGTGTCGAGGGTAACCCGCGCTTCGGGAAAACGGTACTGCCCCGGAGCCTGGGGGGTATGTATGGAAAAGCGTTCGGGATGACGGTAGAGGTATGGACACACGTGTTCGCGGTCGTAGCTGCTTACCGCCGCTTTTTCCGCCTCAAAAAGCGCCTCCGCCTCTACACACTCCACCCCCGTACCCAGGGGCAGTCCCCTAAAGCCGCTGTAGTCGGCTCCCGCTTGCCGGTGGAGAACGCATATACGGTCGGCACACTCCGCGCTTACCAGGGGATTGTCTCCCGTAGCACGGATAATTCGATCCACCCCGTACAGACGGGCTGCATCGGTGTAGCGAAGAAGGACGTCGTCCTTTGCCCCTGCAAACACCTCAAACCCCGCCTTCTCGGCGTGTGGGCGCAGCTCCCCCGCGCTTTCGGAGTCGGTGAGGAGGAGGTACACCTGGGCGTGTACATTCCGCAGCGCCCGCATGGCGTGTCCAACGACGGTATCGCCCTCCAGCGGAAGCAGTGCCTTCCCCGGAAGCCTGCTCGAGTCCAGACGAACCTGCAAAAAAACACCGGTCATTCTTCGCTCTCCTCCCAAAGATCCGTTACACTCCGGGCATCCTTTACAAAGCGGTACCGATTATCCTTTACCCAACGCCGGACGGAAAAAAAATCCCGTATTGCGGAGATAAGACCGCTTCCGGAACGCAGATAGTAGGGGAATAGCCGGCTTAGTGGCAGGATTCCCGAGTCCCCGCCAAAGCGAATAGTAAGGTTTTTGAGAAAAAAGAGCTTATAGCTCACGTCGGCGGTAGTATCCTCGGGGGTTTGTTCGGCAAGATACCGAACCCGGAAGGAGGTATCGCACTTAATCGATTCTCCCCACATGTGGGATCTAAAACCAAAATCCACCTTTTGCCAGTAGGGGTTGGTGAGCTGACGATCGTACCCGCCGGTGGAAAGAAACCGCTCCCGGTGGTAGAGGCCGCAGTAGTCGAAGGGAAAAAGCGTTTTAATATCCGTCTGTTGAGGAACCATAGGAATCACCTTTATAGTCTTTTTGTAGAACGCGGGCACCATAATCGAGGGGACCGTCTCCATGCGGGTATTCTGGATTATCGGAACCGTACACAGCCGCTCGGAGTTGTGCAGTCTCTTGAGGAGGCTTACCGTAAGAGGAGAGACTACCTTCATATCGTTCCAGAATACAAATACATAGCGGCCCGCCGCTTCCTTGATTCCGAGATTTATCTGCTCCCCCCGGGTAAGCTGTGTACGGAGGAGGAGAAAACGGATTTTCGGAAACTTGCGGCTGAGGGCCTCCACATCGTAGGTACCCCTGCCCGGCTCTATGGAAATTATCTCCAGATCCCCCAGCTGGTCGAGCTCCCTGAAATACTCGCGGCGGAAAGGCTTCCCTCCGCGGTTCAAAAGAAGCAGGCTCAAAAGAGGGGGGGTCTGCATTTTTCGGTCGGTTCTCTCTCCCCCTACTATCGTATAGGGATCGCTAAACTCCTCAGAAGTTGAAGGTGTAGTATTCATCGCACCTCTCGCACAGGGAGGGCAAATCTCCCTTGATATGTCGTAGATAAAAAGGAGTCATCCGCTCCCATACCGTCTCCATGCCCTCTTCGATAATATTTCCCAGGGGATACTCTCCCTTTACGTCTTCCCGACACATGCGTACAGAGCCGTCCATAAGGACTGCAAGGTCCCGTTTAAGGTGCCTGCAGGCAAACCTCGTGAGGGGGGAGAGGTCGGTTACTTTTTTGTCCGGAAGCATCCCGCAGAAATTGTCGTATTTCTGGATAATAAGAGGCACCTCCTCGTTTTTCCAGTATCTATAGAACTGTTCGAGCTCCTCTTCGTTCTCGTGCATTCTTACAGCCTGTATATGCAGACGAGAGACGGGGTAGAGCTCTCTCATCATCTGTATGGCCGACCACACCTCATCCCATTGGGGTCCGCGGATTTTTTTATAGGTCTCCGGAGTGGCCGCGTCGAGGGAGACAATCCAGTCGACACGGTCTGTATCGAAGCGGGATATGCTGCGCAGGTCCTCTACGCTCCAACCGACCCCCGAAGTTTCTATTACCACCCGAAACTTGGGATAGGCGAGGGCAGCCTTTACCATCTCCGCTATATCATCATGCAGCGCCGGCTCCCCCCACAAACCGATACCGACTACGAGATCGTCGCAATAGGAGTGGGCATCCTCGAGGAGAGTTTTCCAGGTCTCGAGCTCCATGGAGCCGGTGAGCTGTGTTACATCTTCTCCGCCGGTTTCTTTACCGGCTTTGGTGGCGCCGGCGATCTGCGGATAGGGGCAGTACATGCATGACTGGGGACATCCCTCGGTAATCTGTACCTGCATATAGGCGGGAAGGGTTCGGAGCACCTCCTGATGCTCCTCCACCACGCGGACTATCGATTCGGCATCCACCCCGCCCTTCTCCATTACCCTGCCCAGGAGCAGATAATTCCTGCGGGTGTCCGCCGCGAGCACAACGCGGTGAAGGCGGAGATCCCTGGGAGAGACCTCGGTCTCGAGATCGAAGGCGTTTATATCCTTCCGGATAACATCGAAGAGCATCGTCCTTCCCTGCTCCACATCGTGTCTTCCCGCGAGCTCGGAGAGCTGTCCAAGGCACCCTGTTCCGAGGATCTCCGGGGCTACCCCCTGGGGATAACCGTCGGCAAAGGTATAGGAGGCAAAGTACTTTACGTGCCGCCTGAACATTCTATCTGCGAGTTCCGGATCTATAAGGGGTGTATCTCCCCAGATAAAAAAGAGATGGTCCGCTCCCTCGCTCTCCCGCCGTATCGTCTCGAGAACATCGGAAACACTCCCGGGGGTCCCCGGCACTACAGGTCCGAAATCCTCCGGCCACAGAGAGGCACGCAGCTCCGGCTCCCTGTCCGTAATTAACACCCCCCTTCGTACATTGGGAAGAGCTCTCGCGATGGAGATAACCCGGGCACACGCGGTTGTCCCGGAGCCTAAAGTCTCGTAAAGAGCATAATCGGAAATTCCGACAGCGTATATAACGGCAACAGTTTCCATATGTTCAAGTATCGTCACTTTTAGAGGAGTAGTAAACCGGCTCTTACCCCTTCGGTGTAGGACTTTCATCAATAGCGGTAAAAACTATATCCTCCGGCCGTGCGATCTCCTCCCTTCTCTCTTTCCCGTAGAGTACGGCAACCTCGCTGGAATGCTTTCCCATCAGATGCTCTATTTCCGAGCTGTTAAAGGCCGGCACCGCCTTCGCCTCGTCGTTTATGGAAACCACATCTCCCCTCTTGAATACCCCCTCTACCCGCAAAATACCGGAAGGAAGGAGACTCTTATGTTTTTTCAAGGCTTCCATTGCTCCGCTGTCCACCACTATCCGTCCCTTGGGAACACTATGGAGAATCCAGCGGGTTCTGTTCGAGAGTTTCGGCCTGGCCTCGAAGAGTGTACCCACATCTTCGCCGGCCAGTATTCTGGGAAGGATCCGGGGAACCCGCCCGTGGGCCAAAACCATTCGGCAGCCCGCATCCGCGGCTATCCCCGCCGCCTTGAGTTTTGTCTTCATCCCCCCGGTGGAAAATTCGCTTCCCTCGTCCCCTGCGTAGGAGAGAATAGTATTGTCCACACGCTCTACCCTGGGAATGCGGAAGGCCGCCGGGTCCTGTTTTGGGTCTCCGCTGTAGAGGCTGTCTATATCGCTCAGCAGGACAAGGAGGTCCGCGTCAACCTTGCTCGCTACAAAGGCGCTTAGACGGTCGTTATCTCCAAAGGCCGTTCCTATCTCGTCGGTGGAGATGCTGTCGTTTTCGTTAAAAACGGGAACAACCCCCAGAGAGAGCAGCTGTTCCACCGAGTTCCGCAAATTGAGGTAGGATTTACGGTTGCTCAGCACCTCCTGTGTAATAAGCACCTGGGCAATTGTAATGCCGTATACGGAGAAGGATTTGCGGTACTGGTACATGAGGAGGGGCTGTCCGATAGCGGCGCAGGCCTGGCGCATGCGGATTTCGCTTACCCGCTCCTCCAGTCCCAGCTCCGTGGCACCCATGCCGATGGCACCCGAACTGACGAGAAGGACCTGTATTTTACGGCGGACCAACTCGGCAATCTGACCGGTAATAACATCGATATAGTCGGTATCCAGGCGGTTATTCGGCGTGAGGAGATTGGTACCGAGTTTGATGACAAGCCGCTCTATCCCCTCCATAGGCTGTGGATTGCTCATGACCTGCTTTCCATACCCTTTATCTCCTGATGCAGAAAGGTTTTGCCCCCCTCTGCAGTGTAATCGGAGACCACATGTCCGTCGCCGTAGAGCTTCCACTTGTAGATAACCAGCCCATCGAGACCCACGGGGCCCCTGGCGTGTATTTTGTTTGTGCTTATACCGACCTCGGCACCCAGACCGTACCGGTACCCGTCGGAGAACCTGGTGGAACAGTTCCACATTACGTCCGCCGAATCGACCAGATTCATAAACTTCTCGGCGGTATCCCGGTTTTGCGTAACTATCCCGTCTGTATGTCCGCTGCCGTATGTGTGTATGTGCTCCACCGCCTCGTCCAGACCCCCGACAATACGGATAGAGAGGACCGGCGCCAGATACTCGGTACTCCAATCTTCTTCCTCCGCCCGAGCACACTCTACAATCCGGCGGGTCTCCGGGCAGCCCCTCAGCTCCGCCCCCCGGGCGTCCATTCTCTCCTTAAACAGAGGGAGAAATTGTGCTGCAACCGCACGGTCCACCAGCAGAGTCTCCAGAGCATTGCATACAGCCACGTATTGGAGCTTCGAATCCTCGGCAATGCGTACGGCCATATCCGCATCCGCCTCGGCGTCTACAAAAAGGTGGGTAACCCCCTCCGCATGCCCCAACACGGGGATGGAGGTGTTATCCATTATATAGCGGACAAAGGAGTTCGACCCCCGGGGTATGAGAAGGTCGATATATCCAGAGAGGGCAAGCATCTTTCCCACATCCTCCCGACTCTCCAGCAGGGAGATCCATCCCTCGGGAACGAAGACTGCAGAGCCCTGAACCGCTTCGCCGATAATTTTGACAAGAAGCCGGTTGGTCCGCAGGGCCTCGCTTCCCCCTTTTAGGAGTACCCCGTTGCCGCTCTTGAGGCAGAGGGCCGCCATTTGTACAAGCGCGTCGGGACGGGATTCGAAGATCATCCCTATTACCCCTATCGGGCAGCTTACCCTGTAGAGAGAGAGACCGTCGTCGAGCCGGCGTGCTTCCAGCGTTTTACCCGAGGGATCCTCGAGGGCCGCTACCGATTTTACCCCGAGGACAGCCTGGTCTATTTTGTCTCCCTGAAGCTTGAGCCTCTTGAGCAGCGGAGGGGCAAGACGCTCCGCTTGAGCCTGCTCTATATCGGCTATGTTGGCAGCCTCTATCTCCTCCCTGCGGCGTAAAAGGGCTTCGGCAATAGAGTCGAGGGCCTTGCTCTTTTCCCCGGCGCCCAAATTTCCCAGTACTATCTGGGCTTTTTTTGCTCGTTCCGCCTTTGTCTCTATGTCCATATCTGCGCTCCTTATCGTGGTACCCGGTCGGTCTGCCCACTATAGAGGCATTTTACCTTTCCCTCACTTCGATGACAAGATCCCCTTCCCGAGTTCCTCCCTTTGGAACTATACCTGCCTTCACTATTGCTCCTGCCCCCCGCGTATTTTTCTGTCCTGATTGCTGTCTTGATGGTATTGGATTATCTTACTACAATACCGGGAATGAAAGAGTACCTTGACGCGAGAGACCTTCCAAACCCTCAACCCCTGGTCTACACAAAGAGAGCCCTTGCCCAGGGTGAGTTTACCGAACTGGTGGTTCATGTAAACAACATGGATGCAAAAGAGAGTGTTGTGCGGTTTGCACGCCACGCCGGATTTCCCGTAGAGAAGGAAGAGCGCAGGGGGGACGAGTATTACATAACTATTGCCAATAACGACAGCCTCGAAGAGGGAGAACCCGCTTACTCGAAAGAGGAAATTCCCTCTCCGGTAGACCTCTCCGCCCCTAAAAGCGCAGGGACCACACTTATAGTGGGCATTCGCGGAAATCTCGAAAACAGCGCGGCGGAACGGGTTTTTCTGGCTTTACCGAGTAAGGACTTCCGTTTTAGTCACCTTATATTCTTGGGGCCGGCCCTCGCCCGTCTCTGCAGCAGCGAGGAGTGGCGCAAAAAGACAGAAGAGCTTGTTACCGCCGGGATTGTCGCAGGGGCGGAGGAGAGAGAAGCCCAGGAGGTAAAAAAAGACCGCGGGTGCGGCTTTCCCCTGGAGGAGCTCACACTCTTTTCCCCTGCCGATATAGCGGAGATCCTTCTTGCCTCTCGCCGGGTATTGGAGTTTTAGGCGTTCCTGTCTCTTGGGGCATGGGAGAGCCGACACATCAGCCCACTCCCACATATTGAAACTGTCTGCAAAAAAAATGGAAAAAACTCTGGACAGCCATTATATTCTATCGTATATAATGACCACTGTTCAGGATAACTCCGCCTTCGTCAGCGGAATATTCACCTTTAGGGGAATATTCACATCGATTTTCAAGTTTTTTATAGGGAGGACCTACATATTATGCATCTTTTCAATATAACCGCCTTTAGAATTGTGCTTCGCCCCGCTTTTTTCCTGGCTATTACTCTCTCGCTCTTACTATTTGGGTCCCTGTCTCTTTCGGCACAGGATGAGAG
>JBKHFZ010000075.1:0-12252 GCA_046539925.1 Spirochaetaceae bacterium
GTCCGAGGTGGGGGCTGATGTGTCTGAAGATTATCCAAACCACGGATATATGGGGCTGGTCGCGCGCTTCGCTTGCTTGTAAGCTATACTATATGGTTATTGTGTATAATTACCTGCGGCTGTCGGCTGTGCCCGTGGGCTACCTGGTCAACTTTGCCGGGCAGCGGGTGGTGTGGAAGCGGTTTGTGGTGTAGGGTTTGAGAAAAAACTTCCGTCGAGGAAAAAAGTCAAGTTAGTGCTTTTATAACGTCGTGCCAAGGAAAAGGATGCTGACAATTGAAGCACTACCGTCAATTATCCACCAAGTAGTGTTGTCACCCTCCTTTGGAGGATAACGGGTTAACCGGGGTAAGATCCTTGGGTGAGCACGAAACTTGTCTCTGAAAGGGCAGCTTCAGAACTGCTGCAGGCGTTCGGCAAGTTTTTCCGCCGATAGCCCGTAGTGGTGGACCAGCTCCTCATAGGTACCCGAGTGGATGTACTGCGGGGATCCCTCCGGGGTAAGCAGGTTGATCGGCAGGTGGACCGCCGAGTCGTAGCTCCCGCCTCCCTCAAATACCGACCTGCGGAAGGCGTTCCATATCCAGCCGTTGTTCTGCTCGGGAATAATGAGGGGCAACTTGCTCCGGTACAGCTCGAGGAGGAGTTCGGCGTCGATACTCGGCATGTCGACGACGTCGACTTTCCGGCCCTTCTCCGCGCAGAGCTTCGATGCCTCGAGGGCCTCGTGCACCTCCCTGCCGCTGCTGATAATCACCGCATCGGGGGAATCGTGGCGTGCCGCGTAGTAGCCCTTTCCATAGGAGAACCGGTAATCGTCGCCGTAGAGCACCGCCGAGGGGGCACGCATGATGCGCATATAGACGAGCCCGCGGTTACCCTCCATGATCCATCGCATGACTTCGAGGACCTGGCGGGGACACGAGGTGTCGATGATCTTGAGGCCCCCTATGTGCTCGAAGAAGAGGATGTCGTCGTTGCCCATATGGGTTGCCCCGTTGGTCTTCGTGTCGAAGTTGGCGGCGGTGGCAAGAAAAGTGAGGTCCAGTCCGTAGCCGGTGTTCAGCCAGCCGTCTTTCTCGGCAATAACCTCTTTGCGTTCCTGCTCTCCTATGGCGATCCGCCGCAATACGTTCCAGTTGAAGAAGGGGCAGAAGGTGCTGACCCAGCTGTTGGCGCCGGTTACGGCGAAGGCCTCGCCGATACACATCATGTTCGCCTCGGCAATGCCCACATTGAAAGCCCGTGTTCTATCCCGATAGGAGACACCTGCTTCAAGACCGCTGGTAGATGAGAGGTCGGCATCTACGGAGAAAACTCGCGGGTCGCGGGCGAATACCCTCATTGCCTCTTTGATTACGGCACTCGCCTGACGACTCTCTCCCCTTTCGATCCGGGGAAGCTCTTCCTCGGTATAGCGTATCCGTTTGTCCCTCTGCTCCGCCTTCTCGACAACGCTTCCCCGCTGAATCGGCTGTACCAGGGCCTTGTCGAAATCGATGCGGTAGTGCATGGAGGAAGCTGCCTCCTGCAGATACGCTTCGAACTCCGCCCCGGGCTGCCGCTCCATTAGACTCTCGAGCTTCGCGAAGAGGGCCTCTTCCCGTCGCCGTCGCCGCTCCTCCTGCTGTGCGAGTTCGCTTTCCACCACATCGGGGGAAAGGGTCACCTTGTGTTTGACCATAAACTCGGAGTAGGCTCCGTAACCCTTCTCCGTGTAGAGCACAATAGCCGTAGGGCGCCCGTCCCTTTCGCCGTACTTGAAGCTCTCGAGGGCAGCGACGACCTGTCGATAGGACCTTCCGTCTACCGGGAGCACCGAAAAGCCGAAGGCCTCGAGTTCTCCCTCGATATTATCCATGGGAAAGCTGTTTTGTTTGGGGTTGTCGAGCTGACCGCCGTTTTTGTCGATGAGCACGCAAAAGTTGTCGACCCTTTTTGCCGCCGAGTACATGACTGCCTCCCAGACGCTTCCCTCCTGCAATTCGCCGTCGCCGGTAAGGGTGAAGACATCGTAGAGGGGCTCCCGTCTTCCGGCGAGGGCCAAGCCTCCTGCCGCGCATATTCCCTGGCCCATAGGGCCGGTAGGCAGATGCACACCGGGAAGGAGCGGGCCGGGGTGACCGTTGAGAATGCTCTCGTAGGAACGGGAATTGTCGAGGAGCGACCGATCGAAGTAGCCGATGTCTGCGTAGACCGAGGCCATAGAGGCTATCGCATGTCCCTTGCTGAGTACAAACATATCCTGCAGCTCCGTTGGATGGGCTACATCGTAGTTCATCATTCCGCCGTAGTAGAGGGAGACCAGCGGCACCACCGAGGACATCGCTCCTCCGCTGTGTATTCCCCTGTCCGCCGCGGAGAAACCCTGCTCTATGGTAAGAATGCGGATGTCCGAGTCCTTCAGCTCGAGGAGCTTGTAGAACAGGCCTCGGCGTGCATCTTCGACGGTTTCATTTCTCGCATCCATGTCGGTTCCCCTTTACCCTTTCTCGGAATAGAATGATTCGATAAAGCCGCGTAGCTCCTTCTCTCCGCCCTTCGACTTATCTATGGCCTCTCGCATTCGGGGGAAGAGGAGCACTTCGGAGACCAGTTCTTTCGGCAGATCGCCGAGTATCTCGACGAGGGGCCGGTGGGTGGCCTCGCCTATCCGGTTGAGAAGGAGGCGGGCCGCCTTTTGCGGCTCCCTGCGATGCTCGGGATACCCGCTGCCGAACTCGACGCTGAAGAGCCGTTCGAAGAGAAAGCGCAGATTTACATCTCCTGCCCATCCGTAGCCCTGGTTGAGGGCCAAGGATATGCAGTTACCTCCATTAATCTGTGCGAAGAGCCATGCGTCGAGGGGGGCGGGTATATGGCCGCAGATAATGCCGGGATACTGCATTGCCGAGGTGAGAAAGCCTTGCCCGGTGCCGCAGCCTCCGACGACGAAGTCGGCGATCTCCATATTAATGGTGAGGGCGGCCATGAGACCCGTGTGGGTGTAGAGCAGCGAGGGTTTCTCCTCGGGATTCTGCATTCCGAGGTTGAGCACCTCTTGGTCGCAGGACTCGAGGGCCGCAACTATATCTGGGTTCTTGTTCGAAGCGCTTACCTCGTTTATTACCGCAATTTTCATATGTACCTCCTATAGATAACTTCTCTAAGCTTCTGCACCAGCAGTTTGTTCGAGCCTGTCGATATACACTTCTCTCCCGAGACGCGCCGATTCGGAGATAGCCACATCAAATCTGAGTATCTCGAGCCCCTCTTCTCCGGAGAGAGAGGGGGCGGCTTTGCCGTGTATCGCATCGACGAAATTGTGCGCCGAACCGGTAAAACCGGAGGCCCAGTCCGTCTCTATATCCTCGATGTGGGTCCACTTTCCACCGGTAAAGAGACTCAGGGGAGGGCGGTCCATGAGCATGCCGGTGCAGCGGTTTATCATGATAAGTCCCTTTGATCCGGTAATCTCCACCATCTCGTCGTTGGCGTAGTAGGAAGAGGGAATCTCCATCTCCGGGGCATGGGCGTACTCGCACATGCCGTAGCGGATACCGGTGCGGTGCTTCCACATCATTACCGCCGGGCTGTCTATGCAGCCGTCTATCGAGTCGATCCAGCTTACCACCCGCTCTACCGGGCCCATGAGGAACCAGGAGAGTGCCCAGAGGTGATGGCCATGGTCGAAGGTCTGCATTCCCCGACCGCTTTGCGTCTCCTTGTGGCGCCAGGCCCAGGCCGAATCCGGGACATCCCATCCTCCCGAGCCCCCGCTCAGCATCTTGATTCGAATGTTCGTCGGCTCCCCGATAACACCCCTGTCTATCATCTCCTTTGCCTTTACAATGGGAGGATAGAAAAGGTAGTTGTCTGCCACCCGGAAGACTATTTTGTTCGCTTTCGCCGCGGCGAGGATTCTCCCGGCACTCGGGAGGCTTATGGTCATGGGCTTCTGCAGGGAGACGTGTTTTCCCTCGGCCATTGCCCGTAGGGCCATCTCTTCGTGGAGGGGCTGGGGGGTGAGTATCTCAACGGCGTCGATCGACGGATTGCCGCACAGTTCCCTGTAGTCGGTGTAGCTGACCTCGATGCCGTGGGCAGCGGCCGTGGATTCGGCAATGGCGAGGTCTATATCGCAGACGGCGGCTACCTCCGCGCCCTCGATCTCCCGATAGGCACTCAGGTGGAGTTCGGATATTCTTCCGCAGCCGATCAGCCCGATCCGTAACTTTTCCATCGCTTTTCCTTGTTGGGCCTAGAGCCCGATAGAGTGTTTTCTCTTCTGCACATCGTCGCACCAGTTACCGACGTTCCACTGCCCGTACACCCCGAGGTCGCCTTGTTCGCTCTCCCCGTAGTAGACCGGCAGATGGATGAGGGAGAGTCCCGAATATGCATAGGCTTCCTCGAGAACCGCGTAAAGCTCCTCGCACGAGGTGCCTCCGAACAGTCCCTTTACCCCCTCTACCGATTCGGCCATGGCACAGTAGTCCACGGAGATCCTGTCGTCGGTTTTGTAGTCTTTTCCGTACTGCGCCTTTTGGAGGGCGGAAATTGCGGACATCCGTCGGTTGTCGAAGATCACAATCATCCCCCTGAGTCGGTGCTCCACGGCGTCTATGAGTATCTGGGGATTCATCATGAAACTGCCGTCGCCGGTAAAGGCTATGCTGTAGCGGGGCGTACCGGCGATTGCAGAGGCGAGGAGCGCCGAGACGGCAAAACCCATGTAGGAGGAGCCCGTGTCGGTAAAGGTAAAACCGGGCCTTTCATCACGAACAATCTGGAAGCCGTTTGCCTGCACGTCCCCCGCATCGAAGAGTTTGCAGGCCTTCTTCTGCACGGCAAAATCGACCACCGTCTGAATGGCCGCGGGCTGGGTGAGGATTTCACCCTGTCGCTTCGTATCGTGTAGCGGCTTGCATGAGACCCGATCTTGCACCAATCTGTCCCATTCCCGGCGTTTGGCCCGGCAGGACTCTATCCATGGCGAGGTACCCACTTTCCCCTTGTGTATATTGTGTTCCTTCAGGATACTATTGAGGGTAGAGACCACCGCCGATGCATCTCCGATCAATGGTATGGTGCGGTTGTAGTGGAGGGCATCTTCGGCTCTCGCATTTATGTGGATTATCTCCTTTGTGTTTTTGAACTCTGTACCGGAACTGTCCCACTGACACACCCCCCGTGCGCCTATGATAATCAGAAGTTCACACTCGCGAAGTGCATAGTTGCCGCTTATCGACCCTTTTGAACCACCGACGGTCATGTTGATATCGCTGCTTCCGGGGATGAGTCCCGGGACTTGTGGACCGTGAACATAGACGGCGCCGCTGCGCTCAAGCAACTCTTCGAGGGCCTCCCTCGGCACATCCTTCGCTCCACCGCCGGTTTTGATGCATACCTTCTCGTAATGCCGAATGCGCTCTGCGGCGACGTAAAAGTTGTGGAGGTCCGCCGGCTGGGAGGGAGAAAACGTGCCTTCGGGATAATGAGGCAGTTCCATGAGATTGCAGTTGTGCAGGTATGCATGCTGGTTGTTCATAGGCAGGAGGAGGTAGTAGGGCATCTCGTGTCCGGGGTTGGCCGTGGTTTGGTATCCCCACTTGAGGGCGGTAAACACCGACCACGGTTCGGTAACGGTGTAGCCCTCGCCCATGGCGGTGACGAGTTTGAGAAAGAGCTCCTGTTCATTCCTGGGAATCTGCTGCATGTTCGGCCCTTCGTTGTGGGTGGTCTCGTCGGCGAATATGTAGTAGTTTCCGAGTCCGTTGGAGAGGGGAACGAGGGATCCGGCAAATGCGTGGAGTGCACCAGGTCCGATGGAGGTAAAAACGGCCACCCGTTCGCGGTACTGCCACCTCATTGCCGATGCTGCGTGGGATGCCTCTACCTCGTTGCGAACGTTCCAGGTGCTCACAAGTCCCTCCTCTTCGTAGACACGGAGGACCTCGCCGAGGTCGGTAGAGCCGTGGCCGAATACACCGATATACTTGCGTACTCCCTGGTTGAGCAGGCCGAGGACTACCGCCTCGTTTACCGTTATGTCCTGGAATCGCTCTATCGCACCGCCCTGAAGCGCCGCATAAGGGGTGGCGTACTCTTTTATCGCCCGTGCTCTTTTGGTAATTAGATTCAGTTCTTTTTCTCGATTTATGGTATCCATATAACACTCTCCAGCATTAACGATAAAGTATTTTAGTAGTATTTTCTCTCATGTGTCAAGGAAGAAAACTGGATTTATCGACGGTAATTGAAAAGAATGCACTAAGTACTCAAAATATGATTCGTATATCTGTTGATATGAGAAGAATTAAGCCTTGTTTTCGCGGTTCCAGTTGGAGAAATGTCCTAAAATCTCCAATTTTCTTCGAAAAAAATAAAAATATTTGTTTGACAGATCAGAAAACCTCTTCTATACTGACATTAACGTTAACGTTTAATTATGCTCGACTGTGATTCTGCCTATTAAACTAAATGTTATACATTCTATTTTATCAGGAGGTCGAAAATGGAGTTTAAGAAGTATGTGGTTTTTCTGCTCGTCCTGGCACTCTTTGTCTCCCCGGTCTTTGCCGGCGGACAGAAGGAGGAGGAAAGCGAGAAGGCTGAAGAGCCGACAAAGGTAACCTTTTTCCACTACTTCTCCGGTACCCTCGCCGGAGGGGTTGACCAGATGGTTGGATCGTTCAATGAGGAAAATCCCGAATACAACCTCGTTGCCACCCCGGTGGATCACGAGGCGTTCAAGACGAGCATACGGGTCATGCTTGCGGGAGGAAATCCTCCGGATTTGTTCTCTTACTGGGCGGGGGCTCGAACGAAGTTCCTGGTGGACAACGATCTTCTCGAGCCCATCGATGACGTATACGATGAGGCAGATCTGAACAACAAATTTACCGAAGCAGTGCAGCAGGCCGCCGAGTATAACGGCAGAAAATACTTTATCCCCTTGACACAGCACTATGCGGCCTTGTTCTACAACAAGCAGGTCTTCGAAGATGCAGGGGTGAGCCCGCCGGAGACGTGGGACGAATTTCTCGAGGTATGTGAAAAAATCAAGGAGAAGGGGGTAAAACCGATCGCCCTGGGATCGAGGGAGCGCTGGCCTGCGCAGTTCTGGTTCGACTATCCGCTTCTCAGGACCGCAGGTCCCGAATATCGTGAGAAACTGATGAATGGGAAAGCCTCCTATACCGATGATGAAGTGGTACGGGCATGGGAGATATGGAAAGAGCTCATGGATAAAGACTACTTTATCGACAATCCGAATGCCTACGACTGGGCCGAGGCGGCGACCTTCGTGGGTCAGGGAGAGGCGGCGATGACCCTTATGGGAACATGGTTTATGCAGATGGACAAGGACATCGGCTGGACTCCGGGAGAGGACTACGGCTTCTTCCCGTTTCCGGTTATAGACGAAGGGGTAGCGGATGCAGCTGTGGGTCCGATGGACGGGGTTATTGTGCCCAAGGAGGCACAGCATCCCGAGGCGGCCAAGCAGGTAATGGCACGGCTCGGTGACCGAGAACCCCAGGAGAGCTTCAATACCGGAACCGGTGCAATTGCGCCGAATAAGGAAGTTCCCGACACCGTATACAACGAACTGCAGCTGGAGGTGAAAAAGCTTATCTCCACCATTCCCAACTGGGCCTTCAACTATGACCTCGCCACACCCCCGCCAGCGGCGGATGTGGGGCTCAATGCATTCTCTGAGTTCATAGACAATCCCGACGACTACATGGAAATTCTCGAGAAGACCGAAAAGGATGTGCAGAAGGCCTTAGAAGAGATGGAGAGTCAGAAGCAATAGGCTTTTGTTCCGAGAGTAGGTAAAAAGTATATAGAGGAAAGAAGAGTGATCGGGTCCAGCCAGCCTTTAGGCCGGTTGGGCCGATCATGGTAACAATAGGACACAAGGTCGGTAAACGGTGATTGCGGAATGAAAAGAAACAACGAGTGGGCAACGGCTGCACAGTTTTTGGCACTTCCCGTGCTTGTCTACGCGGCAATCCTCATCTTCCCCTATTTCTGGACGGTCTATTTCAGCTTTACCGACTGGAACGGGATTTCCGCCCACTACAACATGGTGGGTTTCAAGAACTATCTCAACATTTTTTCCGACAGCGGCTTCAGTCAGGCCTTCTGGCACAACCTCGTGTGGATCGTGATTTTTCTCACCCTTCCCACGAGTGTGGGCCTGTTCCTGGCGATACTCCTCGACAGGGGACCGGTGGGCGCTCCGGTTTTCAAGACAATATTCTATTTTCCCATGGTCCTCTCCTACGTCATCGTAGGTATGATCTGGATGTTTATCTACGAGCCCAGGTTGGGAATACTCAATCTGGCACTAAGGGCCATAGGCTTAGAGACCCTCGCAACCGCTTGGCTCGCCCAACCGAAGACCGCCCTTCTGAGCATAATCATCGCCGCCTCCTGGCAGCATGTCGGTTTGTGCATGGTGCTGTTTCTCGCAGGCTTGTCCACCATTCGAGAAGAACTTATAGAAGCTGCGAAGATCGATGGCTGTACTACTCTGCAGCTCTACCTGAAAGTCATCATTCCGCAGCTCAAACACGTGAGTGTGGTGGTGGTTTCCCTCACGGTGGTGCTGGCTCTGAAGAATTTCGATATCGTCTACATTACCACCAAAGGAGGCCCGCACCGCGCCTCCGAGATACTCACCACCTTCATGTTTCGTCAGGCATTCTGGAATTACCGCATGGGGTATGCGAGTGCAGTGGCAAATATTCTCTTTCTCCTGGTAATCGGGGTAATTGCCGTATATTTACGCCAGACAATAAGGAAGTCGGAGTCATGAAAACAGCGAACAGCAGTGCTATGGAGAAGAAAGAGTATATCCGCCACTTTATTTCCCTGATCTTCTTGTACAGTTTCCTCGTTATTCTTGCTTTGGTGTTTCTTCTACCGGTCTACGGGGTCCTCACCACGGCCCTTCGATCAAACAGCGAGATCATCAAGGAGGGGTTCTGGGCTTTTCCCGCTCCACCCAGTCTTGAGAATTTTGTCTCCATATTCGAAGGAGGGAAAATTCAGCTGTTTCTTCTCAACACCGTAGTGGTGACCGTTCCGGCCACCCTCCTCTCTATCGGTATGGGAGTCCTCGCCGGCTACGCCTTCGGCAAACTTGTATTCCGCTATGATCTTCTCCTCTTCATTCTCATCATAGCCGGCATGTACATTCCTCCCCACGTGGTGCTCATACCTATCTATATCTTCTTCAACAAGCTGGGAATGCTCGATACCCTCTACTCAATTATTGTAGTTCACGTCGGTTTCGGAATTCCCATCTGTACGATGGTGATGACGAACTTCTTCAAATCCCTGCCCAATGAGCTGCGGGATGTGGGTATGATAGACGGCTGCAACGATTGGCAGATTATGGGCCGCATAATGCTTCCTGTCTCGCAGGCGGCCCTGGTGGCTCTGGCGATTCTCCAGTTTACCTGGATATGGAACGATTTTATTTGGCCCCTCGTTCTGATAAAGACCGAGGCACACATGACGATTCAACTCGGTGTCTTGCAGCTCCGGGGTCAGTACGGACTCGCGTGGGGTACCCAGGCCGCAGCGTATTTTATGGCCACGCTGCCGACACTCATTTTCTTTCTTTTGCTGCAGAAGCACTTCGTTCACGGGATGACCTTCGGGGCGGTAAAGGAGTGAGCCTCCGTGCCTTGATGGACAAATCTCTCTGTTTTGATTATAAATTGGGGAGACATGGTGTACGTACGTTTGAAAGATATAGCTGAAAAGGCCGGAGTCTCCATCAATACGGTGAGCAGATCTCTTAAGGACAAACCGGATATAAGTGAGAAAACGAGGCAGAGAATACGGCAAATAGCAGATGAGCTTGGCTACATTCCCCATGCAAACGCTTCGGGTCTCCGTTCGAGAAAGAGCAATACAATCGGGATCATAGTTACACACATTAATAACGCCTTCTTCTCCCGGATACTGCAGGGCATTAGCGATGCTATAAGCAGCTACGGCTACACCATAATAACACTCACAAGCAATGAGGATATTTCCAGGGAAAAAGATCTTTTCATTACCCTCGCTTCCAACAGAGTTGAGGGCATTATTTTCGTTCCCTCGAGAGATATAGAAAACACAATTAATTACGACGAGATTAATGTTCCCCATCTCACTATCGTACGCAAAGGAAATCTAAATACACAGGATTACTTTACAATAGATTCGTACCAGAGCGGGAGAATTGCTGCCGATTATTTTCTACAATTGGGTCGAAAACAACCCGCTTACATAGGCTATGCCCTGCCTGTTTCCTGCAACAAGGCTCGTCTCGACGGCTTTAGAGAAAGGCTTTACGAACATAAGATAGAGCTGAAAAAAAGCTCAGTCGAACTATGCAACTCAACTTCCGACAGTGCATACCAGGCTACCCGTAAGCTGGTGGAACGGGAAGGGCATGTCGATTCGATCTTTGTATACAACGATCAAATGGCCTTCGGAGTGGTCCGAGCTCTCTACGACGGGGGAATAAAGATCCCCGAGGAGATCTCTGTTGTTGGCCATGACGATATTGAAGAGGCGAAACATTTTATACCGGCATTATCCACAATTCGGGTTTCAAAGTATAGACTCGGCTATGAGAGTGCGGAGTGCCTGATAGAGAAGATACAAAACAAAAATTCCTCCTCTAAGAGTGTTATTTACAACCCTGAGATGATAGTTCGGGAAACATGAGGCTGGATATAACAGCTCCCGGCGTATAATTTCTTCTGACTATCATAGCGATCTAATTAGACTACTCTAACACTGTGGAATCGGGGCCACAATTGAAAGCTCAACCTTTATCAAGAGTCTTCAGGTTAAGCGATCGTGTTTTATCGTCGAATCGACCTTCATCGCGCTGGTATACGAACTCCTCGATTCCCCCGAAATTGCTGTATGCTGTTGCCAGCTCTTCGAGGCTGGGCCTGAACGCGATAAACCGTCTGCCTTTTTCGTGTTCTCCCCGCATCTGGGGGATGAACTGTTTCGACTCCACTATCGGCCAGTAGTATTCGATCCACTTGCGTGCAACTGCTTCGATCGGAATGTGGACCCCACCGCTTGAGTCCCATCGCGCTATGTTCGATTCCTTTTGGGCGATGTCGCACAGCGCGCGCAGCAGCGCGAGTTTGTAAGTGGCCGACTTTCGGTCCTGCATAATGATGCTCTCGATACGGTCTACCGATTCCGATACCCCTCCGCCGCGAAAGCGAAATACGAGGCTCATCCATCGTATTCCCCCACGCATGAGTCTGTCTTCGGAATAGTAGCGCCCTTCGGTATCGAAGCCCAGACGCTCGAATAGAATGCGTATCCGCGCCTCGGGCCGAATGATCATCAAGCGGCCCTTATTATCCCGAGTTTCTGCCCCAGCTTCCTGTTGTGTATCAGACATGTCATCCCGTTCTGCGGGAATAGAGACAAGTAGAGTTCCGTTTACCTGCAGCAGGGAGCGCACCGCATACGCGGCATCGAAGAGCAAGCCGTCGGGTATATGCATCAGCACGGCCGAGAGGAGGATGCCGTCGAACTTTTTTATCGGCATCTCCGGAATTTCTTCCGGAAGCGTTCCTGTAAAAATACGCTCTCGGAGTTCCGGGTGCCCCTGGTAAGCGAGCTGCCTCAACTCTTCGACGGGCTCGATGCCGTACACCTCCGCTCCTGTGCGCTTGAGCAGGCTCATGTCACGGCCGGAACCGCAGCCGATGTCGAGTACCTTCTCTCCGCCGGAGAATACATGAGGGAGTAGACTGTTATCGACAGCTTCTTCACTCTCGTATCTGTTGAAAACCTCACGGGCGTTATTCTTGTAGTACTCGAGTGTGTTCGAATCCATTGCCTCTACTGTACATCCGCTTGTGTCGCAAGGCAAGGGTTACGAATAACAATGGACTCCTGCAGCATGGCTGGTATAATTACGACGTCGCACATGGGCTACTCTTTCAGATGCCCGAGGACCTGCTCCTTTGTATCGGCAAAGACGAATTCGTCGAGGGCCGCCTCGATCTTCTCGAGCTCTTCGGTGCTGCGGACGAGCTCTTCCTCCTCCTCGCTGAGGCCGAACTTCCTGTCGAGCAGCCGGATAAGGGTGTTGTGTTCACCCTCGATTCTTCCCTTCTCCATTCCCTTTACCAGTCCTCTTTTTTCGGCAACTTCCTCGTATGTCATCGCTTTCTCCTTCTCTTCAGTA
The DNA here is from genome assembly GCA_046539925.1 of Spirochaetaceae bacterium. Taxonomy (GTDB): domain Bacteria; phylum Spirochaetota; class Spirochaetia; order DSM-16054; family Sediminispirochaetaceae; genus CAYFVU01. The sequence goes on from JBKHFZ010000075.1 coordinate 12,215, forward strand.
TAGCCCGTTTTCTCCAGTTCGCCAAGAAACAGCTCGTA
>JBKHFZ010000076.1:0-12163 GCA_046539925.1 Spirochaetaceae bacterium
AGGCACCGTGGAAACTCTGCCTGGCGAAGCGGAGAGTAGGAAGACGGGATAGAACTGTCACGTGGTTCGGCGGCCGCTGAAAAGGCATACGCTTTTGTAAATTTGCAAACGTTTACAAAAGATAGAGATACAATTTATTTTTTACAGGAGGTCCCCTATGGGAGAAAAAATGAAAGCCGTACGACTGTACGCAGACTGGGATCCAAAGCCGGATTTTGAGCTCGGATGGAAGGATGTGGATCATGAACAGACGTACCTCGGAAGCAAGGTCTGGAGAAATCCCCGGATGGTAATCGAAGAGGTGGATGTACCGACTCCGGGTCCGGGAGAAGTTCTAATCGAGGTTAAACAGGTGGGTATTTGCGGCAGCGATGTCCACATGGCCCAGGCCGACGACGACGGCTACATATGGTATCCGGGACTCACGGGCTTTCCGGCCACCCTCGGCCATGAACTTTCCGGTATTGTAAGAGACGCCGGGCCGGGGGCATTTGACAAAACCACCAACCAGCCCTTTAAGGGAGGCGAGTGGGTGTGTGCAGAGGAGATGCTCTGGTGCGGAGCCTGTAAACCCTGTGCCGACGGCTACCCCAACCACTGCGAAAGGCTCGATGAGATAGGTTTTAACATCGACGGGGCCTTTGCAAAATATATCGTTGTACCGGCAAAGGTGCTGTGGAGCCTGAACCCGCTTAAGGACAAATACAGCGAAGAGGATGTGTTTCGCCTCGGCAGTATGGTGGAACCTACCAGCGTGGCATACAACGCCGTAATAGAACGGGCCGGAGGCATCAGACCCGGAGACAACGTGGTAATCTGCGGAAGCGGTCCTATTGGTATGGGGGCAATTGCAATTCTCAAGAGAGCCGGAGCGGCCAAGGTAATTCTCTCGGAACCGGAACCCGCGAGGGCGGAGCTGGGAACAAAGATGGGCGCCGACTATGTGGTAAATCCTCTTAAGGAGGACTTTGCGGAGAAGGTACTCGACCTTACCAACGGTATGGGGGCTTCCCTCTTTCTCGAAGCAACCGGACTGCCGACACAGGTGTATCCCGGAATAGAGAAGGTAATCTGGGACGGACGAACCCTTAACAGTACCGTTGTGGTTGTTGCCAGGGCAGACGCAAAAATGCCCGTTACAGGAGAGGTGCTCCAGGTTCGGCGCGCCAATATAGTAGGTGCACAGGGGCACTCCGGTCACGGTACATTCCCAAGAGTTATAGAGGCTATGGCGAGCGGCATGAATATGCTGCCCATGATGACCAAAGAGATAAGCCTGGACGAGGTTCCCGACAACATAGTCGCCCTCAGAACCGACCGAAAAGAGACAAAAATAAGCTGCAAGAATCCGGGCGCGTAAATATTACAGGAGGAAAAACATGAGTGACAGTATGGTACGGGGAGACTTTAAGTTTCTCACAACGAATCATCCGATGATTACATTCGAAGACAGCGAAGTGGGCAGATTAAAAAAAGAGATATTTGATGCTCCCATGGAGGAGATCGAGAAGATCCTCGAAGAGTACGGGATACCCTCCGCACCGGAGATCGGTAAGGGAGGATGCTACATCCAGACAACACCCAGAGCGGTAAATACCGAGAAACGGCGGAAGAACGATATCGTTCTCGTCCCCGTCGGCACTACGGAAAACCACGGCGACCACGCCAACAGCGGTTTGGACACCTTTATGGCCAGCCAGATTTGCGAAGGGGTAAGGCGCTACACCGCCAAAAAGGGGCACGAAGTAAACCTGGCTCTTCCCCCCCTCAACTACGGCGGCCATCCCTACCACCATATGGGTATGCCGGGCACAATTATGCTGCCCCAGGAGACGGTAAGCGAAATTCTTATCCACGTTATGCTGGGACTCTGGAACGACGGCTACCGCAAGATCATCATTATAAACAACCACGGCCAGCTCTGGATGCTGGAGAACGCCCTGCAGGAGTTCTGCAAGCGGTATCAACTCCCCGGGATCTTCCGGGTAATGGACTGGCACCGTGCGGTGAGGGAATTTTTTATCCCGGTAAAGAGGGACGACAGCCTGGAGACCACCTTTGTTCACGCCGACGAGAGCGAAACCGCCGTTGCTCAGCTGATGTTTCCCGACATGGTGGATATGAAGTATGTAAAAGATGCCGAAGGCGAGAGCTATCTCCCCGGCGGCCACTTCGACACCTCGGTAGACCCCTGGCGCAGACCCCACAAATGGTCGGAAGGACAGGGACACTTTGCCATCGAACGTCAGGCCACACCGGAAGGGGTAGTGGGAAAACCCTCCCTCTCGACACCGGAGAAGGCTAAACGGCCCATCGCCGCAATTCTCAAGTATTTGACTCTCGTAGTTGAGCAGATCCATGAGGCCTACCCACCGGGTAAACTGCCTCCGGTGGAGAAACTGACCCTCCGGGACCCGAAAGAGATGGAACCCTTCCTCAAGGAGCCCTTTAGCAAGGGGTGGAAGTCGGTCTACGAACTGCCGGCAATGGGACCCTTTACCAAGGGATAATCTTACTACTGGGGAGAAGCACATTATAGGAAATAATCATTTCAAAAAGTAAAAAAAAAGGAGCGCGGGAGTTTTTTACTCTTGCGCTCCTTTTTTTATGTCACCGGCATACCGGCCTTTTACTATTCCTAGGCGTTATACGTCCCCGAAGAGACGTCGTCCATACCCTCGCCTGTCCAGTTGGTGTGGAAGAACTCTCCCCTCGGCTTGTCCACTCTCTCGTAGGTGTGGGCACCAAAGTAGTCCCGCTGGGCCTGGAGCAAGTTTGCAGGCAGCCGGTCGCTCCGGTAACCGTCGTAGAAGTTGAGGGCCGTCGCGTGGGCGGGAACAGGTATGCCCATCTCCACCGCCTTGGAGACCACTCTCCGCCAGGAGGCTTGGGCACGGTCGACAATTCCCTTGAAGTAGTCGTCGAGCAGGAGGTTGGAGAGTTCGGGGTTGCGGTCGAAGGCCTCCTTTATCTTTCCGAGAAATACGCTCCGGATAATACAGCCGCCGCGCCACATGAGGGCGATTCCGCCGTAGTTGAGGTCCCAGTTGTAGGTAGCCGCAGCCTGGCGCATAAGCATAAAGCCCTGGGCGTACGAGACAAGTTTGGATGCAAAAAGCGCATTTCGTATGTCCTCGATAAACTGCTTCTTGTCTCCGTCAAAGGATGGTTGGGGGCCGGAGAGGATCTTTGACGCCTCTACCCGCTCCTCCTTGAGGGCAGAGATAAACCGGGAGTACACCGCCTCTCCGATAAGGGTAATGGGAATGCCCATCTCCAGGGAATTGATGGCCGTCCACTTTCCGGTACCCTTTTGGCCGGCGGTGTCGAGGATCTTCTCCACCAGGGCAGAGCCGTCTTCGTCTTTGAACTTGAGGATGTGGGAGGTTATCTCGATGAGATAGCTGTCCAGCTCTCCCTTGTTCCACTCGGTAAAGATATCTCCCATCTCCCCGGGGCTCAAACCCAGTCCGCTCTTCATCAAATGATACGCCTCGCAGATAAGCTGGATGTCGCCGTATTCGATACCGTTGTGCACCATCTTAACGTAGTGGCCGGCGCCGTTTTGGCCTACCCACTCGCAGCAGGGCTCGCCCTGGTCGGTCTTGGCAGAGATAGCCTGAAAGATATCCTTTACCAGCGGCCACGCCTCGGGGCTGCCCCCGGGCATAATGGAAGGACCGTGGCGGGCTCCCTCCTCTCCACCGGAGACACCGGTGCCTATGTAGAGAAGCCCCTTATCCTCGAGATATTTTGTGCGGCGCATTGTATCGGGAAAGTGGGAGTTGCCTCCGTCTATAATAAGATCTCCCTTGTCGAGATGGGGTAGCACCATTTCGATAAACGAGTCCACCACCTCGCCGGCCTTTACCATGAGCATAATTTTCCTCGGTCTCTGGAGGCTATCGACAAACTCCTCCACACTCTTTGTGCCGATTATACCGTCCCTGCCCTTTGCAGCGTTCTCCATAAAGGAGTCTACCTTGGAAGTGGTCCTGTTAAACACCGCCACAGAGTAGCCGTTGTCGTTCATATTCAGCACGAGGTTCTGGCCCATAATAGCCAGCCCTATTAAACCTATATCCGCTTTTTTATCCATATTTCCTCCTGTAAAACTATTCCTTGAATTTGCTTCTCTCGTACCACAGGCCCAAGGCCGGGTTTTTTATAAAGTAGAACTGCTCACCGTCGGGAAGAGTATTCCATCCATCTCTTAAACTCTGTGGATCATATTTGTTCATCATCAAATCGAGATCGGCGTAGGCAAAGTTTACCCGCTCAACCTCTTCCCGGGAGAGGCCCCCGGGGCAGTAGGTTATGGAGAAGCGCCCCTCAGAAGATCCGTGGATAAGATGAGCCGCGGTCCCCAGGTTATCGGCCAGGTCTCTGTTCTCCTTAACCGCCTCGAGAACCCCCTCGGTACCGATATACCCGTACTTACGGATAAGCGGGTCTATAGTGTTGTTTTCTCCAAACTCTTTAACCCCCGGCGCGAGCACCACCAGCTCTCCCCCGTCGGCGAGGGCCATCCTCGTCCGGTAGATCGCCTTGTTCCCGAGCCAGGTGCTTCTGAACTCCCCGGGGTCGAGATAGACCACCACTTTCTTCAAGGGTTCGTCGAGAGGCGTCATGTTTACCTTCTGTGCAAGGGCCGCCGCCTTTTCGTAGCACTCCGTATCGTCCCCTATATAGAGCCCCTTTACAGCGACCGAACCGTCCTCCTCCTGGGCAACCACCGTCAGCACATAGACAACCGGTAAACCGCCTCCAAAATGGTCGCTTGCATAGTTCATCAAGTCCCGCACGGGGGTCTTTATGCGCCCCATAATACGCTCCATATTGTACACCGCCCCGAGAAAGTGACTCTTGTTTATTCCCTCGGTCCCGCCGGTGCCCACAAAGATATTCTTATTGTGGTTGGCCATACCTATTACCTCGTGGGGTACTACCTGTCCTATAGAGAGTATTAAATCGTATCCGTTGCGTACCAGCCTTTCGTTTACCTGCGCCGGCCACTGGAAATCGAGCTTTCCCTCCGAGAGTTCTTTAATTACCGAGGCCGGTACGGTTCCAAGGGTGGCAAGTTCGTTTTGCCAGTCGTGCACGCGAAAGAGCTCCCTGGGGGTACTGCCGAACATGGTCTCTATCTCTTTTTCCGTCATCGGGGAATGTGTCCCCAGCGCGGGGAGAATGTCGGTAAGGACATCTCCGTAATACTGGTGGGCCTGTTCCGTGAGAACCCCCGCCTTGGAGTGGAACCGCGTAATATCCGGTGGTACGGCGATTACCTTCTTTCTTTTTCCTATTCCGTCGAGGGCTTCAAATAGCCCCTGCTTGAGCTCTTCATGGGTTATTTTTTCGTTTTCGCCACCCCGTTCATAATACAGCATTGGTCTCCTCCTTACGGTTCAACTATTTCCAGGGGGGATGTTCGGGCAGATGCCCCTGAAAATCCTCTATCAACTCTTTCTCATACGCTCCGGCATAGGTGCCTTCGAAAAATTTGTCCAGGGCCTCTTCGTAAAAACGCCTCCAGGACTCCTCCTCCCCTCCGGGATTAATTGGATAGAAGAGTGCATTGTTTGCCTTGGCGGCTTTTAAGTCCCCCGGTGCGTCGCCTATCATAAGCATTTTCTCGGAAGGATATTTTCCCCCTGCTACAAAATCTATATGCTCCGATTTCTTTCCCATCTCCTGGCCGGCGATTGCACGCACATACTTGGCAATATCATGCTCTTTCCACTCTCTGTCCAGGGCTTCGAAGGGAGTCTGACTTACTACAATTGCATCGGCCTTTCCTGCCATCTTTTCCAAACTCTCCCTTACCCAGGGGAAAGGAGGCAGGTTCCTCACGATCTTCTCTATTGTTTCGTTAACATCTACCGACCAGTTGTAGGCCCGGGAAAGATCCGGATTCGAATTGACCTTGAGTGCTTCTTCGAGGGCGGGCAAGCCGAGTTTCGACTCCCGCTCTACCCACTCAGCAACTCCCTTTAGTTCCGGTATCTCCACATGTCTGTCCTGCACCTCTTTTCGTTCCCTTAGAAACTTCATAGCGTGCAGTAGGGCGTGATACCGGTTGCAGCCCCTTGTTTTGGAGTAGAGGTTTACAAAATCCCATACCTCCCTGGCAAACTTGGAAACCGGCTGCAGATCGAAGTGGTTAATATACTGGGGGCAGAAACACTCCTTATGTTTGATTTCCATAGAATCGAAGGCACAGCCGTCGGAATCGATACCGATAAAAAATTCGTTTTCCGGCTGCATATCCTTAAGTTTCTGTATCTGGTCGACCATACGCATCTCCTTTTATAATTGGTTCTCTACTTTCATTTTGTTACGAAAAATGCTCCTCTACAAAAGTAATACCACGAAACTCGAGGCAGGTCAAGTTGACATCTCCATATTTTCGATATATGATAAAGTTCGAAAGAAAACGAAATGGCAATTAATAGAAGACATGAAGACATTCTTAAAATTCTCACCCGCCTGCGCTCGGTAAGCGTTGCCGACCTCACCGAAAGGCTCGGGGTGTCGGAAGTAACCATTCGAAAAGACCTTACCGTTCTCGAAGAGATGGGGTATCTCATGCGCACCAGGGGAGGAGCGGAACTTGCGGAGGACAAGGACTATCTTCGCACCCTCAAAGTCCGTCGAGAGGAGCACCTCGAAGCAAAAAGAGAGATCGCCCGGCAGGCTGCACAATTTATTCGGGAGGACGACACCATATTTATAGATTCCGGTTCCACCTGCACTTTGTTTGCCGAGGAGATAAAAAACCGCAACCTCAGGATAGTGACAAACTCCCTGGACGTAATGAACACCCTTGCCGATACCCAGGGGATCACCCTTATCAGTCTAGGCGGAAACTACAGAAAAGAGGCGGGATCCTTTATCGGGCCTACGGCCGAGGAGAACCTTGCGGACTTTCAACTGGAGACATGTTTCCTGGGAGCAACAGGTTTCTCCCGGGAGGGTCTCTTTTCAGCTCAAAATGTAATAGAAAGCCGGCTCAAAGCGAAGGTTCTGGGGGTATCGAAGAGAAGAGTACTGCTGGCGGACAGCTCAAAATTTGAAAAGTCCGCCTTTTCCGTGTTCGCACGTGCCGAAGATGTCGATGTGCTTATAACCGACAACGGCTTTACCGAGGTAAAAACCTTTCAGGCGATGGGTATAGAAGTACCCCTCGTCTCAATCCATTGATAAAAGGAGAAAAGCAATGTCACAGTTAAGAGGAAATGCAATTGTAGCACAGAGCGGAGGACCTACTGCGGTTATTAATGCGTCGGCCTGCGGTGTTATCCAGGAAGCGCTAAAACAGCCCGAAATAGAGGGGGTGTACGCGGCTCACAACGGAATACTGGGAATACTCAACGAGGAGATATACGACCTGGGGAAAGAGGACCCCAAGGACATAGAGGGATTAAAGACTTCTCCCGCCGCCGCCCTTGGCTCCTGCCGCTACAAGGTAAAAAGCGATGAGGATTTTGAGAAGATCCTCCGGGTTTTCGAGAAGTATAATATACGGTACTTCTTCTACATCGGCGGCAACGACTCTATGGACACTGCGGACAAGGTAAACAAACTCGCCGCGGAGAAGGGCTATGAGTTTATCGCCATGGGTGTTCCAAAAACCATAGACAACGACCTCGCCCACACCGACCACTGTCCCGGCTACGGCAGCGTAATAAAGTATCTCGGCACCATGGTAATGGAGGCCGGTAGAGACACCGAAGCGCTCTATACAACCGACACGGTAAACGTAATAGAGGCGATGGGAAGAAACGCCGGCTGGATAGCCGCCGGAACCGCCCTTGCCCGCCGCAGCGAAGAAGATGCTCCCCACATAATCCTGCTTCCCGAACGCACCTTTGATAAAGAAGAGTTCAAAGAGAGAGTTCGATACTACCTCGACAAAATCAAACGCTGCGTGGTGGTGGTCTCGGAGGGCACAAAAACCGCCGACGGCAGCTATCTCTCCGAACAGAGTGGAGAATTCGGGAAGGACGACTTCGGCCACACCCAGCTGGGAGGTGCCGCGGAATACATTAAATCGGTTATCGAAAACGAGGTAAAGGTTAAATCTCGGTTTGCCATACCCTCTACCATCCAGCGGACGGGGCTCCACTTTGCCTCCAAAACCGACTCGGAGGAGGCGTACATGGTTGGGCAGAAGGCCGTTCAGCTCGCCGCGGAAGGGGTAAACGGAAAAATGGTTACCCTCGAGCGCACAACCGACGAGCCGTACAGCTGCAAAACGGGTACCGCCGAACTCTCAGCCGTCGCCAACGGCGAGAAGTACTTTCCCAAAGAGTGGATCTCCGATGACGGCTTTTTTGTGACCGACGATTTTATCCGGTATGCTCGACCCCTTGTACAGGGGGAAGTGCAGCCGATTATTGAAGACGGTTTACCCCGGTACATCCGCTTCAAAAAACATTTTTTATAATTAGAAAATAGCCGAAGGGCAATTTTCGTCGTTTCGATTGCCGCGAAGCGGCATGGGAAAACCAATAACGAGGGAGTAGATTATTATGGTACCATTACAGATTGATTTAAAGGGAAAGACCGCAGTTGTTACCGGAGGAGGAGGGGTGCTGTGCAGCGCCTTTGCCAAGGCACTGGCCGAATGCGGCGCAAAGGTTGCAGTACTCGACCTCCGGGAAGAGGCGGCGGTGGAAGTTGCACAGCAAATTACCTCTGCAGGGGGTACGGCGATGGGGATTTCCGCAAATGTGCTGGAACCGGAGAGTCTCGCGGAAGCGGAAAAAAAGATACGAGAAGCCTACGGCCCCGCGGACATACTTATAAACGGCGCCGGTGGAAATCATCCTAAAGGAACGACTACAAAAGAGTATCTCTATCCCGAGGATATTGAGGAAAAGGGAGGTAATCTCGTTACTTTCTTCGATCTGGATCCAAAGGGGGTGGAGTTTGTCTTTAACCTCAACTTCCTCGGCACCCTGCTTGCATCCCAGAGTTTTGCAAAGGGCATGGTGGAAAAGGGCAAGGGAACAATTCTCAACGTCTCTTCCATGAACGCTTTTACGCCCCTCACAAAGATACCCGCCTACAGCGGGGCAAAGGCGTCGGTAAGCAATTTTACCCAGTGGCTGGCGGTACATTTTTCCAAAGTGGGAATACGGGTCAACGCAATTGCCCCGGGCTTCTTTCTTACCGACCAAAATCGGGACTTGCTGAAGAACAAAGACGGTTCCTGGACGGAAAGAGCGGACAAGATACTGGGCGCAACACCCATGGAACGCTTTGGAGAGCCCGAGGAGCTTTTGGGCACCCTGCTCTATTTGATGGACGACGGAGCTTCGGGTTTTGTAAACGGCACTGTAATTCCGGTAGACGGCGGATTCTCCGCCTATTCGGGGGTGTAAAGTTGGATAGTATTATACAGCTTCTAATAGAACATAACCTTCATGCAATAAGCAGCGGTGAGTTGGGGGACCTAAAGTCCACCGGAGAGGAAAAACTCCGGGGAAAAGACGCGCACATTTACACGCGCTCTCTCTACTTAAAGGAAGGCACCCTCTATTTTATTGCCATGGACAGCGGAGAGAAGAACCTCTACCTGTTTTCACGACATGAATTTCCCGGGGGGTTTTCCGGAGAGACCAGAGCTTTTGACGGATTTACCCTAAAGAAAGCGGCGTTAGATACTGAGAACGCCGCGGCCCTCAAAAGAGAGTTTCCCTTTACCTCCCCGGTATCTCTCAGAGAGAAGTGGACCACCGTCGGCTGCGGAGACAGACTCGGTATAGCCTCGGCGGCGCATATAAAGGCAATACGGGACTACGACGCGTACCCAGTCCTTGCCCAGCAGTCGATACGGGAACTCAATTTTACCGACAGAAACTTCGAGAGCATTGTCGCAGACGCCGCTTTTATGGTCTTTCAAGAGGGCTACGAGAAGGGATGGGGCGCCGACGGGGACCATCTAAAGACACTCGAAGACGTGGACACGGCCCTGAAAGCGGGAATGCCGATGATAACCCTCGACCTGACCGAAAACCTTCACCCCGAAGCGGCAGAGTGGGAGGAGAGTAAAATAGATGAGGAGTTCAAGAAACTCCCCGGGGATGTACAGAAATACATCGATTCGAACTACGGAGAATCGGTTTTCGAGGAGGGGGAGATACAGGTCCGGCTCTCGGGAATCGAGGCCCGTAAATGCGCACTCATGTATCTCGACGCTTTGGAGTTTGCCGCTAAGGTGGATACACACATAGAGAGTCTTCGCGGAGAGGCCTACGACCTGGAGATAAGCATCGACGAGACGAGCTCTCCCACCCTGCCCTCTCACCATCTCTTTATTATAAAGGAACTTCTCAAAAGAGATGTAAAGGTAAACTCCCTTGCACCGCGTTTTATCGGCGAGTTCCAGAAGGGCATAGACTATATCGGCGACCTGGGGGAGTTCGAACGGCAGTTTGCAGTACACTGTGCAATTGCCCAGGCCCATGGAAACTACAAGGTCTCCATCCACTCGGGAAGCGACAAGTTCTCGGTGTATCCGGTTATCGGCTCCTACACCAAGAGAAGGGTTCATCTCAAAACTGCAGGGACGAGCTGGGTCGAGGCACTTCGTACAATTGCCAGGGCGGAACCGGATCTCTACCGCCTTATGCATAAAAAGGCGCTGGAATACTTTCCTGAGGCCCTCAAGAGCTACCACATAACTGCAGATATAGAGAAAATTCCCGATATTGATTCGCTGCAGGATTCTGAGCTGGAAAAGTATCTCGACACTGTAGAATCCCGGCAGATGCTCCATGTAAGCTACGGAGGGCTGCTCAACGACAAAGAGGTAAGAGAACCCTTTTTCCGTGCCCTTGCAGACCACGAAGAGCTGCACGACACAATTATCAAGGATCATATAGAAAAACACCTTGTAAAACTGGGAGTCGAGAAGATACACTAAAGACCGGGGCGAGTGAGCGTCCTCGCAGCGTTGGAGCCCGTTGGAGCCCGTTGGAGCCCGGTATTATCCGGGCTGCAGTGCTGCAGTGAGTATATAGATTCCCCGGGGGTATTATCGTGGCAAGGCAGCAGAAAATCGTGGTATGTGCCACCAGCTTTTTCGACGTACTTCTTACCGAGCCGTCCAAAACGGGAGAGGCCGCCCGGAGACTGCAGTCTGCGGCGGAGGAGAGGGGGTTTACCGTCGAATACAGGTGCGAGAGAAACCCTCTAAACCCCATGAGCCCCGAGGAGCTCGATTCGGTAACCGCCGTTATCGCCGATCTGGAAGGGTACGACAGAGAGCTGCTCTCCCGGGTCGGCGCAGCGGCGGGGGGCTCCCTCGAGCTTATCTCACGCTATGGAACAGGCTGCAGCAGTATCGACCTGGATGCGGCCCGGGAGTACGGTGTTACCGTTACCAACACCCCGGGAGTAAATGCACTTCCCATGGCCGAGTGGGCTCTGGGGACTATGATCGATGTAGCGGGCCGCAGAATTCAACACCACGAGAGGGCGAGTACCGGCAAACGTAAAACCGGCCCGTCGAGGATAGATCTGTCGGGGAAAAAAGTCGGCATCCTGGGAACAGGGTTTTCGGGCAAGTACCTGGCATCCCTCCTTTCGGGCTTTAAGGCGGATATATATGCCTACGCTCCCCGTCCCGACAAAGAGTGGGCAGAGGAACAGGGGGTAAAATACCGGGAACTGGAAGAGCTGTGTGAGATTTCCGACTTTATCAGCCTCCACGCCTCGGCCTCCTACGAGATAATCGGCAGAAAAGAGATATCCCGGATGAAGCCGACAACCGTCCTGGTAAACTGTGCTCGAAACGTCCTGGTAGACAACCGTGCGGTGTGGGAGGCGGTACGCGACGGCCGCCTCTGGGGATACGGGCTGGACGAGGTGTGGGAGCACGAAGACATGCCCCTCGAGGGGCTCAACATTATCACAACCCCCCACGTAGGCTCCGACACGGACAAGGGCAAACTCGGCATGCAGATGGGCTCCGTGCAGGCGGTTATCGACTTTATAGAGGGGAAGATTCCAAAACACTGTGTGACCTCATAAGCAACATCTTTACCCAAAAAAACGGTGCCACATAAATTCTGGAAGGAACATTGGCTAAAACCACACCTCACTACTCAAACCTCGGCAACTATGGTATTTTATACTTGATTTACAGGTTATT
>JBKHFZ010000077.1:0-11945 GCA_046539925.1 Spirochaetaceae bacterium
TGCGTGCGGTCTTTGTGGTTACTTCTGGCGTTTTGGTCGCCGGAGACATAAAAGCGGATCTTTTCTATCTGCAGATCGGGAAAGCGTTCGTTCAACTCGTGGAGAATGCGGGCCCGCCGCATCTCGAGAAGCTGGATCCAGCCGGGGTGGTCCACCTCCACAATGAGGGTTTTCCCCTTGAGCTCCTTTGCCCTTGCTCGACCGGCGAGGTTTTCCCCTACTATCTCGTCCCAGGCGGAGAAGAAACGGTAGTACTCCCGGGCTTGCTCGCTTTGGTTTTTATCGAGGAGAGCTTTTAGTATCTCTCCCGCGCTCTTTAGGGAGTTCGAATCCATCCGTCCTCCACGTAATATATCCTGGTAGTATCGCCGGAAAGGCCGGTGTACTGCTCGTCGGGCAGAAAGGTAAAAAATGCCTGCTCGTACTCCGGCAGCCTGGCCAGAAAACGCTCCCGCCGCCTGCCGTCGAGCTCCAAAAGTACATCGTCCAGAAGGAGCACCGGTTTTCTGCCGGTTTCTTCGTTAAAGCAGCGGCACTGCCCCGTCCTCAAGAGTAACGAAATTAGGCGCAGCTGTCCAGTGGAGGCGGATTTGGTAAAATCCGCCCCCCTATATCGAAACAGGAAGCGGTCCCTGTGGGGTCCGGAAGTTGTGGTGCCCAGCTCTATATCCTGGTTCCGGCGCTCCTCGAGGCGGGAGACAGCATCTTCCGGGTTTTCGCAGCCGCTCCAGGAGGGACGATACTCTATTGTGAGGGGTTCCTCGATTCCGGAAACCTCCGCGAAGAGGGGTGTAAAGAGGCGGGAAAACTCCTCTATAAGCGCAGAGCGGCGGCTCTGCAGCTCGAATCCTCTCTCGGCAAGCTGGAGGTCGTAGGCGGATAGAAGGGTGCTCTGACCCTCCTTGAGAGCGATGTTTCGCATTTTGAGGATCTTGCGGTAGGTACGCAGGAGATCGATCGAGGGAGGATCGAGGAGACTCATGGTCTGGTTGAAAAACCAGCGTCTCATATCCGGAGGACCGGAAACGATATACAGATCGTCGTGGGTAAACACGATAGACGGCATAGTGGAGACGAGATCCTTGCGGTCGGTTATTTTTTTTCCGTTCAGGGAGAGGGTCTTCTCCTTTCCCCTCAGCACGACCGAAACCGTTCCCGGAACTTTATCGGCGGGATTAGCGTCGCCGCCGCTTTGAAGACTCTGCAGGTAGGAGCCGTGGATGCTCATCTCCCTGTGCCCGTGGGTAATAAGCTCCGTATCGCTTTTGGTTCTAAAACTGCTTCCGTAGGAGAGCAGGTACAGGGCCTCTAAAAAGTTGCTCTTGCCCTGACCGTTCTCCCCAACAAGAAAGACACTGGATGCATCGAGGGATACTTCCTGATCCTTCAAATTTCTGTACTGGTAGGTACTGAGGGTCGAGTATCCCATTATAACCGGTCCGGCCTATCGTTTTGCAGCGTTAATCGAGCTGCATGGGCATGACAATATGGAAAAAGTCTTTCTCCGGCTTCGAGAGAAGGGTAATTGCCTTGTTTGCCTCGCTAAACCTGATAACAACATCCTCTTCTTCGATTATTTTGAGGGGTTCGAGAAGGTAGAGGTAGTTTAAAGCGATGGTTATAGACTCTCCCATGTAGCTGCAGTCCAGCTCTTCCTTTGCCGCACCTATCTCACTCTCCTCGGAAAAGAGGGTAAGCGTTCCCTCGGAGAGCTGTACGTAGATCCTGCGGGATTTCTGTTCCACGAGCAAAGAAACCCTCTTGAGCGCCTCCTCGAGGGTTGCGCGATTTACTTCTGCAAAATGGTCCTGTTGCTCCGGGATTACTCTCTTGTAGTTGGGAAACTGCCCCTCTATCAGACTCGAGGATATTCTCTGGTTTCCCAAGCGAATAAAGATACTCTTTTCTCCCACGGCAACTTTAACGTTTCCCTCCCCACTGGCCAGTTTGCGTACCAACTGAAGTATCTTTGGAGGTACAATAACAGCCTCAAAGTCCGGTATTTCCCCGGAAATTACCTTCTCGATATAGCTCAATCGCCTGCCGTCGGTTGCGACCATCGAAAGCCCCCCGTCTTTCTTTTCCAGATAGACACCGTTCATAAAGTACCGTGTCTCGTCGTCGCTTACGGCAAAAATTGTCTGTCCTATCATCTCGATAAACTCTTTTTGGGTAAACTCGAAAAAGTTTTCATCAGGCAGTTCCTGGAATTCGGGAAATTTGTCTCCGGCAATGCTTTTAAGTTGAAAGTCAATTTTCTTGAAAAGCGGTCTTATTACTACACGCCCGTCGGTAAGCTCAAACTCCACATCCCCTTCGGGAAGGGATCTGAGAATACCGAGGAGTTTGTCGCAGAACACGGTGGTATCACCCTCTTCGGCTACATCCGCGGGAATATCTGTTTTAAAATTCACCTTGAGGTCGGTTGCTTTTATGGTAACGCTGCCTTCTTCTGCTACAAGAAGTACGTTCGAGAGTATGGAAAGTGCGTTTCTGGTGGAAATGATTTCCTGGGCTATGGAAATCTCTTTTTGGAGGGTGCTCTTTTCACAGGTAAATTTCATCTCTTTCTCTCTCCTACTTACATTAATTTAAAATTAAGCAGTAATAGTAATAGGGTCTGTGGATTTGTGTATAAGTCCCGTAATCATTGTTATTACAGTAGATTATCGTGAGGGAAAACTCAAGAAAAAAATGAACTGTTTTTCCACATATCCACTATCAAATCCATTTATACACCGTAAAACCCCGATATGTACACAGCTTATCAAGACTTTGTACCATAGTCCCTTATCTGGCGGATGAGCTTGGAGATGGTGTTCTCGAGGGTCGGATCCATCTGTTTGCGGCTCTCGACGCGTTGATAGGCGTGCATAACCGTGGTGTGGTCCCTGCCGCCGAACTCGTACCCCACCTCTGTGGTGGAGAGCTCGGTAATCTCCCTGGTAATAAACATGGCTATCTGACGGGGGAGGGCTATAGCCTTGGTGCGCTTCTTTCCTCGAAGGTCGTTTGGAGAGAGACCGAAGTACTCGGCTACAACTCTCTGTATAATCTCGCTGTTAATATTGTTCTGCTTCGGGCTGGTAAATACGTCGCGCAGCTGCTCCTTTGCGATGGAGAGGGTAATCCGTTTGTCGAGCAGATTGGAGTAGGCTATAAGCTTGGTAAGCGCCGCCTCGAGGTCCCGCACGTGGGAGGTGATGTTGCGGCTTATAAGCTCTATTACCTCTTCGTCTATTTTAATATCCTGCTGTTCTATTTTGCTTTTGAGTATTGCGTAACGGGTTTCGTAGTTGGGCGGCTGCAGGTCTACGTTGAGGCCTCTTTCGAATCTGCTGCGAAGGCGGTCTGTAAGGTTTTTGAGCTCCGAGACGGGACGGTCGCAGGTAAATACCATCTGCTTGTTCGAATCGTAGAGGGCGTTAAAGGTGTGAAAAAGCTCCTCCTGGGTCTGATCCTTGTTCTGGAGAAAGTGGATGTCGTCTATGAGAAGAACGTCCACTTTACGATAGCGGTTCTTGAACTGATAGTTTTTGTTGTTTCGTATTGCGTCGATAAACTCGTTGGTAAAGGTCTCCGCGGTTACATACATCACCCGGGCGTCCTCGAACTCCGAGTAGATATAGTTGCCGATGGACTGGATAAGGTGGGTTTTTCCGAGACCTACACCTCCGTAGATGAGACATGGATTGAAGGCGGTACCCGGATTCTTTGCAATAGCTATGCACGCGTTTGCCGCGAGGACGTTGTTGTCTCCCACCACAAAGTTGTCGAAGTTGTAGTCCTCCTTGAGGTCCCTGTGGGATGTGTGGGAAGAGTGGGAGGGTATGGAGGGTTTTCTGCCGGTGTGAGTAAAACCCTCTACCGTGTCCGTGTTGTGTGCTTCCTTCGTAGTGCCAGAAGCTCCTGCTGTGGGAGAAGCGTTGGCGGAGTGGGAGGCGGAAGAAGTTCTGTTTCCGGAGCTACCCGGGTTTGAAGCGGAGAAGGCCTCTTTGTCGACGACAAAGGAGATCTCGAAGGTTTTTCCGGAGAGATCCCTTAGTGCCTCCTGGATCTTGTTAAAATAGCGCTGTTTTACCTGGTCACGATAGAAACTCGAAGGCACGGCAAGAATTATCTGTTGTTCCTGTGCGTCGTAGTAGGTGAGGTTTTCGAACCACATGACGAATTCCTGCTCGGAAAGTTCGCCTCGAAGCTGTTTGAGCGCTTCCTTCCAAAATATGTGGTAGTCCCACGAATCTGAAGCCATTATTACTTACTCCCAGAGTGATAGCAATACTATACACAACTTATCCACAATAGGGAATTGCTGTAAAAAAACGATATATTGTGCTATTCACATGTATTTCCTGCAGCAAAAAAGTTAATTTATTGTATTACAGTAAGTTACTGTAAACACTGCCATAAAATATAAATAACTCCAATCTTAAATTCCCTGAAATGTGACCAAAATGTTCACCTACAAAAGAATTACCTACTATTTCCACAACTTATCCACAACCATGGTGTTTCACTATTTGAAGCTTGCGGAGCAACAGAAGACAATATCACATTATACCTTCCCTCGGGTAAATTGCAAAGGAGAAACTGGTCTTTTGCCGATAAATGCCGATAAATTGGCGTGGAGATAATGGGGCAGTGTTGAATAAATACATGGAAGAGCCGGGAGCAGGGGGGAATTTCCAGCGCTATTTACTTTTATCTGTAAAAAAGATATAATTTGATGTTTTCATCCAGGTGCTTTCAAAAATCTTCGTTTTTTAAAAGCACCTCATATACACTAAAATAGTCACGACACAGGTACAAAAACTATGCATGAACAATATTCCGCCCAGCACATCCAGGTACTAAAAGGGCTGGATGCGGTACGAAAGCGTCCGGGGATGTACATCGGTTCCACCGGTACCGACGGCCTCCACCACCTTGTCTACGAGGTTGTAGATAACAGTATAGACGAAGCCCTCGCAGGCCACTGCGACCGCATCGAGGTTGTTATAGAGCACGGCAACGTAGTCTCGGTGAGCGATAACGGCCGCGGTATCCCTGTCGATATGCATCCGCAAGAGGGGATGAGCGCCCTCGAAATTGTAATGACCAAGCTCCACGCGGGGGGAAAGTTCGACAAGGACAGCTACAAGGTCTCCGGAGGACTCCACGGCGTGGGCGTATCGGTGGTAAACGCACTCTCCCAATGGTGCGAGGTTACCATCCACCGGGACGGACATGTCTATTACCAGAAGTACGAACGGGGCATTCCCCTTATGGAAGTGGAGAAGACGGGGGATACCGAAAAAAAGGGCACCACCACCCGTTTTATGGCGGACGGCGAGATATTCGAGACGGTGGAATACAGTTTCGACATCCTCTCCAACCGTTTGCGGGAGCTCGCGTTCCTGAACAAGGGAATAACCATCCACTTGGAGGACCACCGCTTTCCCCAGAAGAAGGAGAAGGAGTTCAAGTTCGACGGGGGGGTAAAGTCCTTTGTCAGCTTCCTCAGCGAAAGCAAGAAGCCCATACACAAAGAGCCGGTGTATATAGAAGCAACCCGGGACAATGTAGAGATGGAGATAGCCCTCGAGTACAACGAAGGCTACAACGAGAATATCTTTAGCTATGTAAACAACATCAATACTCGGGAGGGAGGCACTCACCTTGTCGGTTTTAAGGCCGCCCTTACACGTGTTTTTAATGATTTATTAAAAAAATCCAAATTCGCCAAAAAGATGGATGATTCGCTTACCGGGGACGACTCCCGGGAGGGGCTTACCGCGGTAATCTCTATAAAGGTGCCGGAGCCCCAGTTCGAGGGGCAGACAAAAGCCAAGCTTGGAAACTCCGAGGTAAAGGGGATTGTCTCCTCCCTTGTATACGAGCATCTTACCTACTACTTTGAGGAAAACCCCCAGGTAGTACACAAGATCCTTGAAAAAGCGGTAATGGCGGCAAAGGCGCGCATGGCCGCACGGAAGGCGCGTGACCTGACCCGCAGAAAGAGCTTTCTCGAGAGCAGCGGGCTGCCGGGAAAACTGGCGGACTGCAGCGAGCAGGATCCTGCAAAGAGCGAAGTATATATTGTTGAGGGAGACAGTGCAGGAGGCAGCGCCAAACAGGGGAGGGACCGTCAGTTTCAGGCTATTCTCCCCCTTTGGGGAAAGATGCTCAATGTAGAGAAGACAAGGGCGGACAAGGTTCTCTCGAACGACAAACTCCAGCCTATTATATCATCCCTTGGGGCGGGAGCGGGAAAGGAATTTGACGTAAAGAAAGTGCGTTACCACAAGGTTATTATTATGGCAGATGCCGATGTAGACGGCTCGCACATACGGACACTTCTGCTTACCTTCTTCTTCCGGTATATGACGGAGCTTATCGAAAAGGGGCATATCTATATAGCCATGCCTCCGCTCTATAAAATCATATTCAAAAACAGAACCTACTACGCCTATAACGAGAAGGACCGAGACCGCATCTTCGAGGAGCTGCAGGTGGGTGAGGACAAGGTTACCCTGCAGCGCTACAAGGGTCTTGGCGAGATGAATCCCGATCAGTTGTGGGAGACGACCATGGCGCCGGAGAGCAGGAACATAATGCAGGTTAAGCTGGAAGACGCAGTGGAGGCGGACCGCATGTTCAGCACCCTTATGGGTGAGGAAGTGGAGCCGCGGAGAAAGTTTATAGAAGAGAACGCCCTCATGGTGACCAATCTGGATGTATAAGGAGACGGCTCGATGGAAGAGCTTCACGGAAAAGTAATACCTACGGCAATAGAAGACGAAATCAAGGAATCTTACCTCAACTACGCTATGTCGGTTATTGTGAGCCGTGCACTGCCCGATGTGCGGGACGGGCTCAAGCCGGTACACCGGAGAATCCTGTACTCGATGCACGAGATGGGACTTCGCTCAGACAGAGCATACAAGAAGTGCGGAAGGATCGTGGGAGATGTGCTGGGAAAATATCATCCCCATGGAGACCAATCCATATACGATGCCCTGGTTCGCCTTGCACAGTTCTTTTCCATGCGCTACCCGGTGGTAAATCCACAGGGCAACTTTGGCTCTGTAGACGGAGACCCGCCGGCTGCCATGAGGTATACCGAGGCAAAGATGGCGCGAATTGCCGAGGAGATGCTGAAGGATATACAGAAGGAGACGGTGGATTACGGCCCTAACTACGACGACACCCTTCAGGAGCCTTTGGTGCTGCCGGGAGCTTTTCCCTACCTTCTGGCAAACGGAGCGAGCGGTATAGCCGTTGGAATGGCCACCAACATGCCTCCCCACAACCTCGTCGAAATCGGTGGCGCGATAAATGCATATATAGATAATCCGGACTGTACCATAGACGAACTGATGGAGCATGTGAAGGGGCCGGATTTTCCGACCCAGGGCATTATTTTCGGCAAGCGGGGAATACGGGACGCCTTCCACACGGGAAAGGGCAAGGTTACCGTCCGTGCACGCTGCTCCCTCGAAGAGACGAACAAGGGGCGCGAGCGGATAATAGTTAGTGAGCTTCCCTACGCAATAAACAAGGCAACCCTTATTATCCGGATAGCGGACCTCGTAAAGAACGGAAAAATAGGCGGTATAGCGGACCTCCGCGACGAGAGCGACAAACAGGGGACGCGTATCGTAATCGAACTGAAGAGAGGGGCGGTGGCAAAGATTGTACTCAACCAGCTGTTCAGCCACACATCCCTCCAGGCAAATTTTAATGTAAACAATCTCGCCTTAGTCGACGGAAGACCCAAGCTGCTTAACCTCAAGGATATGATTCACTACTTTGTCCGACATCGGGTGGATGTGGTAACCCGGCGGACAAAGCACGACCTGAGAAAAGCGGAAGAGCGGGAACACATTCTAGAGGGCTTAAAAATTGCTCTCGACAACATAGAAGAGGTAATACAGACCATTCGCAGTTCGAAGGATGTGGATACAGCCCGGCATCAGCTCATGACCAAGTTCGATCTATCCGAGAGACAGGCTCAGGCTATCCTGGAGATGCGGCTTCAAAAGCTCACCAATTTGGAGACACAGAAAATTGTGGACGAGCTCGAGGAGGTACGCCGGCTTATTGCCTACCTGAAGGACCTTCTCTCCAGCGAAGCAAAAATTCTTGGCGTGGTGAGGGAAGAGACCAATGCGCTTGTGGAGAAGTACGGAGACGAGAGAAAAACGGAGATAATCCCCGATGAGGTGGAAAGGATTGATATAGAGGACCTCATTAAAAAGGAAAACATGGCGGTGCTTATCTCGAACCGCGGATATATCAAGCGGATCCCCATAAGCAGCTACCGGAACCAGGGCAGGGGTGGGAAAGGTTCCTCCTCGGCCAATCTCAGGGACGAAGATTTTATAGAGCATCTCTTTATAGCATCCACCCACGACTATATCCTTTTTATAAGCAGCGAGGGGAAAGCCTACTGGCTTAAAGTGCACGAGATTCCCGAAGGCTCAAAAGCGACGAGGGGGTCCCATATTAAGGCTCTTCTTGCTATTTCCGCAAACGAGGATATAACTGCCGTGGTTGCCCTGGAGGAGTTCTCCGAGGAGCGGTTTATCTTTATGGCAACCCGAAAGGGGACGGTAAAAAAGGTAAAAACCTCCGACTTTGCAAACGCAAAGACCCGCGGCATAATTGCCCTCAAACTCGAGCAGGGGGATAACCTGGTCTCGGCGATTCTTACCTGCGGGAAGGATACAGTTCTCCTTGCAAGCAGGAACGGGCATCTTCTAAGGTACGATGAGAATGAAGTCCGTCCAATGGGCCGAAGTTCCCGGGGGGTCCGCGGCATGCGTCTCTCCGAGGGAGATGAAATTGTTGGAGTCCTCTGGGTAGAAGAGGAGGGAAAGATCTTCCTTATTACCGAAAACGGTTTTGGGAAACGGGTAGACTACGATCAGTTTACTCCCCACGGCCGTGGAACAAGGGGGCAAATTGCCTACAAGACGGATGTGAAGACAGGAGAGGTTATAGGTGTGCTTTCCATTAAAGAGAGCGACGAGGTGGTAGGGATTACCAGCAGGGGGAACACCATAAAGTTTACCGCCGAATCAGTACCCATTCAAGGCAAGACGGCCCGAGGAGTGACCCTCGTAAATATCCAAAAGCCGGATCAGCTGGTGGGTGTTGCTCGGGTTATAAAGGATGAAGATAAAGAGGAGGGGTAGTGGGGAGTTCTTGCTTTGAAGCAAACCTCAATATCACTTGAGTGTTTCACGTGAAACATTTTTAGTGGTTCAAAACATGTGGGAAGCTGAAGCAGGAGGTTCGATACCCCGCTAATAGAGAGTATAACCACTTTTAAGGAGGAACTCTCATGACTATCCCCACCTTTTGTCCCCACCGATTCTGCCGCTATCACCACAAAGCACCGACGGGCGAGCGCTGGTACCACATCGCAGGAAGCTACCAGACGAAGGCCTTCGGCACTGTCACCCGCTTTCGCTGCCTCTCCTGCGGGGGAGGCTTCTCCGAGCAGACCTTCCGGCTCGACTACTTTGTCAAACGCCCCCTCTCCTACGATGAGATATTGAGCAGAATCACCGCCGGAAGCGGCATCCGCTCGATCGCCCGCAGGCTCTCTGTCAGCCACCAGGCTATCCTCAACCGCCTCACCCGTCTTGCCCGACAGGCCCTGGCGATACACTCCGAGCTCTTGGAGGGCCTCACCCTCAACGAGAACCTCGCCGCCGACGGCTTCGAGAGCTTTGTCGACAGTCAGTATGAGCCGGACAACACCCACATCCTCGTCGGCTCGCGCTCACAGTTTCTCTACGCCTTCGACTATGCACACCTCAAGAGAAAGGGCTGTATGAGCGAAGAGCAGCGCAGGGAGCGGCAGAGGAGGGAGGAGGCTATGGTCCACCATCGAACCTCCATCCCCGCCTCCTTCTCCCGGATCGTGGAGACCATGGAGGAGCTGCTGCTCAAGCGTGTAAAGGGGGCGACGGTGCTCTACACCGACGAGAAGAGGGAGTATGTGTGGGTGATGCTCAAGTCTGTGCTGCTCAAGGAGATAAGACGGCGCGGGCTTTTCACGCACGTGAGAATCTCATCGAAAGCTCCACGCACCCTCACGAACAGACTTTTTCCGGTAAACTACATGGACCGTCAGATTCGAAAGGACAACGCCAACCATGTGCGCGAGACGGTGCAGTTCTCCCGCAGTGTGTGCAACTGCCTCGAGCGCACCGCCGTCTATCAGCTGCAGCACAACTACCGCAAGCCCTATCGGGTCGACGACACAGAGCAGAGGGAGTGGCTGCACGGGGAGGTGGCCGGCATCGACCGTTCTCTGATCGAGGAGAGCCTGAGGGATATCTATGAGAAGAGGAAGTTCTTTACCCACCTCGAGCTGAAGTGGTCGCAGATTCTGGTGTGGTTTCGCATGGTCGCCAATGTGGGCCGTTTTACCGGAGGCTACCGGCCTGCCTATATATGGATGTAGGGGGAGGTGGGGCTAATTCGGGACAGCCCTTTCAGGCAGAGAGAGAAAGGGGTGTGCGGCAAGAGGGGAGGAGCTTCGCTCTCGGCGAGTGCAGATTGCCCATCCCACATGATTTGAACCACTAGTCAAGAGAAGCGATGTTTTTTTCGGCATTTTCCAAAAAAGACTTCTTTTTATCTGAAGACATAAAAGAGGCGGTTATGGTATTTTTTATAAGCGTAAAAGCCTCGGTAATCGAAAACACCTTGTGTAGAATTAAATTTTCATATTCATCTAGTAACTCTGCGCCAAAGATGGTTGGATCGTCTGTGTTTACGGTGACAAAGATACCCCGCTTGTAAAACTCCTTAATAGGATGATCCTCGTAGGAAGAGACGTACTTTTTTGTAAAAATATTGCTCATTGGACATATTTCGAGGGGGACTTGATTGGCTGCAAGTTCAACCATAAGCTGTTCATCAAACTGTGCACTAATTCCGTGGCCGATTCGCTCTGCCTTAAGATCATCTAATGCGTGCCTTATAGATTCAGGCCCCACATCTTCTCCTGCGTGGGCTACCGTATGGAGTCCCTTCTCTCGGGCTTTTGCAAAAACTTCCTTGTAATCCTCGGCAGGCCCCTGGTTTTCCGCTCCACCCAAGCCGATTCCGATGATGGATTTCTTGGAGTGTTTGAGAGTGAGGTCCAGGTTGTGCATGGCATTTTCCGGGCCGAAGCTTCTGGACACATCGATAAAAAATTTGATTTCCCTGCCGGTTTCCGCCTCTATTTGTTCGGCCCCCTGGTCGAGGAGGTCGACAATTTTGGGGAAGGAAAATCCGTTTCGCACAAACTTTGATGGGGCAAAAAATATTTCTGCATAATAAATATTGTTTCTCTCCAGGTATGCCTTTGCATCCTGAATAAGGTAGAGGATATCCTCCTCTAAACGGAAGCAGTTCTGTATTACATTGATAAAAAGATCTATAAAGTCGTTGAGATCTTTCACGTTAAAACGCTGTACCAAGTCTTCTTTTGTTTTAACATCCCTTATCTCGATGTTGTGCTTTGTTTTGAGCTTCCAAATGGTTTCTACGCTTGCAAGCCCCTCGAGATGCAAATGTATTTCTGCTTTTGGAATGGAGTAGATGGTATGGCGTAACTGGCCGTGTTCTATGCTATTTTTTTTCATACTGCTCCACAACGCATTTTTTGCAGGAGCCCTTTGATCGGACGCCCTGTTAACAATTACGGCAAAAAAAACAGAAAAATTGAGAAAAATCTCTATAATCCTGAATGCATATCCTATCCTCAACTATAGTCTAACGTATGTGGTGGTTTTTTCAATCTTTTTTAATATTTATTTTACAGAAAGGGCTATTTTGGTCTCCGATAGAGGGTGTTATTAGCGCATGCTTTGAACCACCTATCATTATGTCACTTATTATTGCTGTAACGCAAAAAGCCGGTGGAAAAAATTCCCACCGGCTTCACGGTTTGTGAGCCC
>JBKHFZ010000078.1:0-11774 GCA_046539925.1 Spirochaetaceae bacterium
CGTAGCTAATGCCGTTGCCGGTGGTGCTCACCTCTACCCAGTATATACCGCCGCTGCCCTCTACCTGGGCCAGCACGTAGTCCCTCTCCACCTCCACAAAATCGCAGACATCTCTCCGGAACAACTCTATAGCCCGGTGTTTCAGCGCCTCGTTTGCGAACAGACTGTCTATCTCGATGGGCGAAACAATGCTCCACCATCTCTTTTTGTACTTCTCGATCATCACCCTCAATCCGTATAAGTGTCTTATAGATTACAATAAAACACTAAGGGGCGCATATCAAGTTTGATATGGAATGTTCCTCCTTACCTGGAGTTTACGGCGGCACCAAAGCATCCCTGCCGCGGCCGATCAGGTCCGTCCGCCCCGCCTGTTTCAAGGCCTCCCGCACCTTAGGGTAGTTTTCCCGGCGGTTGAACTGTAAAAGCGCCCGCTGCAGGTTTCGTTCTTTTTCGCTTTTTGGAACATAAACCGACTCCATCGTCCTTGGGTCGATGCCGGTGGCCCACATGCAGGTGGAGAGGGTACCCGGGGTGGGGTAGAAATCCTGAACCTGGTCGGGGACAAAGCCGCTCTCCTTGAGAAAGAGGGCAAGTTCCACCGCTTCGGACAAGGTGCTCCCCGGGTGGCCTGCGATTAGATAGGGGATAAGGTACTGTTTTAACCCCGCCCGCCGGGTTTCCTCCTCGAAGCGGCGGCGGAACTCCCTGTACACCTCGATGGGAGGTTTGCCCATTGCCTCCAGGCTCTTTTTACCGGCGTGCTCCGGGGCAACCTTTAACTGCCCGCTAATGTGGTGCCTTACCAATTCCTGGAAAAAGGTCGTATCCCGGTCCAGAAGCAGGTAGTCGTAACGGATGCCGCTGCGGATAAAGACCTTCTTGACCCCCGGAAGAGAACGGAGCTTGCGCAGCAGTTGCAGATAATCCTTGTGATCCACCTCCAGGGAAGCGCAGGGTTCGGGAAAGAGGCACTGTTTATCCGGACAGGCTCCACGTTTTAGCTGAGCCCGGCAGGCGGGGCGACGGAAGTTGGCGGTGGGGCCGCCTACGTCGTGGATGTTGCCTTTGAATTGCGGATGGGCGGTGAGCAGTTTTGCCTCCCTTATCAGACTTTCGTGACTCCGGGGGGTGATAATTCGTCCCTGGTGGAAGGTGAGGGCGCAGAAGCTGCATCCGCCGAAACAGCCTCGGCTCGAGACCAGGGAGAACTGCACCTCCCCTAGAGCCGGTACACCCCCAGCTTTGTCGTAGACCGGGTGGCCACGGCGAGTATAGGGGAGTTCAAAAATCCGGTCGAACTCTTTGGAGCTTAGGGGTTTTGCCGGAGGGTTCTGTACTACCCATCGGTTTCCGTGACCCTCTGCAAGATGCTTGCCCGAAAAGGGGTCTGCATTGGCGGTTTGGAGGGCAAAGTGTGGAGCATAGGCGGTAATATCGGATTTCATCTCATCAAAGGACGGCAATAGTAACATATCATGCGTATGTACTATGCTGTTTTCATTCAATCCATCCGCCGCCCCTTTTCTGGAAGACGCGATCCACACCAGGCCGGGCAGAGCCGCCAGGTCTTCCTCCAAAAGAGGCTGCCGGGAGCCGCCCTCTTTTTTCTCGGCTTGTTCGGTTTGCTCGGCTTTATCTAAAAGGCGTGCCAAAGCGGGCAGGGATCTCTCGGCCATCCCGTAGATAAGGTAGTCCGCCTTTGCGTCGAGTATTAGCGGGCGGCGAATAGAATTGCTCCAGTAGTCGTAGTGGGAAAGGCGCCTGAGGCTTGCCTCGATTCCCCCGAGGACCACCGTAACCCCCTTATAGGCCTGGCGGATTCGGCTCGTATAGACGATGGAAGCGCGGTCTGGCCGCATACCGGAGCGACCTCCGGGGGAATAGTCATCCCCCCTGCGGGGTCTGCGGCGGGCGCTGTAGTTCGATACCATGGAGTCCAGGTTACCCGCTGTTACGAGGAAGGCTAAACGGGGTCTGCCGAAGCGGGTAAAGTCTTCGCTGCCGCGCCAGTCCGGCTGTGCGATAATGGCCACCCGGTACCCTTCCTCCTCCAGGAGTCTTCCTATCAGCGCCGCACCGAAGGAGGGATGGTCTACATAGGCATCCCCGGTGACGATGATAAAATCGGCCTGTGCCTCTCCCTCCTCCGCCTCTGTTTCAGATTCCGAGAACCGGTCACGGGGGGAGGAGGGAGAGTCGGGGTTCGAGGAGGGAGAGGCAGAAGCTGCGGAGGGGGAGCCGGAGTTTGGTCTAAACCCGTAACGGCGTCGAAACTCATCCATGGTAAGGGGCAGAAATCCCTCATCGTATACTCTCATCCCTCGATGATGCCACGATTTTCCCATTTCGTCATTACCACCGGTACCTATCCCTTCGAGCGGGGCTTTAATATCTGCACCATTATGATTTACACTCACCCTGTCAATTACGGACCGTCAGGAGTGTGCAGAATGGGA
This sequence comes from Spirochaetaceae bacterium, assembly GCA_046539925.1. GTDB lineage: Bacteria > Spirochaetota > Spirochaetia > DSM-16054 > Sediminispirochaetaceae > CAYFVU01. The sequence continues at coordinate 2,460 of JBKHFZ010000078.1, forward strand.
GGGGAAATACCCACCTCTACGGGTTTAATTGCACCCGGCAAAATGGCGAGGGTGAGTCCGGTATGTGTGGCTTTTGCCGCACTGTGCTGGGGAGCATCGGGGGGGATCGGCGGCATTCTCACGGACCAGGGATGGACCCCCTCTGCGGTGTCCTTTTATCGGGGGGCAATCGGTTTGTTGTTCGTCCTCATCTGGCTAGTGGTTCGCCCTCGCCGCAGCGGATTGGCAAACCGCCGATTGTGGTTTTGGTCGGCCATTGCCGGTGTGGGTGTAGCCGGCAACTTCACTTTCTACTTTCTAAGCATCGAGGAGGGCAATGTCGCGGTTGCGGCGACCCTCATGTACTGCGCGCCGGTGTTTGTCTATCTCGTCTCCTTTATCCTCAAGCTCGAAAGACCCACCCCTTTCAAGTGGGCTGCGATAGTGTTGGTAATGCTTGGTGTGGTGCTGCTTACAGGTGTGTACGAGAGGGGTGCGGTCGAGATTACGCCGATAGCTGTCGTCGCCGGGCTGCTTTCCGGTATATCCTACGCGGTATTCATTTTCGGCTTCAAGTACGCTGCACCCCACGGCAGCCCACAGGCAATTCTCGTGGTAGCGTTTACAGTACTCACCATCATCCTTATCTGGCTGGGTGATGTCGCCGAGATAGTGGCAGTGCTGAGCACACCGAGTTGGCCGCTCTTCACGGCACTGGGGGTGCTTGGTGCGGGTTTGTCGTTTATCTTCTATATCGTCGGCCTGAAACACACCTCGGCGGTGGTTGCCTCAATTGTGGCAATGGTCGAGCCGGTTACCGCGTCGCTTTTTGGCGTTATAATCCTGGACGCTGTTCTAATCGGTCTACAGATCTTGGGTATGGGTTTGATCTTGGTCACGGTTACCGCGCTAAGCGTATATTCTAGCCCGCGTTACTCGAAGCAGCCCATAAGTTGACGCCGCCCTCCTTTGCATACTTCTCGATCTCTTCGAGCTCTTCCTCCGAAAAATCCGGTTTCTCCAGGGCTTTTATATTCTCCCGTATCTGCTCGGGGCGGCTCGCCCCTATTAATACCGAGGTAACCCGTTTGTCCCGGAGAACCCAGCTCAGCGCCATCTGGGGCAGGCTCTGCCCGCGGCGTTGGGCAATCTTGTTCAATGCGCGAACATTCTCGAGGTTCTCTTCGGTGAGAAACGAATCGGCCTGGAAGAATTGGGAGGCGGTCCGTGCCCTGGAATCCCCGGGAATGCTGTCCAGGTATTTTGTCGACAAAAGCCCCTGGGCGAGGGGGGAAAAGGCGATGCAGCCTATCCCGAGGGCTTCGAGGGTGTCGAGGAGCTCCTCCTCCACCCAACGGTTGAGCATCGAGTACGAGGGCTGGTGGATGAGCAGAGGCACTCCCATCTCCTCGAGTATCGCATAGGCTTCGCGGGTTTTTTTTGAGGAGTAGGAGGAGATCCCCACATACAGAGCCTTTCCCTGCTTCCACGCGGATGCCAGGGCGCTCATCGTCTCTTCGAGGGGGGTGTTCGGGTCAAAGCGGTGGGAGTAGAAGATATCCACGTAGTCGAGGCCCATCCGCTGGAGACTCTGGTCGAGGCTGGCCAGGAGATACTTTCTCGAACCCCAGTTTCCGTAGGGCCCCGGCCACATATCGTATCCGGCTTTGGTGGAAATAATCAGTTCGTCCCGATAGGGGCGCAGATCCTTCTCCAAAATGCTCCCGAAGTTCTCCTCGGCGGAACCGTAGGGAGGGCCATAGTTGTTGGCTAAATCGAAGTGGGTAACTCCCAGGTCGAAGGCGGTTCTGACCATGGCCCTGGCGTTCTCAAAAACAAAGTCTCCCCCGAAGTTATTCCACAGGCCCAGAGAAACGGCCGGAAGGTCCAGACCGCTCCTGCCGCAACGGTTGTACGGTATAGATTGGTAACGTTTTTCGTTAGCAGTATACATAATCATTCTCCTCTCCGGGTAATAGTAGGACAATAGATTCGCGGCGTCAATGTGCTCATTCTTATTGACAAAGAAGCTTTTTCTGATATTATAGTTATTACTACAGTAGTAAATTTTAGTGAATTATATGCGGAGACAAGGAGTGCATGTGGCAAAGCGAAAGGTTATTATAGTTGGTGCGGCGGGAAGAGATTTTCATAATTTCAACCTTCTTTTTAGGGAAAACGAGCAGAGCGAGGTTATTGCCTTTACCGCCACTCAGATACCCAATATAGAGGGAAGAAAATACCCGGCGGAATTGGCCGGTCCGTTGTATCCGGAGGGGATTCCCATAGTGGAGGAGGCGGAGCTTCCAAAACTTGTTGAAAGGGAGCGTAAGGCGGGCAACGGGGTGGATGTGGTCTTCTCCTACTCCGACATTCCCCACACCCACGTAATGCAGGTAGGTTCGGTTGCCATGGCAAAGGGTGGTGCCTTTATCCTTCCTTCGCCGGAGGAGACTATGGTCGCCTCCTCGGTGCCTGTTGTCTCGGTCTGCGCCGTGCGTACGGGATGCGGAAAGTCCCAGACAACCCGGGCGGTTTCCGACGCGCTTACAGAAATGGGAAAAAAAGCGGTGGCTATACGTCATCCGATGCCCTATGGAGATCTTGCAGCTCAAAAGCTGCAGCGGTATGAAAAAACGGAGGATTTAAAAAAGTACGATTGTACTATCGAAGAGATGGAGGAGTACGAGCCCCATATAGACAGGGGGCGTGTTATCTACGCGGGGGTGGACTACGAGGCTATTACACGGGAGGCCGAAAAAGAGGCGGATGTTATCCTCTGGGACGGGGGGAACAACGACACTCCCTTTCTCAGGTCCGATCTCGAAATAGTTGTAGCAGATCCCCACCGCACGGGCCACGAGCTGCTCTACCATCCGGGTAATATAAATTTTCTCAGGGCCGATGTCTTTGTAATTAACAAGATCGACTCTGCAGATCCGGAGGAGGTCGAAAGGCTTCTCGAACACTGCAAAACCCACAACCCGGAGGCGGAAATTATAAAGGCCGAGTCCATCCTTCGGGTGGAGGACCCGTCGGTAATCCGCGGCAAAAAGGTGCTCGTGGTCGAGGACGGCCCGACCCTTACCCACGGGGAGATGAAGATAGGCGCGGGAACAGTCGCCGCCAGGCGAAACGGTGCAGACGAACTCGTCGATCCCCGGAGTGTCGCGGTGGGTACAATTAAAGATACCTTCGAGAAATACCCCGGTATTGGTACGCTTCTTCCGGCAATGGGGTATGGGGAGAAGCAGATAAAGGATCTGGAAGAGACAATCAACTCCTGCGAGTGCGATGCGGTGGTTATAGCCACCCCCATCGATCTCAACAGGATCGTGAATATCAAAAAGCCCTCTACCCGGGTCCATTACGAACTCGACGAGGCTTCCAAGGCGAGGCTCGGGGAGATTCTGAAGCAGAATTTCGGCTAAATAGGGCCGATTGTATCTACCCTGCTTGCTGATAGTGCGCTTGCCACTATCAGCAAGAACTTTTATACTTTTTTGCATGAAGACATATAAATCGGTAGATTTCGGCCTCGGTTATCCCCATTTAGACCCTGAAAACAGAAACCGGATAATCAGTTATATCAATTTCAAGCTGGCAACCCACGGTTTGCCGGCTGCCCCGTTGGAAGATACGCACCTGAACACCCTGACATCGGGGATGGTTCGCAATTTTCGCCAAAAAAACAGGCTGCTCCGGGACTATTTGCCCCCTGCAGATCAGCGTATTCAGGCATATCTGGAGGATATGCTTTCGCCGGTAAAGGGGCTAAAAGAGGTGCCCCGCCTGCCGGGGAATGCCCTCGAGCTCGATCAATACGGTTTGGCCCGGGAGCTCAGTCTTCCTCCTCACTCTCATGAGTTTCATACCGATATGGTGCACTCTTACAGGATCAAGCAGGGGGTTCTTCATAACCCCAAACACGACCGCCGTACCACCAAAGGGGTCTTCCACGTGGCCGAGGGGGGTCTCCCCGTGCCGGCGGATAAAAAAGAGGTTCCCCTTAAGGCTTTTGCCGGACTCTGCCGAGCCGCTTTGAACCCTCCAGGCGAGCTGGCAAGACTTCCCTTTACCGCCGAGGCTGAGAAAGGGGCGGAGTGCTTTGTCAGTTTGTTGTTAAAGCCGACGGTTCAGCCTGAAGTAAAAGGGGTACTAAACGAACGGTACATGGAGATTCGATTTTTTGTACCCGGGAATCTCGTATGCAATTTGGATTTTGTAGAATCTATTTTTGGTAACGCCGGCGACCCCTATTTGCCCCACAACGACAGTGCGTTGGATCCCGCCCATTGGACCGGTCACACCGGCTGCGTTATTCTGGCAACCCATCTTACGGGGGTAAAAAAGAGGGATATCGGGCTTCCCCACGCTGACGAGGCAACGGAACGTCAGATACAAGACGGTATGTGCTGGAGGGATCCCGAGGAGCTCTACAACGACGGCCTTCCTTTTAAAGTAACAGCCCGGGACGAGCGGGGAATTATGGTCACCCTTATTGCCGACAACTATTTCGGCTACTCAAAAAAGGAGATAAAAACCCAAATCGGGTTCTCTGCAAACCTCTTCGGCATGGCAGAGGAGGAACACGCCGGGGGAGCTCTGACCTTTCCCAGTTACAGCTTGGGGATGGAGTTTGTTCCCGATACCAACCTCAAACCGAAGGGCCACACGTTCAAGGAGATAAAAACCTATTTGGGAGATTCCGTGGAGGTAAGACCGGAAGGCTACGGCGTAGACCGTAACTACCCTAACATAATCTACTTGCCGGAAGACGCGGTTATCGATCTGGACTACCAAAAAGCCTTCTGGAAGGATGATATCGGGGGCTCGAGGGAACTGCGGGTATTGCCGCAGAATATCTATCTGCACCCCACCGGCTATAAAGTGCAGATGGAGCAGCACCCGGATTCGAAGTCGTGGCGTCTGGTGGGAACGGTTGCCGAGGGTACCCTTTGTCATAAGCCGTGTACCGTCTCCGGGGGTGGCAAATCCGAAATTTCCAAATCCTTCTGGGATGCCATCCATTTTGCTCCCATTATTATTGCCGATTACAAAACCGATATGGATTGGGTGGAATCCATTATTAAAAAAGATTACAGCGACCGTTTTATCGAACATCCCCGGGGGCCCAATTATACTACCAGATCCATTCTTTCCAAGCAGCGGAGTTTGGGCTCGGTAATTAAGCTCCTCACCCCTTCTCCCCTGTACACCAGTGAATTTAACCGGTGGTTGGAGAGCATTCCCCACCGAATTAAATCGCTGGTGTTTTTGGTAAAACGCTTTTACAAGGATGAGTGGGGAGACAACTGGAGGGATAATTTTAGCGTAGATGTGGTAAACGGGACCAGCGGAAACATCCTCAATTTTATGGGGCGGGCCATAGTAGGCAGTTACTTGAGAGTGGGAGTTTTGGAAGACGGTTCCGGCTGGACCCATAAGCTGAGGCAGGACTTTCTGCCTTCCAAAAAAGTTCAGTGGGAAGACGATATTTCCTCGTCGATGGTGGTTCCCCGGGGGTGGACCGATAAACTCAACCCGGAGTACACAAACCCCAGCGTTAAGTTTACCGTAAACTGCGAATCCCGCTTTTTCCAGCGACCCGACGAGGCAGTTCACCGCGGGTACGACAAGCAGGCCGAATACGACCTCTCCACCCCGCCGTGTTTTCTCTCGAACTTCGAGCCCTTTCCGCGGGAGATGGCCAAAGATTTTATGGAAAGCTCAATTGAGTTTTCAGAATACACTCCACCTGTAAAAGAGCTCATCCATTCGGTTATCAACGATCCGGAATGCAGGTTCTTCGCAATTTCCTCACACCCCAGAATCCTGAAGGGCTCCCCGTCGAAAAACCCCCGTTATTTGCAGACGGACCCGACCCGTGTACGCCCCGTCGACCGCTATTTGGCAGATGTGGGCACAAGACTCTACCGAAAAATCGAGGCGGACAAACCGGTACATCATCCTATAAACGCGGTGCTGCCGGGCAGGCGCAACAATCCCCCCAATAATAAAACCGGTATCCGCTCGCTGGCCGTGTACGGTCCCATCCACTACCAGGAGTTGCCGGAGTTGTTCATGGATTTTGTTTCCAGTTTGACCGGAAAATCCCCCTCGACCACCGGAGCCGGGTCGGAGGGAGCCCTTACCAAAGGGCCCTTCAACGCCCTCTCGGCGGTATCCGACCTGAACAACGCTCTTCTCTCGTTTATCCTTACCGGGTATAACGGTTTCAGTTCCGCCGCCGGCCACATAGGCCCCAAGTACAAAGTGGAACACGATATAAGTCTGTTAATTCCGGAAGTGTGGGCCCGTCTTACCCCGGAAGAACGGGAACCCGCTCACTTGATCAATGAGGGATCTCTGGAGCGCTTGCACGATTTTGAACACAAGGGGAAAAAGGTTTTAGCCGGAAGGTTGGGGTACCGCATTACCGGGGAGTTTGCCAAAAACTATCTCGGCAGGGTCTTCGACTCTCCGGGTATGGTGTTTAGGGAAGAGATGCTCAGACCGGAGCTGCAGGGTCTGGAAGACTATGTGGACGGGATTAACAATATCGTGGAGACTCAGCAAAAAGTTGCCCGGGCGTATATAGAGGACGGAAGCGTGGAATACGCAATCCCGCCGTTGAGGGCTCTGCTCCATATTATGGCAGAGGGAAGCTATGAGGGCAAATACGTGGACGACCCCGAGGTACGCTCTCTCTTTGACAGGGAGAGAGTCACAGCTTCAGACTGGTACCGCCGGCGTTTGGAGGCTTACCAAGCCCGGGAGATCGAGTTCCTGCAAAGGGAGAAAACCTACCTGGAGCACGCTGCAGCCGTCTCGGCACAAGCCGCAGAGGAGGACGGGGTGGACCTGGCGGAGGGCCTGGAGTATTGCCGCAGAGAAATAGAGCGGATAAGCACGCCGGACTACCTCTCCTCTCTTCACGGCACCCTCGGGCTGGATGTGTACCAACGTTGATATCGAAGCAGTAGAGATCTCAGGAGCAGATAACTCAGGAGGATGTAACCGTTATAGAGGGGCTAAGCTGTTCCTGCAGGGTCTCTTCGATAAAACCCAGGGTAACCGTGGAAGCGCCGGCACAGCCTCTGCAGGCGCCGGTATAGCGTATTACCACGGCGTTGTTATTACCGTCAGGCTGGATATCCGTTACCTCAACGTTGCCGCCGTCCGCCGCGAGATGCGGGCGAACCGTCTCATCGAGCACCCTCTCTACGGCTTTGTGCTTGCCTATTACATTGAGGTCCTCGAATTTCTCCTCCGCAGGGCCGGCACTTGGGGATACAAATGCGCCGGGGCTTTTTCCCGCTTTTTCCGCCTCCATCTCCGCCCGGGTATCCTTGAGGATATCTACCAGGTAGTATTTTCTCGACTCGTGTCCGCCGGGGCGGATGCAGGATTTGCAGAAGGCACCCGCCTTGGTATAGTTGGTAATTTCTTCTACTGAGGTGAGGTCGTTGAGGCGAATCACGTCTTTAATAGTACCAAGGCTTACCCTGGCACATTCGCAGACAATATCCTCGTTCTCTAAATCCTGAACATCTACACCCTTGTAGATGCTCATCGCGTGTTTTATTACGTCGTAGGCCATAACGCTGCAGTGCATCTTCTGGGCGGGAATAGCCGCCTCTTCCATGTTGTCGCGCAGTGCGTGCTCCACATCGAGGTTTGTTATATTCAAGGCCTCGTCGGCGGTTTTGCCGATGCACATCTCGGTCATTACATCGCTCGAAGCGATAGCCGTGCCGCAGCCGAAGGTCTTGTAGCGGGCGTCGAGGATTTTGTCCGTTTCAGGGTCAAAGATGAGGGTAAGGCGTATTGCATCTCCGCAGGCCTCGGCCCCGTGGTCGGCTACGACCAGTTTTCCTCCGCGGGCTCGGGCATCCTCCTCGGTAAGTTCGCCGAAGTACTTCGGGTTTTCCATCCTCTGGTTTACTTTATCTGAGTACTGCTCCCAGAGAGAGCCGCCTATTAAATCTCTTTTGGCCATGTCCCTTTCTCCTCTACAAAGAACACTACAAGCTTTTCTAAAAGCCTGGAGTCTATAAAGCTCATAATGCAGCCGGTTATCCGGCGGTACTTATTTTCCGCAGCCTGTCCACACTTGTGCGAAAGGCTTCTATAGTGTAGTCGATCTCCTCTTCGGTGGTAAACCGCGAGAGGGAGAGGCGTATTCCCGTGTGGGCGAGTTCGTTACCCAGTCCCATGGCAACAAAGGTGGGGTTGGCCTCGAGGGTCTCCGAAGCGCAGGCGCTGCCGGTACTCGCCGCAATGCCCCGGCGGTTGAGGTCCCATATCATCGCTTCTCCCTCCACTCCCCGAATACTCGCGAGTATGGTGTTTGGGGTTCTGCCTTCTCTGCTGCCGAGGATAAATATGCCGTCGATAGAGGCGATGCCCTCCTCGAGTTTGTCCCGCAAACGTCGTACTTCGGTAAGCTCATAGGATAGATTGTCCACCGCGAGCTGCATGGCCAGGCCCATTCCCACGAGGTAGGGTACGTTTACCGTACCGGCCCGTATTCCCCCCATCTGGTGGCCTCCGTGGAGGAGGGGAGGCAACTCCCTCCCGCCGCGGATAAACAGACCGCCCACACCCTTTGGGGCGTGGAACTTGTGGCCGCTAAAGGTCACAAAATCCGCCGGAACATCCTGCAGGTCCACAGGCACCTTTCCTATAGCCTGTGCGGCGTCGGTATGAAATAGAACTCCCTTCTCCCTGCAGTACTCGGCAAGTTCCTTTACCGGGAAGAGAAGCCCCGTTTCGTTGTTTGCCCACATTACGCTTACCAAAGCAGTCTTGTCTGGGTCAAGATACTCGGCGAGGGTATCCACCGTCACGATGCCCTCTTCGTTTACCGGCATGTAGTGCACCTTTACCCCCAGGCTCTCCAAAAAGCGGCTCGCCTCCATTACGCAGGGGTGTTCCACCGAGGTGGTAACTATTTCGCTCTTCTCTCCGTCCCTGATGAGGGAGTGATAGACCCCCTTGAGGACGTTGTTGTTCCCCTCGCTCGCGCAGCTGTTAATAACTATATCGTCCTCGTCGGCTGCCCCTATTGCCTCGTAGAGCCGGTCGAAGGCGAGCTTCATGTAGGGGTGCACCTCCGTCCCGAAGCTGTGGAGGGAGTTGGGGTTCCCGTACATCTCCGAAAAGAAGGGGAGCATCGCGTCGGTAACCTTCGGGTCTACAATAGTAGTGGCGTTGTTGTCGAGATAGATGTGTTCCATATTATCTTCCTAAATATTACTAATTTAATCATAATAAAAAATAACCTGTAAATCAAGTATAAAATACCATAGTTGCCGAGGTTTGAGTAGTGAG
>JBKHFZ010000079.1:0-11718 GCA_046539925.1 Spirochaetaceae bacterium
TGATTCCCGAATGGATGATTAAAGTATTAATGGCTCTGCCAAAAGGTATTAGAATTCCTGGAAACATGCCCGAAGTGTTGTTCGCTCGATGCGTTAGGAGCTATAATAGGGACGGAACTGATATAGGGAGGTGTTATGCACGTTAAAACACTTGCAAAAACGATGGCAATCTATAACACAGTCATCGCCGGCGGCTTTGGGCTGTTTCTGCTGCTGCTGGTTGTGTATCCCCGACTTGCCGAAAAGCTGCTGTGGGGAACTGCGGATGCCGGTGCGGTTGCGCTGCTGTTTCCCCTGTTTGCAGTGCTTGCAGGCTACACCTGGGTGTACCGGAATCAGCTCGAGCGGCTTCGTCCGGTGTTTGTTATCCAGCTTGCCTACAAACCCTTCGCAATTATCCTGCTAGTCGCGTTCGCTGCTGCTGGCTTAATGCACTGGTTCTGGAGTATTCTGATATCCTTGGCGCTTGTTGTGTATATTGTCGGCCACGGGGTTGTACTAAAAAAAATACACGAGACGGCGTCCTCTGCCGATTGGAATTAAAACACAGTTATCTGTTTGACGCTGTTAGCAGCTCTTTCAGATAAACGATGCGGAGACCGCCCCCCCGGGTCAACAGACACATTTCTGCTTACAGAATATGGTCCGGACAGACCATAACTTTGGGTAAAAAAATAACTCACTACAATGTAGTGAGTTATTCGATCAAAAAGTCGTGAACTGCTCTTTTTTCGGGCTGGGCAGATTTGAACTGCCGACCCCTTGTCCCCCAGACAAGTACGCTAAACCACTGCGCTACAGCCCGATATTTGCCTTAACCGGCGGCGATAAAATTACCACAGGAGGCCGAGAGTGTCAACTGTCAGGTTTAAGTCCTGCTACCGAATGGGCTTTGTTGTTTCAAAATCTTCGATTTTCGAAAGGATTTCTGAGTTTAAATTGTGACATCGTACAGATGAAGAGAAAAAAAGCCGGTGTGCATTATACACACCGGCCAACTAAAAGCAGATAAAGTTACTCTAGACCCAGGGCACTTCTTACTGCCGGAAGCGCCGGTTTTCCTTCTACCGTTGTTACACCGTCGAGCCACTCTTCGAGTATTGCGGGGTTAGCTGCGAGCCACTCTTCGGCTGCATCCATTGCGTCCATACCGTCGTCGATCTTCTTCATTATATCGTTTTCCATCTCCAGGGAAAACTCGAGGTTATCCAGAAATGTGCCGACGTTGGGGTTTTCCTCCGTGTAACTGGGGCGGGTAAGGGTATGTACAGTAGCCGCACCGTAATCAGGACCAAAGTAGTCGTCCCCGTCCTCGAGGTAGGTAATATCATAGATAGAGTTCATGGGGTGGGGTTCCCATCCGAGGAAAACAAGCCACTCCTCATCCGGTGTCATGGCGCGAACCTGGGCAAGCATTCCCGCTTCGCTGGACTCTACCAGTTCGAAGTCTCCCAGACCGAAGGCATCTTCCTCTATCATCGACTCTATAAGCTGATTGCCGTCGTTTCCCGGCTCGATTCCGTAAATTTTGTAGTCCAGCTCCTCTCCGTAGTCGGCAATGTCTTCAAAGCTCTTAAGGCCGCCTTCTGCAACATAGGTAGGCACCGCCAGAGTATATTTAGCTCCGGTGAGGTTGACCCTTACTTCATCGATACTTCCGTCTTCAATTCGTTCCTCGGACAAGTTGTTCATAGTCGGTTCCCAGTCGCCTAGAAACATGTCCGCATCTTCCTCTTCGAGTGCCTGGAACACAATCGGTACTGCTACTATTTTAGAAGTAGTTTCGTAACCGATAGCTTCGAGTACAATACGTGTGGCCGCGGTGGTAGAGGCGATATCCGTCCATTGAACTTCGAGAAGATCGACAGTCAGACTCTCATCTTCCACTGGGGTGAAGGTTTCCTTCTCCTCCTCGGCTTCAGATTGGCTTTCGGCAGGGGCCTGCTCTTGCTGCCCTCCGGCGCTTAAAGAAAATACCGTTAAAGTCATTATCAAAAGCGCCAGAATTCCTGTTTTTGTAAAATTCTTCATCTCCATAACCTCCTAAATTGTAATGGAAAAATTATTGTATGCGTCTCGCATTAGCTGAAGAGTCTACACGCTTTAACAAAAAGTTACAAGTATAAAATATAGAATTGTAAGTAAAAAATTGCAGGACTGCTTGGAGGCAACGGAAGTATATAACTTTTTTCGCCGAAATAAATTACTAATTTCTTGTTATATTGGTATTTACAGTTTTTTTGAATTGTGATAGAGTGCTTAAATATTGATACACCCATTATTAAATATTACATGTCAATGTAATAGTTGCATAAAAAGATGGATAATAAAAGGTAACTTGTTTACATAAAAGCTTTAGCTTTTACAATACATTTTTAGGAGGACTACTTATGTCTGAACGCTTTTTGGAAGGGCGCGTGGCGCTGGTAACCGGAGGTGCCTCCGGTATGGGAAGGGCTATGGCCCTCGAATTCGCAAAGGCCGGGGCACATGTTGCCATCGGTTCTCTTCTCTCCAATAAAAAGGAGACAAAGGCCGATGGAGAGCTTGTAAATATGCCCGGCATGGAAGAGATGGAGCGTACCAAGGGCGAGCTCGAGAACTTGGGTGTAAAGGCGCTTGCGGTTGAGCTCGATGTAACGTCCACCGAGTCCTGCGAAAACTTTTACAACGAAACGGTAAAAGCCTTTGGCAAGGTGGATATTCTTGCAAACGCCGCGGGTATTACCGCAGAGCACGGTGTGGTTGACCATCCCGACGGTTTGTGGATGAAGGTAATGGATGTAAATGCAAACGGCCCCTACAGGATGACTAAACTGTGTCTGCCGGGCATGATGGAGAGAAAGTGGGGCAGGATAATCAACATCTCGTCGACCGCGGGAAACGTTGGAGCTCCCATGTCTCCGGCCTACTGTGCCTCCAAGGCTGCGGTTCTCGGTTTAACGCGGGCGGTAGCCCAGGAAGGAGCCGCGGATGGTGTGTCGGCAAACGCAATTTGTCCGGGATGGACGGAGACGACCTTCGGCACCGAGTGGCTCGGCGACATAGCGGAGAAACAGATGCACATGAAGGGAGATGAGCTTATAGCCCAGGAGAAAGAGGCCAACCCGCAGCACAGACTTATCCAACCCAAGGAGATTGGTGCTTTGGCTGTATTTCTCTGCAGAGAGGAGGCCTTCGGTATTACCGGACAGGACTTGACCGTTTCGGGAGGTTCTCTATGGTAGCCTATAGAAGAAGCATCAATCACATCTTTATTTATCCAGATGATTACGGAGGAGACTGAAAATGAATAGATATAAATACAAAGGTCATACACAAATGTACATAGACGGAAAATGGGTAGACCCCGTTTCCAGGAACACGCGGGAGATTATCTATCCCTGCGACGGCTCTGCCATTGCCACGGTCGCCGAAGGCGGCGTGGAGGATGTAGACAGGGCCGTGAAGGCCGCGAGAGATGCCTTCGACGAAGGTCCGTGGCCCCGCACTCCCGCAGCAGAGAGGGGAAGGCTCGTTGAGAAACTTGCCGATAAGGTAGAGGAGAACAGGGAAGAGCTGGCTCAGATGGAGAGCCTGGACACAGGAAAGACGGTAGAAGAGAGCCGGTGGGACATGGACGATATTGCGGGAATTTTCCGCTACTTCGGACAGCTCGCGGACAAAGAGGCTGGAGAGATAATCGCCTCTCCCGTTCCCAACACTACGAGCCGTGTGGTGCACGAACCCGTTGGAGTGGCTGCACAGATTTCTCCATGGAACTACCCGCTGCTCCAGGCTTCCTGGAAAATTGCTCCCGCCCTTGCAGCAGGATGCACCATCGTAATGAAGCCGAGTGAGCAAACTCCCTTTACCACCATCAGAATTACCGAGCTTGCAGAGGAGGTTGGCTTCCCGCAGGGAGTTGTCAACCTTGTATTGGGCGCGGGTGACCCGGTGGGGGCCGAGATGACCAGACACCCCGGGGTGGATCTGGTCTCCTTTACCGGAGGAATTGTAACGGGCAAGAAGATACTCAAAGCGGCGAGCGACACGGTTAAAAAGGTCGCCCTCGAGCTCGGAGGAAAAAACCCCAACATCATATTCGGCGATGCGGATTTCGACACCGCCGTGGACTTTGCATTAAACGGAGTGTTTTTTCACGCCGGTCAGATATGCTCGGCCGGCTCCAGGATACTCGTGGAATCCTCTATACACGACAAATTCGTAGAGGCTCTCAAGGAACGGATATCCAGGATTCGCCTGGGAGACGCCTTTGACGAGAAGACCGAGATGGGTCCTCTTATCTCGGAGGAGCACAGAGCAAAGGTGGAGCGGTATATGAAGCTTGCCAAAGAAGAGGGGGCCGATATCGTGTTAGGCGGAACACGTCCGGAGAATCCTCCCCACAAAGAGGGCTTCTACTTTGCACCAACCCTTATTACCGGGGTAAAGAACGAGATGCGACTGGCCAAGGAGGAGATTTTTGGGCCGGTTATAACCATAGAAAAGTTCGACACCGAGAGGCAGGCGGTGGACTGGGCAAACGACACCGTCTACGGCCTGTCCGCCGGGGTGTGGTCAAAAGACCAGGATCGTGCCGAACGGGTGGCTGCAGGGCTTCGTGCCGGTACCGTCTGGATTAACGATTTTAACATCTACTTTGTTCAGGCGCCCTGGGGAGGCTACAAGCAGTCCGGACAGGGTCGGGAACTCGGCAAACCGGGTCTCGAAGAGTACACGGAAGTAAAGCATATTTACCAGAACCACGCCAACGAGCCGGTTAACTGGTTCGGCGCAAAATAAGTTATGAAAGAGATTAAAGAAAAGGGACGTTCGATACCCGTAATCGCGGAGACGGACGTTGTTGTTGTCGGCGGGGGCCCTGCGGGGCTCGCCGCCGCCCTCGCTTCCGCCAGGGAGGGAGTGGAGACGCTCCTCATAGAACGGTACGGCTTTTTCGGCGGCAACATAAGCCAGGCGATGGTAGAGTCTCTGGTGTGGTACCGCCACGAGAAGACCGTTGAGGCCGGCGGGATAGGTAGAGAGCTCGAAGAGTTTACCGCGGAACTGGGCGGTACCTACCCGGATTCGGAATCTACCGGACTGCTCCTCGATGCGGATATGTTCAAGTGCGCCGCGGATACACTGCTGCAGGAGGCCGGGGTTGTTCCGCTGCTGCACTGTTTTGTTGTCGACGCAGTAATGGAAGGGGGAGCAGTAAGGGGGGTGGTAACGGAGAGTAAATCCGGCAGGGGCGCGATTCTTGCAAAACAGGTAATAGACGCCTCGGGAGATGCCGACGTTGCAGCTCTGGCAGGGGCTCCCTTTCACATTGCTCCGAAAAATGAGCTTATGTCGGTAACCGCAGGCTTCGGGATAAGCGGGGTGGATGTAGATAAATTCAGGGAGCACGTAAAGGCTCATCCCGGCAAGATAGGAGATTGGGCGCCGGCTACCGAGGAGAAGGAGTACGGGCTTTTTAGCGCCTACTTTACCGACGTGTTCAGAAAGGCGAGGGAAGAGGGGGTTATCCCCGCGGATGTGCCCCTGGAAGGATACTGGCACGCCCTTACCGACGCGGGAGAGGCGACTGGGCTCAACGTGGTCCGGATCTTCGAGGTGGATCCCACAAATGTGTGGGACCTTACACGGGCGGAAATTGAAGGGAGGAAGCAGGTGCTTTGGGCTCTAAAGGCTTTACAAGCGTATCAGCCCGGCTTTGAACACGCCAAACTGCGGACCATAGGTTCCTCCATAGGTGTGCGCGAATCCCGCAAAATATACGGAAGGTACGAGCTTACCGGGGATGAGGTGAGAAATCAGGCCGCCTTCGAAGATACCATTGGAATCTTTCCGGAATTTCTCGATGCCTACGGTATTGTGATGATTCCGACCACGGGCCGCTATTTTCAGGTACCCTTCGGGATAACGGTACCCCGGAAGGTGGATAATCTTCTTGTTGCCGGCCGTTCCGTGGCTGGGGACAAGGTTTCACACTCGGCTACCCGACAGATGATGTGCTGCGCGGTAACCGGACAAGGGGCCGGTGTTGCCGCCGCTGCGGCTGTTCAGTCGGGAAGGACGGCAGGTTCCGTGGACATCAGGGAGGTTCAGGGGCGGCTGGAGAAGCAGGGGGTGCGGATAAGATGAGCACCTTTTTTCGGGAAAATGGATATCTTGGAAAGTATATCTTTAGAGAACAAAACAGTAGTGAATTGACAGGAGGAAAATTCCTGTGAGATACTGTGAAAGTATATTGTGCTGTAATAAATATGGTGCAATGTGAAATTTTTATAGGAGGCAAGTATGAAGAGATTACATGGAAAAGTTTTTCTGCTTACGACGGCACTGTTTTTGATATTCAGCATGACGTTGTATGCAGCAGGGGCGCAGGAAGATGCCCAGCAGGAAGAAGCTGCGCAAACCCAAGAGGAGACAGAGCTTCGCGTTGCCCTCAACACCAGCCCCAACACCATTGAGCCTGCAACGGGAGATACGAGAACCGCATCCAACGTTGCGTGGAGTATTTTCGACTCCCTGGTATGGCTCAACGACGAGGGAGAGATAGTACCGGCCCTCGCGGAGAGCTGGTCCGTCTCCGACGACGGTACCGAATATACCTTTAATCTCCGCAAGGGGGTAAAGTTTCACAACGGTTCGGAGTTTACCGCGGACGACGTGATTTTTACCTGGGAGAGGGGTAAAGGCAGCGAGATTACCTATCGGGAAGATTTTCAGGCGGTAAGCGAGATGGAAAAGATCGACGACTATACCGTAAAAGCCGTTCTGGAAGAGCCAAACTCGATGATGCTTCTTCAGATGAACGAGCACTGGGGTATCCTTTCGAAGGAGTACCACGAAGAAGTGGGAGAGGAAGGATATATCCAGGAACCGGTGGGTACCGGTCCCTTTCAGTTTGCAGAGTGGAGCAGGGGAGACAGAATCGTCCTTGAGGCAAATAAAGACTACTGGCAGAGCGAGTATCCCAAGGTGGACAGGCTCGTTTACCGCCCCATATCTGAATCATCTACCAGAGTTGCTGCTATTCAAAACGACGATATAGACATTATCAGCGGTTTGGCTCCGGAGCAGGCTGATTCGGTGGAAGCTATGTCCGGTGTAGAGCTTATTACCTACCCCAAAGACAGAGTCTACTATGTCACCTTTAACAACATGACCACCGGTGTGGACACCCCCATTGAGGATAAGCTGGTTCGTCAGGCGATGAGCTACGCTATAGACTACGATGCAATTATAGACAACATTTTTAACGGAAGAGCAGAGAGGACTGCCGGTTTTGTCGTACCGGGAAACCTCGGTTATGATGAATCCGTGGAGCCTTATCCCTACGACCCGGAAAAAGCAAAGGAACTGCTGGAAGAGGCGGGATATCCCGACGGCTTCGAAATGGAGATGGCAGGACCTTCGGATACCTACATCAATTTTGAGGATGTATTGCAGGCGGTAGCCGGCTACTGGGAAGATATTGGAATAGAGATCGATCTTCAGTTTATGGATTCCGGCAGATTCTGGGATCAGCAGGCAAACCGAGAACTTCCTCCCCTCTTTGGAGACAGCTGGTCTTCGAGCACGGGAGAGGCGTTTCCACGGCTTGTGGGATCCGTCGGAGGAAAAGATGCAAGCTACGCGGCCTGGTTTGACCAAAAACTGGTAGATCTGGTAAAGGAGGTTCAGCGAACTCCCGACCAGGAGGAGAGAGCCGAGGTCTACCGGGAGATTCTGAAATACATGAAGGAGGATCCACCCTTTATCTATCTGTATCAGCCTCAGGCTTTCGAAGCGGTTCGGGACAGAGTAAAGAACTACGAGCCGCGGGTTTCGGAGCAGTACTATCTTAAGGGTGTAAGCATCGAATAGGCACTTGAGGGAGGAGTTATGCTGAAATATCTGACGACTAAAATAATCTACTCGGTAATTCTGCTGTTCGGAGTACTGTTTATCGTATTTATACTGCTCCATCTTACAGGGGATCCGGTAAGTCTGATGGTATCCAAGCAGGCCACTCCCGCGGAAATCGAAAGTTTGCGCCAGGAGTTGGGTTTTAACCGCCCGCTTCTGGTGCAGTTTGCCGATTTTGTAAAGGGAGCTCTGCAGGGAGATTTCGGCAACTCCTTTCGTTACCGACAGCCTGCTATGCAGCTGGTTCTAAACAGAATTCCAGCTACCATAGAATTGGCCACCGCAGCCCTGATAATGGCGGTAATTATAGGGGTTACGATGGGCATTTTGGGGGGGGCCAACCCCAACACCATCTTCGATACAATGGCCAGGGGCTTGGGTTTGCTCGGGCAGACTATACCCACCTTCTGGCTGGGGCTTATCCTTATTCTGATATTTGCCCTCAACCTTGGATGGTTTCCTACCTACGGGAGGGAGACGTTCCAGCTCTTCGGCGTCCACTTGCCCGACAAATCCATAATCCTGCCGGCTTTCGCCCTCAGCATGTTTACCATGGGGCAGCTGGTGCGGTTTACCCGATCGGCGGTTATGGAGGTAATGAACGCCGACTACGTAACTACCGCGCGCAGCAAAGGCTTAAGAAAAATGCGAATCTACCTCAAGTATATACTCAAAAATGCGGCTATTCCCCTAATAAGCATAATAGGGGTGCAGTTCAGCTACCTGTTGAGCGGTTCAATTTATATAGAGACGATATTCTCATGGCCGGGTTTGGGGAACCTCCTTGCCGAGGCGGTAAGCACCCGGGATTTCTTTCTGGTTCAGGCCACCGCCTTTTTTACCAGTTTTGTGGTTATCGGTCTGCATCTGCTTACCGATTTTATCTACGTTCTAGTTGATCCGAGGATACGGTACGAGTGATGCAGTCTAAAGAGAAGAAAAACGAACAGGCTTCTCGAGAAGAAGTTCCCGCTGCACACATGGACACCGGTCTTGCGATAGATGCAAAGGCCGATCGAAGCATCGGCACAAAGGTCTCTTTTGTGTGGCGACTTTTGTGGAGGGACAAGTCCGGCCTGCTGGGGCTTACGATGTTTCTTATCGTAGTATTTGCCGCGGTATTTGCGCCCCTTATATCTCCCCATGATCCAAAGCAGCAGAATATACGGGCGTCAAAAACACCGCCGGCATGGGTGGAAGAGGGCAGTTCGGAGCATCTTCTAGGGACCGATACTTTGGGGCGGGATGTCTTTAGCCGAATTATCCACGGCAGCCGCGTCTCCATTACAGTGGGTTTTTTGGGTGTCCTTATGGCGTTTACCATAGGGATGGTAATAGGCCTTGTTGCCGGATATAAGGGGGGTCGCATAGACAATATCATTATGACAATAGTAAACATGATCCTCTCCCTTCCGTATCTGGTGTTTGTGGTCTTTGTCGCGGCGGTGCTGGGAAACAGCCTTGTAAATGTAATTCTGATATTCGGTTTTACGGATATCCCGATATTTGTGCGAGTAACCCGCGGCGAGGTGCTTCGCTTGCGAGAGGAAGGTTTTATAGAGTCTGCAATGAGCATAGGGCAGAGGACGCCGAAAATCATATTCAGCCACGTAATGCCTAACCTTCTGGGGCCCCTCATTACCCTGGCTACCTTCGAGATGTCCGCGATGATTTTCTACGAGGCCGGGCTAGGGTTCTTGGGACTCTCTGTACCACCCTCGATACCCAGTTGGGGCAATATGCTTTCGATGGGGCGCCAGTATCTTACGGTTTACCCCTGGATGTCGGTATATCCCGGGCTGGCAATTGTGTTTACCGGCTTTGGGATGAATCTGTTCGGCGACTGGCTGCGAGACGCAATGGATCCGCGGATGAGACGGATGAAGAAGTAGGAATGATGGAAACAATACTAAGGGTAGAAAATTTGAAGACCCGCTTTGAGACTTTTAACGGTACAGTCTACGCGGTAAACGGCGTGGATCTTGAGCTGCGGCGCGGGGAGACTCTGGCGGTAGTAGGGGAGAGCGGGAGCGGGAAAAGCGTAACCATGCTCTCTCTCCTGGGGCTCCTGCCGGCAAGCAGTGCCAAAGTCTCCGGAAGAGCGACGCTCAATATAACCGATCCTCCCGTGGACCTCCTCTCTATCTCCAGGGACAAGTTGAATAAAATTCGCGGCAAACATATGAGTATTGTATTCCAGGACGCCCTCAGATCCCTCAACCCCGTTTTGACGGTGGGAGAGCAGATAAGCGAATCCCTCATTACGCATCTGGGTTACAGCCAGAACCAGGCGCACAAAAGGGCGGTGGAATTACTGGAACACGTGGGAATACCCCAGGCCGACAAGAGGTACAGCTCCTATCCCCACCAGTTCTCCGGCGGTATGAGGCAGCGGGCGATGATAGCAATCTCCATTGCCTGTGATCCGGAGATACTTATTGCCGACGAGCCTACAACCGCTCTGGACGTAACGATCCAGACACAGATAACCGAGCTTACCCGACGCCTTCAGGATGAATTGGGGATGACGGTTATATGGATTACCCACGATTTGGGGGTGGTAGCCGGAATTGCAGACAGAGTGATGGTCATGTACGCGGGAATGCCGATAGAAATTGCACCGGTGGACGAGCTCTACGAATCTCCCCAGCATCCATATACCGAGGGGCTTTTGGGGGCAATACCCGAGATAGGGGAGACACGCTCTAAAAGGTTGGTCAGCATAGGCGGGACTCCACCGGACCTTTTCGAGGAGCCCATGCATTGCCAGTTTGCCTGGAGGTGCCCCTACGTTTTCGACAGGTGCTGGAAGAGTATACCCCCCTACGTGGAGGTTTCGAAGGATCACAAATCGAGGTGTTTTCTGGATATGAATACCCATCAACCGAAAAAAGAGGGTTTCCATGGCGGAAACTAGTGCAGATACGGCTACTGCCGCAAAAGAGCTCGTAAAAATCGAGCATATATCGAAGAATTTCCAGCTCAAAAAGAGCTTTCTCTCCCTTGGAAAGATTCCCGTGGTGCGCGCAGTTGACAATATAAGTTTTACCATAGAGGAGGGGGAGACTCTGGGGCTGGTGGGAGAGAGCGGCTGCGGAAAAAGTACCCTCGGGAGGGTTATACTCAGGCTCTATGAGCCCACTTCCGGAACTATTTGGTACGGAGATACAGAGGTTACCGCCTTAAAAAGCGAAGAAATGCGACGTTTTCGTACCAAAATGCAAATAGTGTTTCAGGACTCCTACTCGTCCCTCAACCCACGCCATCGTGTGGGCGATATTATTGCCGAACCCATGACAATTCATACGGAGATGACCTATAGACAGATAAAGGAGCGGATATTCGAACTCCTGGAGCTCGTCGGCCTCAAGCCGATGCACGCGGAACGCTTTCCCCACGAGTTCTCCGGGGGGCAGCGGCAGCGAATAAATATTGCACGGGCTCTTGCCCTGTATCCCGATTTTATTGTCTGCGACGAGCCTATCTCCGCCCTCGATGTCTCCATACAGGCCCAGGTTGTCAACCTATTGCAGGACCTGCAGAAAAAACTGGGAATTACCTACCTCTTTATTGCCCACGACCTCAGTATGGTGCAGCACATCTCCGACCGCATAGCGGTTATGTATCTTGGAAAGATGATGGAGCTTACCGACAGCGAAAAACTCTTCAAGAACCCTCTGCACCCCTATACTCAGTCCCTTATCTCTGCGATACCGATACCGAATCCCAAGCGCGAGCGCGGAAGAACCCATGTTATCCTGGAGGGAGAGGTCCCGAGTCCGGTTAATCCTCCCTCCGGCTGTGTGTTCCATACCC
>JBKHFZ010000080.1:0-11667 GCA_046539925.1 Spirochaetaceae bacterium
AAGAGTTATCCAGAGCGCTCTCCTCGGGCAGCCGATATTCGGTATCTTCTATAAAATCGCCAAGCTGGCTCGAGCCCTTGTCCGCGTAAATCGGCGTCTCGAGAGATACCAAGTCCTGGGAAATATTGATCAGGTTAGCCACATGGTCTATATCCATGTTTGTCTCTTTTGCAATATCCTCCACTTCCGG
The DNA here is from genome assembly GCA_046539925.1 of Spirochaetaceae bacterium. Classification (GTDB taxonomy): domain Bacteria; phylum Spirochaetota; class Spirochaetia; order DSM-16054; family Sediminispirochaetaceae; genus CAYFVU01. Next base: position 191 of record JBKHFZ010000080.1, read on the forward strand.
CTCTTCGCCTCGTCCTACCTGCAGCTGCTTTCTCGCCTTCTCTATCTGCACAAGTTCGTTTGCCCTGTTGAGGGGGAGACGGATCATTCGTGCTTTCTCGCTGATGGCCTTTAATATAGCCTGGCGAATCCACCACACAGCGTAACTGATAAAGTGATATCCCTTATCTACATCAAAACGCTCTATTGCGTTCATCAGTCCGATATTCCCCTCGTTTATAAGGTCCGAAAGGGGGAGTCCCTGGTTCTGATACTTCTTCGCGACGTTTACCACAAACCGCAGATTTGCGTTTACCAGTTTGTCCTTTGCCTCTTTATCGCCCTCTGCGGCTTTCCGGGCGTAATAGTTCTCTTCCTCCCTGGTGAGCAGGGGTATCCGGTTTATTTCTTTAAGATAAAGTGAGAGTATATTTTCATCGTCATTGTGATCTGCTGGGAGTTTTATTGTCCTTTCTTTTGTCTTTGCTTCCATAGTTGTGCCTCCTGCTTTAATACAAGCAAGGAACATGCCAAGAACCACAAAATTATGTAATTTTTAATTATTTACATTATATGTATTTATAAAATAATAGACAAAAAAATACTATGTGGAATTTTTCGCTTGTGTCATTATAGACCACTTTCCAAATATTGATGGTTTTATGCTGTTAAAATGTCCCATTTCGGAGGGGAGCACAATCTCTTTGGGCGATTTTTGGGTAGTTGTGGGATATTCTTTTTGAAGGAAGCCCACTTTTTTTACATTTTTCTTGACCCCGAAATATTTCATGCGTATATTTGTGAAAAATCTAAGGAACACTACTTAATAATCTAGGAGGAAGGTATGAAGATCAAGCCACTTGGTGATCGCGTACTTGTTAAACTTGAAGAGGTAGAGGAGAAAACTGCCGGAGGTATTTTCATACCGCAGACCGCACAGGAGAAGACTCAGACCGGTATTGTAGAAGCTGTTGGAGAGGATGAGGGTATTACCGTAAAAGCCGGACAAAAGGTTATGTACGACAAATACGCCGGAACCCAGGTATCCGACAACGACGGTACAGACTATCTTCTCGTCAGCTACGACGATATTCTCGCTGTAATAGAGTAACGGGAATTATCCTGACGGTTATGGCTGCGCGCTGCGGAGTGTAACGGTCTCGCATCAAAAAAAGACAGCCCTCGGGCTGTCTTTTTTTTTTCCGCTTGGGGCTTTTTCGCTGTAAAATCTATTCGCCGTAGAAAAAGTCTTCTATAGATAGCAGGAGTTTCTCCGACTCCTCTATACCGGTATAAGTTCCCGGCAGAGTCTCCATAAGAACCTTTCCGTAACTCTTTTTTATAATTCGCGAATCGAGAATGCACACCACCCCCCTGTCGGTCTGGCGCCGCATAAGCCTGCCGAAGCCCTGTTTTAACCTCATCGCGGCTTGAGGCAGGGAGTACTGCATAAAGGAGTTGCCTCCCCTCTTCTCTATCATCTCCATCCGGGCCCTGTTTACCGGGTCCGTGGGTACGCTGAAGGGCAGCCGACAGATAAGCACCACCTTAAGCGATTCCCCCGGCGCATCCACTCCCTCCCAAAAAGAATCGGTTGCAAAGAGAACGCTCGAAATATCCCTGTGGAATTTCGACATAAGTCTCGATCTCTCCTCGTCCCCCTGCTTGAGAACGGATATCCCCTGTTTTTCCAGAAGCGGTGCAGTTTCCCTATAGGTCTCCTGCAGCATTTTGTAGGATGTAAAAAGGACAAGGCCGCTGCCTTCGGAGATTTCCAGGCATCGTGCCACAAAGGAAGAGACGAAGCGCTGATACTCCTCCCCTGTCTTGGGCTCGGGGGCGTCCGAGGGAATTCCCAGAAAAACCCGCTCACGGTAGGCAAAGGGAGATTCAAGCCGTTTTGTAGAGAGTCTGTCTCCTTCTGTGGGCACGCCGACCCGGGAAAGCCAGTAGGTAAACTCCTTTTTTACCGTAAGAGTGGCCGAGGTGGATATTACCGTTCTGTTCGGTTCAAAGACGGATTCCCTCATAAGCGGGGCTACTTCGAGAGGAGTCTGTACAAGAGAACAAAAGCGTTCGTTGCGACCGGTTCGGCCCACTTCAATCCACTGCACCATCTCCTCATCCTCTTCGAGCTTCTCAAAATTGCCGAGTACCGAGGAGAGGTTGGCCAATCGTTCCATAACGGCGCTGCACTCGAATACCTCCGACTCCTCCTCGTGCTCCTCTTTAATCGCCGATAGTCCTGTGTCGAGGTCGTTTAAAAGCCGGGCAAGGGTATTTCGAAGCTCCTTTACCGGAGAGAAGATCATCTCCTCCGTTCCGGGGGAAAGTTCTCCATGAAGCCGGAAGGTGTTCTCCCCTCCCAAACAGGCAAGGAGGGTCTGATCGAGAATCTCTGCGGATTCGCGGAGTGTATTGATGTGCTCGGGAATCCTCTTAAACGACTCCGGCTCAGCGGAAAACCGTTGTACCGACAGGGCTAGCCCCCGGCCGCTCTCTCCCCGCCGGATGTAGAGTCTGCGCAGCTGCTTAAAGAGAGAGAGTTTGTTGTAGCGTTTAGAGAAGAAACTCGTGGCGTTACGTTCTACCGCGTGGGCTTCGTCAAAAACAATTCTCTTCGACGGGGGAAGCACCGCCGTGCCCTCGAAACCTGCCCCTTCCAGCCGTGCCGCCATGTCGGAGAAGAGGAGATGATGATTTACCACTAAAAGATTGGAAGAGGCCGCCTCTCTTCTCGCTTTAATAACAAAACACTCCTCCCTGTGAGCGCATCGCAGCCCCATGCACGCGTCCGCCTCCGAGCAGACCATGCTCCACACTTCCGGAGAAGGAAAAAAGGAGAGATCCGTCTTTGAACCCCCGGAGCTCGTCTCCGCCCACTTGCGTATTGCCTCAAGCTCGGAGCTCTCCTGCCGGTAGAGGCTCATCTCATCTACCGCATCGGATAGCCTGCGCAGACAGAGGTAGTTTCCCCTTCCCTTTACCAGGGTTGCATCTATTTTTTTCTCTATAATCCGCTCTACAAGGGGTATATCCTTCTCCATGAGCTGCTGCTGCAGATTGATGGTAGCGGTAGAGATAATAACCCGCTCCTCATTCTCCACAGCCCATTTTGCGGATGGCAGCAGATAGGCGAGGGATTTTCCTACCCCTGTACCGGCCTCCACTACCGCGTACAAACGGTCGTTAAAGGCACGTACCGCCGCTTCCAGCATCTCCACCTGTACATCCCGTGCTTCGTAATCGGGAAATATCCTGGAGAGACGCCCGCCGAGAAGAAGATAGCCGGCACACTCTTCCATATTCAGGGGAGTCTCCTGTTTTGTGCTTACCGGCTCGCTTACGCAGTAGATGCGGCTCACATCGTTGTCGACAAGATAAAAACCCACTCCCTGGTTCCCGAGCCTTCCCGCCACCTGCATATCCGCGGAGCTCGGCTTTAACAGTCCCGAAGGATGGTTGTGGAGTACCACCTCTCCCTTCTCCATAAAGGGGTATAAAGCCGGCGCAGCGCTTTCATCTCCCCGGGCCGCCTCGTGTATCTCATCCACAAGTCCGTTCTCGCCGAAGGAGCCGACAAAGAGCACCTCGTGGCCCTCTGCATCCTCTATCGCTTCCCTCATCCGCTCTATTACCACCGGCTCAAGCCGTTCTCCGCTTTTCATTGCCTCTCCATTAGACTACAATACAAGTATGGAACTTGACTTTTATAAACTCCACCTTAACGGTCACGATTTTATCCTTGTAAACGGGTTTCGTCAGCCCCTGCCGGAGGATTTCGGGTTGAGTCTTCTCTCTAACTATATGTCCGACCGCCGGGAAGGGGTGGGTGCGCGCGGTATTATTTTTCTTTTTCCAGGAGAAGAGCACCAGGGAGATATTGTCTACTACAACCGTCGGGGAGAGGAGACAGACCTGCCGGCGGACGGTCTCCTCTGCGCGGCAAGATACGCCTTCGACTTCGGCTTGGCAGACAAGGGCACCCTTGTACTTGAGAACAGAAACACGGCGCATTCGGTGCAATGTATAGACGGTGTTCATTTTCGCTACTCCCTGGAAACTCCTGCTACAGTGAGCGGAGAGCCGATATACAGCGGGAAAGAGGCGGATCTCTCTGTCAGGTTGAGAGTGGGGCCGAGAACACTCAGCTGCACTCCCCTCAAGTTCCGGGAGATTACGGTGGCAATTTACTCGAAGGAGGAGCAGTTCTCCGAGGGCACCCTTGTGGCGGGGCTCGATGAGGAGCTCGATATGGAAAAAAGTCACTACAAGCCCGTGGGGTACCAAGTGTATACCCGGGACGAACTCTCCATCTTCTTTCGAAACATGGAAGAGGGGGACGCGGTTGAGGGAGCGGCCGCCGCCGCTACCGCCGCCGTTCTTGGAGGCTTCTGCGACCAGGATGTGGTAATTCTCTACAGGGGGGGGAAGTTCCTCTACGAATGGAACCAGCAGACGAACAGAGTCTTTATTACCGGTACTCCTCTGTATGTCTTTTCCGGCAGTTATGAGCTTGACGAAGAGAGGCTTAAAGAGGAAAATTAAAAGTTGCAGGCACAACCCATATAAAAGGAGGCAGTATGGATCCACTGTTCGAAAGGTTCGAACGACTTGTACGGGCAATGTGGCAAAATGACCCGAGGGAAGATAGAACCGGAGAGAGAGATTACATTTTTCGCGAACAGGGAGACATGGACTTCCATGAGGCCTGGGAGGAGCTCGACGACTATCTAAAAGGCGGAAGCTCTGCATGGGACGGAGAAAGGGAACCTTTTGGTGCCGGATCTTCCGGAACCGGACCTTTCGGTTCGAGGTTTTCCACATCTTCCGGTTCCGGCCGTTTCAGCTCCTCCACCGGCGAACGGGTCAGGCCCAAGCCGGGGCAAAACAGCACACCGATGCCGCCGCAGGAGCTTAAAAGGGATTATCAAAGATTGGGCGTCCCCTTCGGCACCTCCTTTGAAGAGGTAAAAAAGGCTCATCGGAAGCTTATCCGTACCAATCACCCCGACCTTTTCGCAGAGAGCAGCGGAAAAACGGACAGCGCCACATCCCGCAGCCAGGATATAAACGAATCCTTCCAGCGAATTAAGACATGGGTCGAGGGCCGCTGGAAGTCGGACTACTCCTCGAGCTGATACTCCTGAATCTTCCTGTGGAGGGTTTTCCGCCCTATTCCCAATACCTCGGCGGTACGCGATTTGTTTCCGTTTTCGTGATGCAAAGTAGCCCGTATAATATCCTTTTCCGCATCCTCGAGGGTGGTACCGACGGGTACCTTTATATGGTTGTCCTCCGCTCCCGATACAACCGAAGGGGGAAGATCCTCCTGGCTTATGAGGTTCCCCTTGCACATGACCACGGCGCTCTCTATTGCATTGCGCAGTTCCCGTATATTGCCGGGCCACTTATAGGTGTACATGGCGTTGCGTGCCTTCGGCTCGAAGCCTTCTATGGGTTTGTTGTTTTCCTCGGCAAACTCTTTGAGAAAGGCAGCCGCCAGAAGGGGAATGTCGTCTTTCCGCTCCCTCAACGGAGGTACATGAATGTTAACCACATTGAGTCGGTAATAGAGGTCCTCCCTAAAGCGGCCCACCTCGATCTCCTTGTACACATCCCGGTTGGTTGCGGAGATAATCCTTACATCAACCTCCAGTGTCTCTTCTCCTCCTACGCGTTCGAATTTTTTATCCTGCAGGACCCTCAGAATCTTTATCTGTACTTGCTGATTTATCTCCGCTATCTCATCGAGAAAGATTGTGCCGGTGTGGGCAAGCTCAAAACGGCCCCGCTTGCGTGAAACCGCACCGGTAAAAGCACCTTTTTCATGACCAAAGAGTTCGCTCTCCAGCAGTGTCTCCGCGAGGGCGGCGCAGTGCACCTTTATAAATGGTTTATCGCTCCTGTTCGAGAGCTTCACCAAGGCATCGGCCACAACTTCCTTGCCAACCCCGCTCTCTCCGGTAATAAGCACCGAAGCCTTTGTGGCTGCCACCTGCTCGACCATCTGAATAATTTTCTGGATTTCCGGGCTTTTCCCGATAATCTGGGGGGCCTTCTGTCTTTCCGTGAGCTTCTTTACCTCTTCCTGAAGCGATCGATGCTGAAGCACCAGATCGCGGTTGGAGAGTGCCCGTTTTACCAGAAGGGAGAGCCGGTCCAGGTTGACCGGTTTGGTGACAAAGTCGAAGGCACCGTTGCGCATCGCCTCTACCGCAGACTCTATTGTTCCATGACCGGTGAGGATAATTACCGGAATAGTAGGATAGGAGGAACTTATCCTCTTTAAGAGCTCCTCTCCCGAGAGCCCCGGCATTTTGAGGTCTGCAATAACCAGGTCGATATCCCGGTTGTTTACAAGGTTCCAACCCTGCTTTCCATCCTCAGCTATATAGACCGTATAGTCGTCCATCTCGAGAGATGTCTTAAGCCCTTCCCGGATGTTTTTCTCGTCATCCACCACAAGAACGTTAAATTTCACTTTTCTTCCTCCCCATTCCAGCCAAGAAGTTTCTTCTCACTCTCCGGTACCGGAAGACTTATGGTAAAAACAGTTCCCTCTCCCTCTTGAGACTGTACACTTATCTCCCCGCCATGTTCCCTCACCACCTTATACACCACCGTCAATCCGAGGCCGGAACCGAAGTCTTTGGTTGTGTAGTAGGGTTCAAATATCTTGGTAATCTTCTCATCGGAAATCCCCACACCGGTATCGCTTATATCCGTATGCACATAGCCCTCATCTTCCCGAGTGGAAATGGTAAGAACCCCTCCCCCCTCCATTGCCGCTATGCCGTTTTTTACTATGTTCATAAGGGCCTGTTTTATAAACTTTTCATCGATTTCCACCTTCGAAATGGTGCTGCCGAGTTTGGTCTCTACATGCACGCCCGACTCCTCTGCCTCGTATTTTACAAAGCCCACCAGGTCCTCGATTACCTTGTTCAGATCCGCCTTCTTGAGTTCGGTATCCATAGGCCGCACTGCAAAGAGAAAATCCACCACAATCCCGTTGAGCCGCTCTATCTCCTCGTCTATTACCTCGAGATACTTATTCGCCGTCTCTTCATCGAGACAGCGGTTCTTTTTGAGGGCTTTCTGTATAAGCTGGATATGAATTCCAATGGAACCGAGGGGATTCTTTATCTCGTGTGCCACCCCTGCGGCCAGGGTTGTAAGAGATGCAAGACTCTCCGCCCGCCGAAGCCGGGCTTCACGCTTTCGCTTTTCGGTGATATCAGAGAAGATTACGAGGTTGCCCCACCACTCCTTCTCCCTTCTAAGCTGGGTTATACGGAAAGACAGGGTCCATTTTACATTACCCTTTCCAAGGGTAAACTCTTCATCCTCAGCCTCCTCCCCATTTGTGAGGACATCCTCGAAGAATTCGGACAAGTCGTGATCGTCAACCACCTTCCATACCAGGAGTTCCTCCATGTCGTTTTTCCACACGGGCAGCATTTGTACCGCAGCGGTATTGTAAAACACTACCCTGTGCTCGGTATCCGTTACGAGAATCCCCTCACTCATTGAGTGTAGTACAGTCTCGAGTTTCTCGTTTTCCGAAGCAAGATCGAAAAGCAGTGTTCGTATTTGCTCTTTGTCGAGTTTCGGCAGTTTATTCAGCGCTCTCCGTATAAAGTTTCTCATCGGTTCTCTCCAAAACTCTCTTCCATTGAGTAGTAGAGTGTCTCCAGCTGCACTTCCGGGGCAAGATTATACGCCTCCCATCTTCTTACACTTCTACGGATAAGTTCATTCCACCGCTTTAGCGTCTCCCGGCTTATGAGAGCCTCCTCTTTTCCGGCAGATTCCGAACTCCCGCTGTTATCTCCATTTTTATGAAGGAGAGCAAGACGGCGTTGCAGCTCAAAACTCAGCTCTTCCAGAAAGGGGGTGAAAAGCTCATGGGTGCCCCTCTCTTTCAAAAATTCCGCCTTCTCCTTCAACTCCCACTCCTCTCCCCTTCTTATGCGCTCTACAAAACTCCAGGCCTCCTGCCTTAACGACTGTACCGGCACACCCCGCCAGGCGAGAAAAAAGGCCCGCAGATCCGTGTAGGGAACTTCCTCTCCTGTCCGGAAAATCTTCTCCATTACTATCCGCGAGGTATTCTCGTCTCTTGGAACAAAACGGTAGTGCCGCAGGCGGGAGGTTATAGTAGGTATAATAGCCCCTTTTTTAGAGGTAAGCAGGATATAGTAGGTGTTCTCCGGGGGCTCTTCCAGCATCTTGAGAAGTGCATTTTTTGATCCGTCGCTCATTCTGTCGGCTTTTTCCAGGATAACCACCTTTGCAGAGTCCGCTGAAGTCGTATGGCTCCACATTCCTATATTGCGTATCTGATCTATAGGAATATTGTCCTTAGGCAGAACTTCACAAATGGCGGTCAAAAGGGTCCCTGTGCGCTTTAGAATCTTTTTTAACTCCTCCTCCGGGGGGAGCTCTTTTTCCGGCGACAGGAGGTCGAGGGATTCTTCCAGTTCCTCCATCTGCGGGTATATTTTTTTCAGCTTCTGCTCCTCCCCTTCCCACAGGCGGGGATCGAGGCGTTTGGTAAGCTTGCGTACGGCTCGAATAAAAAGGTACCGCGCACCCTCTCTCCTTGTACGCAGGAGGGTGTCCGAAGCTGCCGCCGTCTCCTCTTCGAGATAGCGGGACCCGGTAAGAATAAGGTAGGGGTGTTCGAGCACCCTGTGCCTGCTGCAGGATCGGCAGGAACAACTCCACTCTCCCCTTTGAGTACACGTGACCACCCTCGCCAGTTCCAGGGCGGTGGACAATTTCCCTGTATACGGTTCACCGTAGAAGAGAAGCGCCCTGGGCAGCACCCCCTTCCGCCACTCCAGGGAGAGCTGCTCTACAACCGCATCCTGCTCTATTATATTCTCAAACATTCACTTTCCTTAGCCCCTTTGCACGTCCCCAAGACGCTCCTCTATAAAACCGGCACCTATTGGAATAAGCTTCCTGATAAAATCTGCGGCAATGCTGTTTTTGAATAGTCCTTCCACATCGACCAGACTCTGCAGTTCGAGGAAAAACAGTATTACCGCAAGAAGAATAACACCCTCTACCATCCCAAGAAAAAACCCGAGAGACTGATCGAGTTTTTCCAGTCTTATGCGGTCTATTAACCGGTGAAGGCTTGTCTCCAGCAGCTTAAAAAGAAGATACACAACAATAAATACAAGCAGAAAAGCTACTACGGGAGTCCAGAATGTAGCGCCTATATAGGGAATCAGTAATTCGGAAACCCTTGAAGTAAGCAGAACCGCCCCCCCTATTCCCACTATAAGGGACAGAGCCGTCATAAACTCGGCTACAAAACCCTTAAAAGCGGTTCTGACCCCCATTGCAATTAAAACAACGATTGCTATTACATCAAAAGCCGCCATATTATAGTTACCTCTCCAGTAGTTTTGTAATCTCTTTCGCTATTTTCTCTGCCCCGTCGGGGGGACACAATTCAGCAGCATTAGTGCTCATCCGCTCTCGCTTCTCCTCATCTTCGAGCAATTGAACAATTTTTTCAAGCAGCACCTCCGGGACAAGGTCGGCACCGGAAAGCAGCTCCGCAGCTCCCCGATTGGCAAAGTAAGAGGCGTTTCGCAGCTGATCTCCCCTGGAAGATTCTGCGCCGAGGGGGATGAGTATTGCCGGTTTACCAAAGACCCCGTTTTCCCACAGGGTGCCCGCGCCGGCTCTCGAAACCACCACATCTGCAGCCGCAAGGATATGAGGAAAGGTGTCGGTAAAAACGGGAGCGGTTATATACCCGCAGGAGCGGGAAAAGCTGCTCTCGCTGTAGTCGAGGTGTCCCATTTGATGTACCACCACCGCCTTTATTAGAAGAGAATCCAGAATATGCTCCACCATCCTGTTTATCTGTCGGGCTCCCTGGCTGCCGCCGAGGACAAGCACTATCTTTTTACCCTCGGATGCTCCGACAAGTTCACGCCCCTTGTGCCTGCTGCCGTTAAAGAGTTCAGCCCGGACGGGGTTCCCCGTAACTACCGCTTTGCCGGAAAATCGGGTATCCTCCGCCGTCTGCGTATATGCACAGAGGATTTTTTCGCAAAAGCGGGCATTGAGTCTGGTGGCAAGGCCGGGATCAAGATCCGATTCATGGCTTATCGCGGGTATTCCCAGTGTTTTTGCAGCCGCGGCGGGGGGAACGCTCACGAATCCGCCCTTTGAGAACAGCGCCACTGCGTTCAGCTTTTTTAGAAGATAAAGAGAGGCCCCGTATCCAGCCGCTACCGCAGCTGCATCGGTTACATTTCTAAGGGAGAAATACCTCCTCAACTTCCCCGCCGGAATTCCATAGAAGGGTATCGAGTACCGGCGGACTATCTCCCTTTCCATCCCTTTTGGGGACCCCAGCCAAACAATTCGGTAGGAGCCCTCGGAGATCATGGGTTTCAACTTCTCTGCAACTGCAATACCGGGATACACGTGTCCTCCCGTACCGCCGCCGGTAAATACTATACTCTTCACTTAATTCCACCCGTACTGCAGTGTACCCTTATAGATACACTCTTCATTGTTCCTCGCCGGTATGCTAAATCCCTGCCGGTATGCTATAAAAAGGTGTCCCCAGCTTATCATTTCCTTACGGGCTGTTCAATTCCGGGAGATAAGAGTTTTGCACACCCCTTAAGCGGGAACGGAAACGAGGAAAGAGGAAAGAGGAAAAAAAAATGAAATCGACGATATTCGGAATGCGTATATGTGCGCTTTTGGTCTTTGTGTGTACTGTCGCGGGGGCAGAAGAGCCATCGGTTATATACCGGGGCAGGAGAATTACCCCGGACAACCGCTTTGAGTATAGAGATTTCGTGCCCTCCTCCACAGATGTGGAGAAACTTACCAGGCAGCCGGAGAAGATCACTGCGAAGGTCGAGAAGTCGGAAGAAGAGGTAGAGGGGAGTCTTTATACATTGAGCGATTTTCATGGAGTTTTTCCCTTTCCCATGGAAAAGCTCATCCCGGTATTTACCGAATACGAGAATGAGCACGAAATATACACACGCATGTTGTATACAAAAGACCTTTCCCCGGACAAAGGACCTATGGAGCCGCATTTTCAAGAAGTAAAAACAGGTTTCAAGTTCTTCGGAGTGGGCACCGAACAGCACTACATCCTCTACAAAAAACCAAAGCGCCTTTCTGGGAATGAGTTTTTGATAAAGTGGAACCTTGCCGAGTCGGTAGACGGAGAATTCTACCTTTACTACGGTTCCTGGTACCTTAGACAACTACCCCCCAAGGCATCCGATTCAACTCCCCGTACCTATCTCCGCAATTATGCCGTTATCGGTTATGTTGATCCTCCAAAAGGAATTAAACTCGCCTACAAACTTTTTCTGGAAAGAGAGATGAGGTCTTTTTTTAAGGATGTTTATGATGCGGCCGCGGATGAGGGGTTTTAAACATCAAGTGTTTTCAGAAAATACAATTGTATCTTCGAATCGCTGCTGCCGGTGGGTATGT
>JBKHFZ010000081.1:0-11653 GCA_046539925.1 Spirochaetaceae bacterium
TCTCATATTGTTTTATTGCGATCTCTACTGGATCCAGAGTGATGTACTCAATAATCTCTTCTAAATCTTTTTGAGCAGGAGAGCACCCTCCCCACTATACTGTGATTCGTGTTCAGACGACGGCTCTTGAGCGATTCAACCGAGACTGACGAAATGGGCGTGACAACCTGGTTCCACGTTATTCGGTGTCGTTGACCGCCTTACTAGATGGGTTAATATCGGGATGCGCAGCACGCATCGTTTCACCGTCCGCCACGATAAGTAACCCGACGAACAGCCAGATGACGAGCGCCGAAGCACCCGGACCGACAAGAGAGCCTTCACCGCCGACGGAGAAGAGCGTTCCACTATCGAAGACGTTCCACTGTGCGTGGAAGACGGTCGTGAGGAGGACGCTCCCTTGCGACCGGGTGTAGAGCCACCCGAGGATGACTGAGAGACCAACCACACCGACGAGGTAGAGGGCGAAGGAGCCACTCTGCCGTGTGCCTTGGCTGAAGAAGAATAGCACGGGATAGACGACCACCATCGTATCGTCAGTTGGTCCGAACGAAGCACCCGTGATCCCCAGATAGATGGCATAAGCGAGGAGCGACAGGACAGGGGCGACGCCCCACCACTGGAGGTCCGTCCGCCATCGGGCTTGCCGACCCCAGGACCCAACCTTCCCCTCACGCCAACTCAACGCCCCACCAGCAAGGAGTGGCGAACGTTAGTACGAAGAATCCCAGCACCCGGTCTCGATTGCTAAATTCACGACCGGTACAATCGGATATATTGGAACTTTCAGTAATAATGTTACCGTGCACCAGATCTTAGGATCTGTTGGATATCGGAGTGTTCGGGCAGGTCAGACGGACTACTTCCCGGATGAGACCGGTGGGGCAGGTGGCGGATTGGACTTTCAGACATATGTGCAAGCGGGATTGTCATTTGGCGACACCTCCGGGGTTAGTCTTTCCGGTTTTGCCGGACTGGGATATAGCTGGTACACCTTTGAATCCTTTGACTCGGAAGAACTTATGCAGCCGGGATCGGGTTTTACCCTAGGTGGTGGGGCGTCTATAACATATATCCCAGGGTTGGGGGTTATGCCTGCACCGATGCCGTACTTTTCCTTCGACAACTATGAGTTTAACCCTTCCACTGCAAGCTATAGTGCCGAATCCTGGAAATTTTTTATCTGGCCGTCGCCATTCATGTTTTCGATCAATTATACGTTCTCCTTCTGAGCAGAAGAGCTTCCACGTTTCCATCTCTTCTTCGGCTTTTCAATAGCCTCTATCTCATTGAAAAGAAGCTCAATTGTCGTCAATATAGACTAGTGTTATACTGGGAATTAGTATATGAAGAAGCTTATCCACAGCCCTTCCAAGATAACTCTCTTTTACATCCTTATTGGAGCCGTATGGCTCATAGGAACCGACCTGATAGTAGAATTGGTGTTGGCCGACCGAATGGAATATTTCTTTGCCCAACTGTCCAAGGGTCTGATCTACATAGGAACTACAGCAATTCTCGTCTACTACCTCTCGATTCATGCGGCAAAGAGCGTGGAACATGAGATCGTATCGGAACGCCTCGAATCGAATAAACGGCTGTTAAATGCTGTCCTCGAAAGCATTGGAGATGCTGTTCTCGTAGTAAACCCGGACGGCCGCACAATCACCAACTGCAATAAGGCCGCAGAAGATATCTTCGGATATTCGAAAGAAGAGATCGTCGGCCATTCCACAGAGATGTTACACATAGACCGCGAGCGCTTTCTGAGATTCGGAGAAATTAGCGAGGCCGTCCTCGAAAAAGGAGAAGTTTTTCGCACCGAGTACGAGATGAGGAGAAAAGACGGAAGCCTCATCTACACCTCGAACACCGTAAGCCCTACCCATGAGGAGATGGGATGGAAAGCTGGGGTAATAAGTATTATGAGGGACGTTACCGAGAGGAAAAAAGCGGAGCAGCAACTCAGACAGAGCCTTAAGGAAAAAGAAGTCATGCTCACGGAGATCCACCATAGGGTCAAAAACAACCTCAGCGTAATCAACGGACTCCTCAATCTCCAGGCAAGCCACGCCGAAGATAAACAGCATGAGATAAGCATACTCACCCAAAGTCAAAACCGGATTTTTACCATGGCACTGGTCCACGAGAAGCTCTACGCTTCCAACAGTTTCCTGCATGTGGATATGCAAGACTATATCGAGACAATGGTCTCCACGCTCCAGCACACTCTACACTCCGAAACAGCCATCTCCTTTTTGTATGATCTCGATGAGGTATCCGTAGATATCAATCAGGCAATTCCCTGCGGACTTATTCTCAATGAACTCGTGTCCAACGCTATTATCCACGCCTTTCCCGGAAGGGACAGGGGAAGTATCTGGATCGGTTTAAAAAAAATCGGAATGGAAGCTCTGGAATTAAAGGTGGAAGACAACGGCATAGGAGTTCCACCTCATATAGACATCGACGAACCGGACACATTGGGCTTGAGTGTAGTACAGGCCCTTGCCCGACAAATCAACGGAACCCCTCAGATGGAGACGCAAGGGGGAAGCACATTTCGCGTCATTTTTCAACCATGGGAGGGTAACAACATTACCTAACGCCGGAATTCGCTCTTGTTGGATCGGAGGGCGGCAGCGGTGCATCCATCATCAAAAGCTTTTCAAAATTTTCTTCCTCCAGCGGTCTACTAAAGTAGAATCCTTGCAGCAGATCACAGCCCATATTCACCAGAAGAGTGGCCTGATTTTCCCTTTCGACTCCTTCTACGAGGACTCTCTTGTGTCTGGATTTGATCATGTGCACGATATGGGTGAGATATTCGAGTTGCTCTTCATCTTTATCTATCTCGTTGACAAAACATTGGTCTATCTTTAGCACCCCCGCCGGCAAGTTCTGCAGGTACTGGAGTGAGGAGTTGCCTGTTCCGAAGTCATCGATAAATATCTCTATTCCCAGGCGATTCAAATCACGAATATGGAGCACGGACTTTTCTATATCGGCAACACAAGTGGACTCGGTTATCTCCAGTTTTAGATGATGCGGAGAAAAGTTATAACAGCCGTTGATCGCATTTTTTACATTTTTGACTATGTCCGAACGTGAGAACTCTCTTCCGGATAGGTTGATTGAAAGAAATAGATCATGATCTTTACTCCATGAGGAAAGCCTCTGACAAGCTGTGTATAGCACCCACTTCCCTATAGGGTAGATGAGGTCGGTATTTTCTATGATCGGAATAAAATCCCCCGGCAATATAAATCCATGCTCCGGGTGAATCCATCTAATAAGCGCTTCCGCACCAACAATTTTATAGTTACGATCGACTATCGGCTGAAAATATAGCTGAAACTGTTTCTCTTCCAGGGCTTTGTAGGCACATCCCTCCAATTCCAGGCGGTTTACCGCTTTTATGTGGGTTGAATGATCATATAGAACGAAGCTCTCATTGTTTCTCTTGGACTCCAACATGGCCGAGGTTGCTTTTTTTATGAGTTCCTCCTTCGACTGCCCGTCATGGGGGTACACCGCCGAACCGATATGGCAACCCACACTCAAATCACTTCCCTTGAACTTATAGGGAAAAGTAACCTTCTCGTGTATTTTAATCGCCACTTTCCCCGCATCCAGCCTGTCTTTTACTTGGGAGAGGAGAATCGAAAACTGGTTCCCCTCGAAACGAAACACATAATCACTGGAACGTAACTCCTCCTTTATCCTCAGTCCTGTGTTTTCCAGAAGAAGGTCAAATGTCTCCTGGCCATACATCTCAATAACCTTTTCGGTCCCCGTAATCTCCAGGAATAGAAGTATACGTAAATTCTCTCCCTCCAGGCGTTGTGCCCTTTCCAATTCCTTTTCAAATATGGCGTTTAGAGACCGGCGGTTAAACAAACCGGTTAAAGGGTCCCTGTACTCATAGTGGTTGAGTTTGCTCTCGAGTCTGCCTATATGGGTAATATCATGCGAAAAAACTGCAACATGGGTTACCGTCTCCTCTTCTTGATAGGGGTAGTAGGAGACATGCATGTATTTCATGAAGGGGCCGAACTTAAACTCCTCTATATAGTGGATTTCCTCCCCACTGAAGCATCTGTCCAAATATCCCTTTATGGTAAGTTCAAACTTCTCTTTTCCCCACACATCATCTACACGCGCGCCAATTAGATCATCCTTATTTTTGTCTACCGCTTCGCAGTATCGATCATTCACAAATACATACTCGTAGTTATCATTGATGAGGGTGATAAAATCCTTTGCGTTGTCTATTATAAAATTGTAATAGTTTCTTTCCATATAGAATCATTATACCATCAAAATTAATATTTGAACCAGATGAGACTTATGAGTTCGATACCTATTCATTCGATCGAACCGGTAGTAAAGGAGATGTTGAATTAAGCGAGAGGCGGAATGAATATCGGTTTTTCGGTCTGTGGAGCACGGAAGAAATAGGGCACGAAGTTTTTTCGATACTTTTTACGTTTTTTTCAAGAAACTTATTGACTCTTCAGATACTTTTCGGTATATTTATATCGAATGATGAATTACAGCAATATTGTAGGTTTTTATTTAGTATTTTATTAAAATACTTGATTATATTTTTTATTTTTAGTAATTTTATTATACAGGAGGAATAAGATGAAAAATGCTGTTGCGCTTGTTTTGGTCGGGTTTGCCGCGGTTTTCGCGGGGGTTCGAATGGATATGGGGATCTATGTAATTATCAGCGGGATCGTAACCCTGGTAGCCGGAATTAACTACGGCTTCTTGTTGCTCAAAAAAAGGGAGGCTGAAAAATTCTACGCCGAGCAGGATAACCTCCCCCCCGATTTTTCTGCAAGAAAATCTGCCGCCTAAGCGCAGAGATAATATAGATTCGGATAAAAAGTACACAACAACCGGGGTGCTATCAATGTATATTTGATAGCACCCCCCCTCCAACAGACCTTATCTCCATTCGAGTCTAATCCATCCTCACCTCGAAGGTTTCAACCGAGCTTGCGTCATTGTAACTATCCTGGAACTGCAGATAGTACTGCCTCTTCGCTTACCCCTCTATAGCCTGTCAACGAGAAAAACCTTTTTCTCCGTTATTGGCTGCAATGTTTCTTGACCTCACGGATTAAAACTCATATTCTTTTATATAGGGGTATGGTAATGTCCGGTTCACGCTTTTTGTACATCTCTTTTTTCATTACGGTGGTTTCGATAGTGTCTCTGTGTGATGTCGCTGCCCTCGAGGGTGAGACCGTCAGCATCTCCGTAAGAAGAGCCCAATTGCGAGAAACCCCATCACACCTCGCCCAGGTCAAAGCCGGACTCGAGTACACGGACCAAGTAGAGGTCCTCGAAACGCGGGGGGACTTCTATCGAGTTAGCAGCTCTGAGGGCGAAGGATGGCTCCACAAATCGTCAATAAGCGAAGAGACGATCGAGCTCAAAGACGAAGGTCGTGACGCAAAACACACCTCCGATGAGGATGAAGTGTCCCTCGCGGGACGTGGATTTAACAAGGAAGTAGAAAAACAATACAAGAGAGAAGAGGGGCTTAACTTCGATAGAGTGGACCGGATGGAATCGCGCGAACGCGATGACGAGGAGCTGCGTGAGTTCATTAAGGCAGGCAGTCTGCAGTTGCCGGGGGAGAGTTGATTATGCGCACCCGAAAAGCTCTCATGGTACAGTCTGCGGCGGCTCTTTTGGCAAGTGCTCTTCTCCTCTCGGCATGCAGCACGTTGGCCTCAGTAGGTGCCGAGATAGGAAAAACTGCCGGCGTGCTAGATGAACGACAAGCTGCGAGCATAAAAGAGACGGGGAGACGAGTAGAGCGCAGCTTTGAGGATTTCACTCCCGAGCAAGAATACTATATAGGACGATCGGTAGGAGCGAGGGTTCTCGACCGCTATCCCGAGTACAACAATGAAGAAGCAAATGAATACGTGGCTACCATCGGGGAAGTTCTCGCTCTATCCTCCGAACGTCCCTCATTATACAGTAGTTATTCATTCCAGGTTCTCGATGCCGAGGAGATAAACGCCTTTGCCACGCCAGGGGGGCATGTATTCATTACCCGGAGGATGATAGAACTGGCTCGCAACGAAGACGAGCTTGCAGCAGTGTTGGCCCACGAAATCGCCCATATTCAAGAGCGCCACGGCTTGAAAAGTATTCGCACCTCTCGCGTCACCTCCGCCCTCACGAGCGCTGCAATTACCGGCGCGTATGTCGCCGGTAGTAAAGAGGTAGCCGAGCTGACTGATATCTTCAGTGATTCAATTGACGACGTTACTCAAACATTGTTTACCGCAGGCTATTCTCGTTCCTCCGAAAAGGAGGCAGATACAGCAGCCGTCGAAATTTTGCGTAAAGCAGGTTATAGCCCGCGGGCACTGCTCACCTTCCTCGAGCAGATGGAAGCCGATTGGGAATCGGATGGCCCCGGGTTTATGCAGACACACCCTTCGCCGAGTGATCGCATGGAGGATGTGAAAAAAGCGCTCCGTAAGAATGATCCGGAAGTTGATGAGCGTCGCACGGAGCGCTTTCAGCGGATCGTCGGGAGTCGGTAACGATGTCGTCGAAGGGACGTACCCGTAGTGTACGCGCGCTCATCGTGAGCGTGGGTGCGGCGCTCCTCGCGGTGCTGCTCGGGAGTACCGGTGTGCTGCAGGAGGCCGAGCTTAGCAGTTACGATATGCGGGTACGCGCGTTCGCGTCCGAACCCGAAGAGGAAGAAGAGACTCTACTGATCCTCGTCGATCAGGAAAGCCTGGACTGGGCGCTGGAGACCCAGCAGCAACCACATCCCTGGCCGCGAGAATACTACAGCTACATTACGAATTTCGCTCGCAGAGCCGGCGCAGCCTCACTGTCCTTTGATGTGCTCTTTACCGATGACAGCTTTTTCGGCGTTGGCGACGACAAACGCTTTGCTGAATCCGTAGAGGCCTACGGGCGGGTTATTAATTCGGCTTTTTATGGTCACCAAACCGGCACCCACGACACGTTCCCGGAATACATCGATCCTTCGACAGTCTCGGTAGAGCTCGAACCCTCTCAAAAGAATCCGGTGCCTTCCTTTTCCCGAGCATTTTTTCCGGTTCCGACACTTAGCGAAGCGAGCGCGCGAATTGGAAATGTAAATATCCTGCCGGATTCTGACGGAGTGTACCGTCGGGCCTCGCTCCTCGGCAAATTCGACGGCCGTACCGTTCCGATTCTTCCCCTATCCGCGTACCTCGAGACAATCGAAGAAGAGACACTTGAGTTCTCCTCCAACGGACGAAAACTTCACGTCGGCGATATGGAGATACCGCTTGACTCCAAGGGGCGTTTTATTCCGCGCTTCGATTCGAGCTACCATGATCGCACCAGGCTAAGCGCTGCCGCGGTTATCCAGAGCGAAGACCGTATTGCCCGTAATGCCGACGAGTCCCCACCGGTTGATCCGGAGGAGCTCGAAGGTCGTCATGTAATAGTCGGATATTCGGCCCCCGGATTGCTCGATTTACGACCGTTGCCTACCGGCTCCGAGGTCCCCGGGGTAGCCTTTCATGCGGCGGTGCTCGATAACCTGCTCTCCGGACAATTTATACGGCAACCTTCCGCCGTAGGCAAGCTGGTATACGCGGCCTTGCTCGCTTTCCTCATCGGTTTCTTTGCCAGTTGGGCCCGGGGTACATTGCTTACCGCTCTGTCGCTGCTCCTCGCCCCGCTCGTACCCGTGCTGCTCGGAGTAATTGTATACCCGTGGTGGAATCTGTGGTTGCCGATTGTCGTACCCGCCGGGGCAAGCCTTGCCGGGGCTATAAGCGCCGCCGTGTGGAACTACGCAACCGAAGGGCGGGAGCGGCGGTTCATAAAGGGGGCTTTTAGCCAGTATTTGAGCCCGGCGGTAATAGAGCGCCTACTCGAAGATCCGAGCCGTCTTCAGCTCGGCGGCGAACGTCGTGAATTGACGATTTTTTTCAGTGATTTGCAGGGTTTTACCTCACTGAGCGAAGAGCTCACTCCTGATGAGCTCATCCAGATCCTTAACCAGTACCTTGGAGAAATGACCGATATTGTGATCAACACCGGCGGGACGGTGGACAAATACGAAGGGGATGCAATTATCGCATTCTGGAATGCTCCTTTGGAGGTCCCCGAACATCCGAGGGTCGCGGTAAAGGCGGCGCTACAATGTCAAAAACGTCTTGCTGAAGTACGACCGGAGTTTAGAAAGCGGATCGGCAAAGACCTGCATATGCGGATCGGTTTGAATACCGGTGAGGCAGTTGTAGGCAACATGGGAAGCAAAAACCGTTTTGATTACACCATGCTCGGCGATGCCGTGAACCTCGCGGCACGACTCGAGGGGAATAACAAGCAGTTCGGCACGTATACTATGATTTCCGGTGCAACCGCCTCGGGTCTACCCCAAGAGATCGCGTGCCGGGAGCTCGGCCGTATTGCGGTAGTCGGCCGCAATGAACCGGTACAAGTATTCGAACCAATGTACCGGCAGGAGTACGAAGCCGAACGCGAGCGCTTTGATGCGTTTGCGGAAGGCCTCAAGTGGTACTATAAGGGTGATTTCGAACAGGCCCTCTCCCGCTTTTCTGAACTCATCGATGATCCGCCGGCACAGGCATATAAAAAACGGTGCGAAATGCTCGTGGATAACCCTCCTTCGGATTGGAGGGGTGTATGGGTGATGGAAAGTAAATAGGGACAATTGGAAAAACTGATCGGTCCGCATTTGGAAAGAGGATCCATTCCGGTCGTTACCGTCCGCCAGTAGGTGCAGCCGGGTCATGCTCAACCTTATTACTTTCATGCCCTCTATTTCCTGCCGATTCGCGCGGCGAAGGTCTCGGTCCCGTCGTCGAGAAAGCCCCGTACCACCGAACTTCCTGCCTCGTCGTAACGGCAGAGGCTCACCCGGTCGTTGTAGCCGGCGGCCTGGAGGTAGTTAATGCTGAATCGAAGATTACCCACCGGGGTGATCTCCTCGGGGGAAAAACTGTCGAGAAACCAGCGGATGTAGCGGGTGTTGTTCACATGCATGTTCTGATCGAGGTCGGAGTAGAGGGCTGTAACCTCTCGGCGCCGGCGGCAGTCCTGGGAATCCGTGCTGATTTTGGGGGGCTGTTCGGCGATTGCGTCGCCCAGCTCGGCCAAGGGATAGTCCTTGAACAGCGGCTGCGGCCGCACCGGACGCAGGGACTCCTGATTTAAGAGAAGCCAGGCGCTGGTGGCTCGGGCGTAGAGCCGACCCTCGGGGTCCTCCAGTCGAAAGTCGCGGTTGGCGAAGGGCCCCTTCGGCGGCTTCGGCCAGGTACGCAGGAGCACTCGATTCCGGTGTCCCGGGAATGAGTCGATATCGAGAATAACCCGGGAGAGGACCCACATGAGCCCCTCCTCTGCGCAATAGCCGGCGCCGAAGCCGAGCTCCTCGGCCTGCAGCAGGGCAGCCTCCTGGAAGAGGGAGAAGAAAGAGGGCAGCGAGAGCAGCCCCCGGGCATCGGTATCGCTGTAGAGTATTGTATGCTCGATAGTGTAGATATAATCGCTGTTCATATTGACCTCTCGTCTGTGTAGCCGACCTATAATAAAATGAAGCCCCCCCGCTGTGCAAGGGCGGGCACCTGCCGACCAGACAGCGGGAGGCTTTTATTGACTAAGCCCGGCATTCCAGCCTAGAGTGTCCTATACACACCGTACGGAGGGTATTGTCATTAAGAAAAAAGTACACGCGGAAAAACTCCCTTTCTGGAAAAAAATTATCTACGCCCTGGGCCAGTTCGGTTGGTCCCTCGCCTCCTACGGGGTGGCAAATCTCCTGGTATATTTTTACAATCCGCCGACACAGAACGGCGGCGACACGAGGATGTTTCCGGTATTTATCGGAGCAGCCGCTGTTATAGGCGTAGCCGGCGGGATAAGCCGTCTTTTTGACGCCATAACGGACCCTATTATTGCCGGACTTTCCGATCGGTCAGAATCTCCCCTCGGGCGGCGGAGAAAATTCCTCCTTATAGGAGCTGTCCCTTTTGCGCTTCTCTCGGTTCTCGTCTTCGTTCCTCCAATACAGGGCCCGAGCCCCCTCAATACGGTATGGCTGTTTACGACGGTTATACTCTTTTACCTCTTTATGACAATGTACGTAAGCCCCTACTACGCCCTAATAAGCGAGCTCGGCCACTGCCCGGAGGAGCGGCTGCAGCTCTCCACCATGATATCGATTACCTTTGCCCTCGGCTTTATGACGGGCAGCAGCGCCTACGGGGTTTCCGGTCTTTTCGAACAGCTCCTGTCTGCAGAGACGGTAAGCGCCGCCAACCCGGCATCCCCGGAGATACGGGCCGCGGCCTTTCAGATTACCATGGCGCTTTTTGCTGGTGTTTCTCTTATCCTTATGATGCTGCCGGTGGTCTTTATCGACGAGCGGCGCTACACCGAGTTTCACGTCTCCGAAGAGGGCTCCTTCGAGGCACTGGTGCAGGCCTTTAAGAACCGAGACTTTCGGTTTTTCGCCCTCTCCGATTTGTCGTACTGGGTGGCCATGACCTTTGTGCAAACGGGAATCAGTTTTTATGTAATCATGCTGCTTGGTCTGGAGAAGGGTTTTGCCACCACCCTGCTTATGACGATGTTTATATTCAGCTTTTTATTTTACGTACCCATAGGCTTTGCCGCCAAAAAGTTTGGGAAAAAGCGTATTCTTACTCTGGGTTTTGTTATCTTTATTGCCACCGCCTTTCTTATGAGCCTGTGGGGGAGCCTGCCAATTTCCGCAGAGCTGCAGGGAATCCTCCTTGTGTTGATTGCCGCATTGCCGATGGCAATTTTCGGTATCCTGCCTAACGCAATTGTCGCCGACATTGCCGATGCCGACGGAATAGAGAAGGGGAATTTCAAGGCGGCCATATTTTTCGGCGCCAGAACATTTATGCAGAAAGTCGGTCAGTCGATTTCCGTATTCCTCTTTCCGATAATTATCAGCCTCAATATCGGCGTGGGAGGGGCTGCCGGCCGACCGCCTGCCAACGCGACAGCGGAAGCAGGAGCCCTGGACCCTTCTGAAACAGGTATAGCCTCGGGAGATCTTGGTGGTGTTCCAACGGTAACGGGAGTACGACTCACGGCGATATTGGCGGGAATAGGCCTTACAATAGGGCTCTTCCTCTTTCTAAAGTACAACGAAAAACAGGTGCTCGCGGTAATTGACTCCCGAGGGCGGTCCGGAGAACCGGGAGAGGAGAGCGCGGGAGAAGAGAAGCCTGATCTACAATAATCTAATATACTCCGCTATTCTAAAAACCGCCGAGAGCAGATACGGAACTTACCGAGAACTCCTAAAAAAGCTCAAGAAAAAACCGCCAAAGGGCCTAGAAGAGCGGATCCACCTGCTCCATCACAGGGCATTCGAGGAGATAGACTGCCTTAAATGCGGCAACTGCTGCAGAGCTGTAGGCCCAAAACTCAACAATTCCGATACAGCACGACTCGCCAAAGCGCTTTCCCTTAAGAAAAAGGAGATCGAAAAACTCTATCTTGCCATTGAGGAAGACGGGGATACCGTCTTTAATACCCGCCCCTGCCCTTTTCTCCAGAACAACAATCTCTGTCTTATCTACGAAAAACGCCCAAAGGCCTGCCG
>JBKHFZ010000082.1:0-11642 GCA_046539925.1 Spirochaetaceae bacterium
TCTACAGGGTCAACCTTTAAAAATCTCGCCAAAAGTGTTATATTACAGGTAGTAGAGAGCTTTTGGACCTGTGAAACTTCCCCCACCAAGATGAGTAATATTATGAAGAAAATAATAATAAAACTGATCGTTTTAATAAGCGCGGCGGCACATTTTTCCTCCTGTGCGGGAGAGCTCAAGGAGGACAAGACCAGCTATCCCATGCCGCTTGTGCAGCGGCAGCTGCCGGGGGGTACACACCTGCCGGCGGGCACCCTGGGCAACTACTCCGACTACGTGGGCATGGGACCCCTTGTGCCGGGAATTCTGGAAGGAGCGGTGCCCCAGGGAATGGCCTACTGGGCGGAAGAAGAGACCATGATTATCTCCAACTACATGTACAACGACCGCCCCGGCGTGCTTACCCTCGTCTCCATGAAAGAGATGGAGCAAAACAAGACTATTTGGCTTAACGATAACGACGGAATGCCCCACAAGGGGCACCTGGGCGGGCTCGCCGTACTGGGAGAGAACCTGTGGGTAGCCTCGGGAAACCATTTTTACAGCCTCCCCCTCGATCTTGTCTCCGAAACCGAGGACAACGGCATTTTGACCCTGCCGCCCCCCCTGCGCTCGGAAGTGACCGGCTCCTTCGCGAGCAACCTTGGGGAGTATCTTATGATAGGGGAGTTTAGAAACAGTAACAGACAGTTCCAGAAACCCGCCTCCCACACCTATAAAACCTCCGGCGGAGGGTTTAACTACGCCCTTATGGCCGCCTTTAAGACAGAAGCGGATACGGGAGTTTTGCTGAGCGAAAGAACCCCCGGGGGAGAAGTAAAGCCGGAGTTTTTCCTCTCCATACCCGACGAAGTGCAGGGAGCCGCCTTTTTGGGTAACCGCATAATTCTGAGCCAGTCCTACGGCCGCAGGAGGCCGAGCCGCCTCTCGGTCTACACCTCGCCCCTCTCCGGAAAGCAGGCTGGGGAGCCGGAGGGGAAGCCCGACGACACCTTTACCCTCGAAGACGGCAGCGAAGTGCCCGTCTATTTCCTCGACTACTCCAACCTGGAAAAAGTGAGCACCCTTCCGCCTATGAGCGAGGGAATTGTGGATTACTACGGATCGGTAGCCGTGCTCTTTGAATCAGGATCGGTAAAGTTCCGGCGGGGGGCATACCTCCCCCAGGACCGCATCCACCTTCTGGACCCGGAGTTTCTGGATATTTATCGGTAAGCTGGACGAAACAGGCGTAAAACGGGTATACTACTCTCAACTTTTATACCATAAGGTGCGAAATGCAGAGAGTACGTATTGTTGCCGGAATATTCCTGTTTACCCTTGCAGTCTTCAGCTGGGGCTACTTCTCTTCGGAGTATCACTTCTTCCCATGGCAGATAATAGACCCTGTGCGCGCGTATATAGAGGGCCACGGCCCGCACTCCAAAACCGTGGGGCAGAAAGTGCGACACGCCCTTAATATACGGCCGGAGAGGATGCTCGAAGAGCTGGAGGTGCGGGAGAGCCGGGATTACCGGAAAGTGCGCACCGAGGGACTGCGCGAGAGGCGCATGCAACCCCTTCTGTACAGGGAGGAGGGCGCGTATCCATCCGGCTATCTTTTTATATGGGGAGCCTTTGATTTTGAGGAGAACCTCTACGGTGGTATCCTCCTTAACGGGGAGGGCGAGGTTATCCACAGGTGGCTGCCCGACCGCGGGGCATTTGAGGATGAGATAGTTACATATAATAGAGAGCGGGACAAAAATCAGCCCAAAAAGAGCTACAAGACGATTAAAGACCTGCCCCAGGGGATCTCTCTCTACCCCGACGGCTCGCTTATTTTAAACGACGGAGACCACGGGAACGGCATGCAGCGGGTAGACTTCTGCTCCCGATCCGAGTGGGCAAAACTCGGCAGATTCAGCCACGAGATTACAAAGCAAGACGGCGGCTCTAGCGTGTGGACCATAGACGACGACAAAATACTGCACAGGATAGACGCCGAGAGCGGCGAGACGGTGGAAGAGATAGAAGTGGGGGAGATTATGAGGGCCAACCCCTATACCGATGTGCTCTCGATACGCAGAGACGATATGCTTGGAGACCGGTGGCTGGAGGACAAGTGGCACTTTAACGACGCCGAGCCCCTGCCCGAAGAGTACGCCGACAGCTTTCCCGACTTTGAGGCGGGGGATCTGCTGCTGAGTCTGAGGTCGCTTAACGCCGTTATGGTGGCGGACCCCGATACCGGGGAGATTAAATGGTGGCGGGTGGGCTCTTTTTCCAGACAGCACGACCCGGACTGGCATGAGGACGGGACAATTACCCTCTTTGACAACCAGACGCGGGACGTGTACGGCCCCTACGAGCCGCGGAATCCGCCGAAATACAGCCGTATTCTGCGGGTAGACATGGAGACCTACGAGACCGAAGTGTTGTACCACGGAGAGCGGGACAACTTCTACTCCGCCATCCGCGGGCAGCACCAGGTTTTGCCCAACGGACACATCGTTATTACCAGTTCCACCCAGGGGAGGATACTGATAGTAGACGAAGAGGGAGAGACGGTGTTCGATTTTATAAACAGGTACGACGAGGAGGACGCCCTGGTGCTCTCCGACGCGGTGTGGGTGCCGGAGGATTTTTTCGACTTTGATCCGGGGGAGCGCGGCTGCCGGTAAGTGGAAGCGGAGCCGCCGTGCCCTCGTGCACAAAAAAATGAGACTTGGACGCAAGGAGCTGATTATGAAAATATTTTTTAGAGTGTGGACGGTGCTGCTGTTTTTTGTATTGACCACCCCGTTGTATGCCTACGTAGGGCCGGGGCTGGGAACGGGCGCCCTGGCTGTTATAGTGGGGGTAATTGTCTCGATTTTTCTGGCGATTTTCGCAATTGTCTGGTACCCCCTTAAGAGGCTTCTCGGACTCGGGAAGAACAAGAAGCAGGCCGAAGAGCCGCAGAGCCGGGATGCCGCCGGCGGTTCGGCAGGGGAGGAGCCAAAAGAGTGAGCCTGCTCGTTCTGGCACTCTGCTGCATCTGTACCGTGGAGCTTCTCTTCAGATCCGGCATGTTTGCCCGGGTAAAACGTATCAGCTCAATCTATAAAGAGATTATAGGGGTGTTCTCCGACCGGGAAGCTGCCGACAGCTATAAGGAGGAGGTGCTGCCGAAGTATGCCGGGGCGCTTTTTCTCAACTCGGTAAAGCTCCTGGCTGTACTGGCGGTGGTGTTCTCTCCTTTTATTATAGCCCTGGGAGCAACTCTGTACGCCGGCTGGGATGCCTTCTACCTGCTGCTCTCCTCTCTACCGGGAATTCTCGGGGCCACGGCGGCAGCTCTTTTGTACGGATTTGTAAGGAGGCGGTATGTCCGCAAAAGCTGATTACGGTTTCGGCGCCAGGCTGCTGCACCACTTTGCCCTTGCACCGCAGATGGTCCAGGAGATGTCTTTTCAGATCGACCAGATGCTGCGCCCGAGCCGGCCCGAGGAGGCTCGGGAGGGTGAGCATGTATTTGTCTCGGCGCTGGCAAGAGCCGGTACAACCGCCCTTATGCGGCTGCTCTACGAAACGGGAGAGTTTCGCTCCCTTACCTACAGGGATATGCCCTTTCCCCTGGCGCCGCGTCTCTGGAAGAAGCTGAGCGCCTCCTCTGCAAAGGAGGGCGATTTAAGCGAGCGGGCCCACGGCGACGGAATACAGGTACACTTCGACAGCCCGGAAGCTCTGGAGGAGGTCTTCTGGCGGGTGTTCTCCGGCAAGAGATATATCCTTCCCGACAGGCTCGTGCCTATGGAAGCTACCCCGGAGACTATAGAGGCCTTTCGAAAATACGTAGCCGCCCTCCTGGAGATGGACGGTGCAAAGAGATACCTCTCCAAAAACAACAACAATATACTCAGGCTCTCCTCGCTCCTTGAGGCCTTTCCCGAAGCGGTGGTAATAATCCCCTTTAGAGACCCTCTGCAGCACTCCCTCTCGCTGCTGCGTCAGCACACTCGTTTTGTACAGGTCCACAAAGAGGATTCCTTTTCCAGAAAGTACATGGATTGGCTCGTACATCACGAGTTCGGAAGCGGCCACCGCAGGTTTGATCTAGACGGCTCGGTGCCTTCTTACAGGGCAGAGAGTCCCGACTACTGGCTGGAGCAGTGGAACAGGGTCTACACGTACCTGGTCGATCGCGCGCGGTCGGTGGGGGCAGCGGGGGCAACGCACTCGGCAGGCTCGGCGGGAGCAGGGGGCGGTAAGATTCTGTTTCTCGAATACGAGGCGCTCTGCGACCGACCGGAGGCGGTGTGGAAAAAACTTGCCCGCGGTATTGGGGTAAAAGAGGAGCTTCCTGCGGGGTTTTCTCTGGCTAAAGCGCCGGAGAGAGACGCCTCGGGCTTTGATAAACAGCTCGAGAGAGAGGCCTACGGGACTCATAAAAAGTTAAGAGAAATTTCTGGAGATAGAGATGAAGCAGATGGAAAGAGGTATTAGAAGGATATTATCTGTAAAGGAGCACAGATTACAACTCTTTCTCCTGATTTTTACCCTGGGATATCTGGTCAAATACAACTATCTCTCTGTCTTTATATTCAATGTCCCCTTTGCCGGCGGGCTTATTGCACGCAACCTCGTCTTTCTTCTGCTTATCTACGGCATAGCACTTCCCCTTATATACAACAGAAGGGTGAGGTACCTGCTTATGATGTTTCTTGTCCTTCTTACTATTTTTTGTATATCCACCTTGTGGTACAGCAGGTACTTCGGCAACTACTTGAGTATAAGCGATATTCTCATGGGGCGGGGGATACGGCCCTTCAAAGTGCTGCTTTTCCAGATAGGGCGGATCTCCGATGTGCTCTTTCTCGCAGATATTGTCGCTCTTTTTGTGCTTAACAGGAATATGGACACCAGTGCTCTTGGAAAGCTCTGGGCAGAGTCGGGCATGAGGAGGCGGAGTTTAATATGTGCCCTTGCCGCGGCGGTCCTGCTTACTGTGCAGATTTACGGCTCCCAGGCGCTGTTGGGCAGGGAGAAGCCCTTTTTGCTCTACAACCGGAGTACTCCCGCTTTTGTGGGGGTCTACGGAATAATCCCCCTCTATGCCTACGAGATTTACATGATGCAGTTTGTGAGCAGAGATAAAATACGGGAGCTGCAGTCTCCCGCTCCGGAGAAGGAGGTAGGCCTCAATGGAAGAGAAATAGAAAAGGGAGAGGAGATAGTAGAGGAGAGGCAGAATATTATTGCAATCCAGGTGGAGTCTCTGGACGAGAGAATAATAGACCACTCCCACAACGGTAAAGAGGTAACTCCCTTCCTCAACCGCCTGAAAAAGAATAGCCTGTACTTTGAGAGAATATACGCCCAACATGTAAACGGCAGTTTCGACGCGGAGTTCTCCTTTCTTACCTCCATATACCCCATAAATAAAAACTACGGCTTTAAGATAAACGATTTGTCCAAGTTCGTATCTCTGGTAAAGATCCTCAAAGACAAAGGATACACTGCTCAAGCCTTCCACGGCAACGACAAGACATTTTTTCATCGGGAAAAGGCCTTTCCGGAGCTCGGATTCGACGCATTCTACAGCAGGGAGGATTTCTCCTTTGAAGACCGGCTTATGGTTATCGACAAAAACAGCTTCGGAATTAACGACTACGATTTTTTTCTCCAGTCCTTCGATTACCTGAAGCAGGCGCAGGAGCCCTTTTTTGCCTTTTTTATTACCGTTACCAGCCATACCCCCTTCGATTTTTATCCCCCCGAAACCGTAGTGGAGGAGTTTGAGGAGATCGAGAATCCCCTGGTGCGGGACTATTTTCAAAGTCTTGCCTTTGTGGACTCATCCCTGGAGATGTTTTTTGAAAAGCTGGAAAATGCCGGCTTGGACAAGAACACCCTCATACTCATATATTCCGACCACGAAGCGGCTATAGACAAGCCCGAATACTCATCCCACGAAGATTTTGAGCTTCGAGCCAACATGAAGCCTCCGGAGCACATACCCCTCTTTATTATTCATCCGGACATTAAAGAGGGAGTTAACCGGAAAGAGGGAACCACCACCGACCTTGCTCCAACCGTCCTCGATATAATAGGAGAGAAGGAGATGCCCAAGGAGTTTATGGGAAATTCTCTGGTAAAGGAAGAGAGGCATCCGGTGCTTTTTCTCCACGAGACACCCCAAGTGCTTTTTGACGGGCAGCTCTTCGCGTTATTTCCCATGGAGACGGAAAAAATCGGCTACTCAAAAGAGATAGGCGATAAAGAGGTGGAGATCCCGAACAGGGATGATGTAACGGCAACAATAGAGTACATGCAGAGCATCATCCTGAGAAGACGGGAGGAGGACTCCTCCTACTGAACACTCTCTTCACTTTCGCCAAAACCGGACCTCAAAAACCTGTTGCAGGGAATTGTCGATTCTTGGCCTCGGCACAATAAAAATTCCCGGCTTATTAACAGTACTCACACGAAACATTAACACTTTTCGAATTGCTGATCGAAGCGGGTTTCCTTGACATATAAAAAAGGTCATTCTAAAATATACAAAAACATTCAGGAGGCATAGCTTTATGCGAAACAAAGGAGTTCTATTTTTTATTGTTGCTCTGTTGGTTTCCATTCCTTTTCTTGCCATGGCCGGCGGTCAGCAAGAGGCGGAAGAACCGGCGGAGGAAGATACGGGTAATTTGGAGAGATACAAGGATGCGGATGAGCCCGTGGTGGTAGATTTCTATTTTCCCGTTGGTGTAGCAGGAGACTTGGCGGGAGTAATGGACGAAATGGTGAACGAATTTAACGAGGACCATGAAGATATTATAGTGCAGCCTGTGTACGCGGGAAACTATAATCAGACCATGGCAAAAATTCAGTCTTCCGTTCTAAGCGGTACTCCGCCGGATGTGTTTGTAACGGAGATCTCCGAACTTTACACCCTTTTGGCCATCGACGGCATTATCTCTCTGGACAAGTACATAGAAAAAGAGGGGGGAGATGATTTTACCGGACAATACTTCGAAGCCCTATACGGAAATGCAAAGGCGGAGGGCCAGATTTGGGGGCATCCTTTCCAGAGAAGTACTCCGATACTCTACTGGAACAAAGACAAATTTGCGGATCATGCGGATGAGTTCGAAGAGGCAGGGCTGGACCACACCAGAGCACCAGAGACATGGGAAGAGCTCGAAGCAGCCGCGGAGATCTTAACCGACAGAGATAATGATGAATATGGTGTTATCCTTCCCGGCGGATGGAACGACTGGATATTCGAATCCTTCGTATACCAAAACGACGGAAGGCTGATTAGTGAAGACGCCGAAACTTCCCAATTCGATTCTCCTGAGGTTCTCGAGGCTCTCGAGTTCTGGTATAGACTTACCAACGACCTCAAGGTAAGCCCGCCGCTTAGACCCTGGAACCAGACACCGATAGATTTCTCCTCGGGACATGCTGCAATGATGTACTACTCCACCGGCGGACTTCCCCTGGTGCGGAAACAGTCTGATTTTGATTTTGGTGTAGCCTTCCAGCCCAAGAAAAAGCAGTTTGGAGTTCCCGTAGGGGGAGGAGATTTTCACATTTCCAGGGATATCCCCGGCCGAAACCAGGATGCTGCGTGGGAGTTTATCAAATGGATGACGACACCGGAAAATGCTGCTCATTGGAGTATAGAATCCGGATACATCTGCATCAATAAAGAGGGTCTGGAGTTGCCCGAAATGGAAGAGTATATGGAAGAATTTCCCCAGGCGCAGGTTGCCGCGGACCAGCTCGAGTACTCTTATCCAAAGATAATGGCGCCCAACTTCCAGGAAATCCGGAAAATTTTTACATCCAATATGGACGACCTTATGCAGGGAAGACAGACTCCCGAGGAGACACAGGAAGAGCTCCACACCTCTGTTCAGAAAATACTCGACGAGTATTAGACAACAAACAATTACATGCAATTATTTTCGCCTGCAGCTGTGTGTGCAGCTGCAGGTGAATCGATATACAAAGAAGGGTTTTTACAATGAAGAAAAAGAAATGGGATTATAAACTTCTCTTGTTTTTACTGCCCTCATTTTTATTTCTGGTTATTTTTACCTACTATCCGATTTTTGACGCTTTCTACCTGAGTCTTACAAGGTATGATGCATTTACACCGGAACCTGTTTTTCATGGTTTGAAGAACTACATAGAGTTCCTCCACGAACCGATTTTTTGGGAGGTGCTGGTAAACAACCTCATATACGGTATAGGAACAATCTTTCCTACCATGGCGCTGGCCCTGTTTTTGGCTATTCTCATAAACGAGACTGAAAAGTTCGGCACAACCTATAAGTTGTCCATTTTCTATCCGCTCCTCGTTCCCTACGCGGCAGCCGCGATGGTTTGGGTGTTTATGTATGATTCCTCAATTGGACCAATAAATATTGTTATAAAGGCCCTGGGATTTGAAAAAATAGGATGGTTGGGAGACAGCAGGTACTCTCTTCTTTCTATAATAATAATGTCGATATGGAAAAATCTTGGCTATTTTATGCTGATATACCTCGCGGGTCTGCAGAATATCTCCCGATCGTTCTACGAGTCTGCAACCGTAGAGGGGGCAAGCTGGTTCCAGAAACACTGGAATATCACAATTCCCCTTATCGGTCCATCCACCCTTTTCGTATTTATTGTGTCGATCATTCAGTCATTTAAGGTGTTTACTCAGGTGTACTTAATGACCCAGGGAGGGCCGGGGTACAGTTCGAGCGTTTTGATATATCGTACGTATGAATACGGCTTTAACTTTTGGCAGTTGGGTAAGGCTTCCGCCTTAACATCGGTAATGATAATTATTCTTCTGTTTCTCGTATTGATAGTATTTGGCGTGTTCGGAAGAAAGATAACATACAAGGCAGCGTAGTATGAAAAAACACAATACTCTTCATTACATAATTCTGTCTGTTTCTTCTCTGATTATCCTTTTTCCTCTCTACTTGATGTTTGTAATGGCATTTAAGGAGTCGAGTGAAATACTGGGGGCAAACTATCTCCTGCCGTCGCTGCGACCGACATTCGTAAATTTTATTCGAGTTTTTCAGGCGGCCCAATTTCATATCTATCTGATGAACTCCCTGTTCGTGGTGCTCGGGATTCTCGCAATGCAGCTTTTGTTGATAATACCTGCGGCCTATGTCTTCTCCAAGGCTAACAACAGGCTTGTAGGTTTTATTTTTATTCTCTATGTAATCCAGATTATGCTTCCCCTGGAAGCGCTTATAATACCGAACTATAGAATTATGCACACCTTTGGATTGACCGACACGAGGGTCTCCATGATTCTTCCCTTTATAGGAAGCGGCTACGCGGCTTTTCTTATACGGCAATCCTTTAAACAGATCCCACAGGCTCTGGACGACTCTGCGGTAATAGATGGATGCGGTCACTTCAAAATGATGTATCATGTGTACATCCCTCTCTCCAAACCGACTATTACCGTTTTTTCCATGATAAGTATCGCAATCCACTGGAACGACTATCTGTGGCCGCTTATTATTACCGACAGCGACGCGGTACGAACGCTTACTATAGGGCTCGGGATGTTTGTGCAGCACGAGTCGGGAGCAGATTGGGGGATGCTGATGTCGGCTACGCTGTTTATTACACTGCCCATTATACTCCTCTTCCTGGTTTTGCAACGGACCTTCCTGGAGAACTTCTTAACCTCGGGAATAAAGGGGTAACCAACAATAGAGGGGCAAGAAATGGCATCAGATAGAATTACGGTGTTGGGTTCCGGTACCTGTGTTCCCTCGCTTATCCGCAGTTCCTGTGCGCTTCTGCTCGAAGGGGGGAGCGAAAAAGTTCTGCTCGATGTGGGGCCCGGAACCATGCACAGGCTTCTGGCGCGGGATATACGAATCGACGATATAGACGCCATATTTCTCAGCCACTTCCATCCCGATCATGCAGGGGAGCTTCCCTCTTTTCTCTTTTCTACCAAGTACCCGGCGCCAATGAAGCGCAGCAAAACCCTCCGGCTAACCGGCGGCACGGGGCTAAAAAGTTTTTACGAGGGACTGAACGAAACTTACGACTACGCTCTGAGTTTGCCGGAGGAATATTTTTGCATGAAAGAGCTGGATGAGGGCGGTGAAGGCGTGAGGGTCGGGGAGAGTGAGTCTCTTTTACGCGATTTTAGTCTCGCGTGGACGAGGGTAGCGCATAGGCCGGAGAGTAGGGCCTACCGATTTACCGCGAAAAACGGTTTTTCCGTGGTCTATTCCGGAGACACCGATTACTCGGAGACTCTCGTCGACTTGGCCGGCGGGGCGGATCTTTTGATAAGCGAATCCGCCTTTCCCGATGGAGAGAGGGTGAAAGGCCATCTAACCCCCTCTTTGGCGGGAGAGATTGCCTCCCGCGCACAGGTAGGGCATCTGGTTTTGACCCATTTTTACCCGGTTTGCGAATTGTATGATATAGAGGCACAGTGTCGTAAAAGTTATAAAGGCCGCCTTACCATGGCCACGGATTTGCTGCAACTAGAGCTGGAGTAGTTTCCCCGCGGGACCGGCTGTACTATAGTGGTATATATTATCCCCCACCTACTGAAAAGCGCCGGTATAGCTTATGCCCAACATAACCAGCTGCTGGAAGAGGCTATTTCGGGCTTTCCTGCCTTACTCTGCCATACTCTGCCGAGACCTTCCGTATGCACTACCGGAAATATGGTTGCATAAGCAGATGATACTGCTGCAATAAGCCTGTGCTTTTCAATGGTCCCTGTAATTCAACGGATTGTCTAAAAAATTGATAGTTGTCAAGCTGGTCTGGTCTGGTCTGGTTTGTTATAGATATCAATAATTTTTGATGGACGGCTGCTATGGTGATGGACGGTTAATAGGGCTCCTGCTATTTTGCTCCTGCTATTTTGCTCCTGCACATTTCAGTCTCCTTACCGTCCACAGGAGTATCCAGAGCGCCGCCGACCAGTTTACCGCCACCAGGCCCCACCAGAGGCCGTGCAGATCGAGTCCCACAGGGCCTATAAAGAGGGGAAATACAATAAAGGGGGCAATAAGCTGACGGTAGACCCCCACCCACATAATCATTCCCGGTCTTTTCAGCCCCTGGAGTACCGAGTTGGACTGGTTGAGCACGATGTAGCTAAAGAAGGTGAGCACCTGTATATAGAGGTATATCTTGCCTATCCGGATAACCTCGGCGGTGTCGGTAAAAATGCCCAGCAGGGTGGGGGCAAAGAGAATAACCGGGGTAAGAATGAGCAGCATAGCCCCAAAGGCGAAGAGCAGGGAGGTGTGGTAGGATGATTTTACGCGGTCTAGTCGACCGGCGCCGTTGTTCTGTCCCACCATCGACGCAAGGGCGATGTTGAGCCCCAGGGTAGGAAGAAGCGCGATCTGCTCAATGCGCAGGGCCGTACCGTAGGCTGCCACCGCGTCCCGTCCGAAACGGGAGACAAAGTAGTTTATTACGAAGGCCCCTAGGGCAATGGTGAGGAAATTGAGCCCCGCGGGTATAGACTGCCCGGCAATCTCTCTTACCCAGGAGTGCCGGGGGATAAAATCGGCGGGTCTGCAGCCGGCAAGCCCGCCGTTTTGGACAAGGGCACGGGCCACCCACCACACGCCCACTACATGCACCAGAACCGTGGCCAAACCCACCCC
>JBKHFZ010000083.1:0-11639 GCA_046539925.1 Spirochaetaceae bacterium
GTAGCGGAAATTCTCCAAGATGAGAATGGGAGGGGAGTTACGAGTGGGATCTCCCGAGTCAATAGAGACGGAGAAGGGGGGCGGGCCTCCCCGGGAATACGGCGGGGGCTGGAGACATTTACAGGCAGCAAGAGGAGGTCCGAAATTCTGGGGGAGTACGGCGGTGTGGTTTTTATGGAC
Organism: Spirochaetaceae bacterium; assembly: GCA_046539925.1. GTDB lineage: Bacteria > Spirochaetota > Spirochaetia > DSM-16054 > Sediminispirochaetaceae > CAYFVU01. Next base: position 181 of record JBKHFZ010000083.1, read on the forward strand.
GACTACGGTCATCATCCCCGGGAAATACGATCCACCCTGGAGGGAATACGCGAGTTTTATTCCGACAGGAGGTTGATTGCCGATTTTATGTCCCACACCTACTCCAGGACGGAGGCTTTTCTTGACGATTTTTCCCGCGCCTTCTCAGCTGCGGATGAGGTAATACTCCATAAAATATACTCCAGTGCCCGCGAGAGAGAGGGGAGGATAAACGGAAAAAGCCTTTTTGAGGAGATGAAAAAGCATCACCCCAATGTAAAGTATTTTCACGAGGTGATGGAGGCGGAGGAGTATCTATACGGACACCTCCGGCGGGGAGATCTTTTTCTTACTCTTGGAGCCGGAGATAATTGGCGCATAGGCAAAAAACTGAAAAACTCATTCGCCAAGAAGGAGTCTATATGATCAGCATGACCGGGTACGGATATCGGGAATACCGGGATGAGCGGGTGCAGCTGCTCACGGAAATAAAATCGTATAACAACCGTTACCTCGATACCGTACTAAATGCACCTCCCTTTCTCTCTCCCCTGGAACCTTTGGTCAAGGATTTTATTCGTAATCGGGTGTATAGGGGGCGGGTAGAGATATATCTGAGAGTAAAAGAGCTGGAGGAGGATATCTCTATTCACCTCGACGAAGCTGCGGCGAAAAAATATGCGGATACCCTCCGTCGTCTCACGGAATCCGTGGGCATTGAGGAGGAACCGAAGATAGGACACTTCCTCAATCTGGAAGGTATTATAACACAGGTAAAGAACAGAGACCTCGAGTGGTTTGAGAAAATTGTCCTGGAGGAATTGGAAGAGGCCTACAAAGAGTTCGACAGAGGCAGGAGACGGGAAGGGGAGAAGACCGAGGAGGATATAAAGAGGCTTCTAAGCAGGGTGGAATCGGAGTTGCTTTCTATTGAAAGGCAGGCAGGTACCCTGGAGGCGCGGATTAAGGAGAACCTGGAAAAGAGGTTTAAGGAATTGCTCGATGAAAAACTGGACCATAACAGACTGTATCAGGAGACGGCGGTAATGCTGATGAAGTACGGTATTGAAGAAGAGACGGTGCGTATGCACAGCCACCTCTCGCAGTTCAGGGAGCTTTTATCCGAAGAAGGCGTAGTAGGGAAAAAGCTCGATTTTGTAAGCCAGGAACTCAATAGGGAGATTAATACCATAGGCTCCAAGAGCACGGTAGCGGAGATAAACCGCTCTGTTGTGGAAATCAAGGATTCTCTGGAAAAAATACGGGAGCAGCTGAGAAATGTCGAGTAATATAAAGATAGCGGTTTCCGGAAAGAGCGGGTGCGGAAATACTACGGTAAGCCGGCTTACCGCGGAAAAATTGGGTTTTTCATTTATAAACTACACCTTTCATTCCATGGCAGAAGAGAGAGAGATGAGTTTTGAAGAGTTCTACAAGCTGGCACAGGAAGACATCTCCTACGATATTATCCTGGACAGAAAACAGGTGGAGCTCGCCCGTCGGGGCAGCTGTGTTCTCGGTTCAAGGCTCGCCATCTGGATGCTCGAGGAGGCGGATCTAAAGGTATACCTCGAGGCGTCTCTGGAGACGAGGGCTCGGCGGATCGCCTCCCGTGAGGGAGGGTCGGTGGAGGAGAAAATGCGGAAAACCGAGAGCAGGGATCGGAAGGATCACGAGCGGTATATGAAAATTTACGGAATAGACAACGATTCCTACGATTTTGCCGATTTGATACTCCCTGTAGACCGAATTGACCAGTACGAAGCGGCCGACAGGATAGTTGAGGCGTTTAAGCACTTAAACGAGCAGAGAGGAATGGATGTGCAGTAAAAGAGGGCAGACAAGAAAAGCGGCACAAGAGAAAAGAAAGAGAGAGCGGACGTCTTTACACAAGGCCCCTGTTTCCGTATAATCCCGGTATGATACTACCATTGGATATTTTAATAAGCTTCAACGACAACATATACGAAATGACCTGTGCGGCAATCAAAAGGTCTCATCAGCTTACCATTACCGGGGACGAGGAGGTGGAGAAGAATAACGGAAAAGTTGTTCCCACCGCTATTGCACAGGTTCTCGAGAAAAGAGTTGAGTACCGCCTCGAAGAGTAAGAGCAGGGTTATTGTTCTTTTCGGCCCTACTGCTGTAGGAAAGACCGAGCTTATTGGGCAGCTCTTCTCCCGGAATACCGAAATAATAAGCGCAGACTCGTTGCAGGTGTACCGAGGGATGGATATCGGAACCGCAAAACCGAGCCGCCCCGAGCGAGAGCGGATACCACACCATCTTATCGATATTTTAGACCCCTCCGAAAGTTTTGACGCGGGGAACTTTGTAAGAGCGGCGAAGGAGAAAGTTGAGGATGTCCTTTGCCGCGGAAAAGTTCCGATTATTGCCGGGGGAACCGCCTTCTACCTCTTTCACTTTCTCTACGGGCTGCCCGAAGCTCCCCCCTCAAAACCGGAGATTCGCCGGGAATTGGAGACTCGATTGGCCGCTCTGGGAGGAGAATCCATGTACCGGGAGCTCGAGCATTTGGACCCCTCCAGTGCCGAACGCATTCATCCCCACGATACCTACAGGGTTTTACGAGCTTTAGAGGTCTACCGATGCAGCGGTAGACCTCTCTCGGAATTCTATTCCCCGCTCCAGGAAAATTCTTCTTCCGGAGAAAAACAGGATGCCCTGATTATCGGCCTGTACCGGGAGAGGCAAGAGTTGTACCGGCGTATAGATGAAAGGGTGGAGAGAATGTGGAATATGGGGCTTGTACAGGAGGTAAGTTCGCTTATTCGCAGCGGGTACGGAGAGAAGGATCCGGGGATGAAGGGTATAGGCTACCGGGAGTTCTTCCACATGCGAAGGCACGGAGAAGCGACTCTTACAGAAGTAAAAGAGGAGATAAAGAAAAACAGCAGAAGATACGCCAAGAGGCAGTTCACCTTTTTTCGTAAAATTTCCCGGGCCCACTGGTTTCTCCCTGAACAGGGGGCAGAGATAAGCAATCTGGTGCGGTCCTACCTGGCCGACGGGTGAACTTGCATTTTAAGCGCCCTATTCCTCCGGCCGGACTCTCTCTTTTACCTTCTCTCGTATACGGTGGATATCCGTAATTTTCCATCCGCCGTCGGATGTGCGGAGGAGGGTAAGGGATTCGGTAATCTCTTGTACCTCCACTATTCCCGTCGAGACCGCCTCTTCTTCCCCCTCTTCTACGGGAATTGTAGAGTATTTATCAAATTCGACGGTGTAGCGTCTCTCTTCTTCTCCCGGCTTCTCCTTGTCGACAATAGTCAAGTTTGAGATTCCGTATACTACTATGTGGTTTGAAAGGGGAGGACTACCTTCATCGAGCCACTCTTCGGCTGTCATAAAACTGTCGGTATGCTCTACTCCCTGCCGTACCCGGGCAATAACAAAAAGATTGGTTACCTCTTTCATGTAATGAAATTCCCTGCGGCCGGCGGTACACGCGTCCATAGTCTCATGATCCAGGGAGGAGATGCTGTTGTAGTAGAGACGAACCACCTCCTCCGATTTCAGCCCCTCCGCGGGATCGGGAGTTGTATCTCTTGAGAAGGGAAAAAAGAGGAAAAAAAGCACACCCACCGCCGCTGCCCCTAAAGCGGCAGGAGGACCATATCGCCGCAGAGAGGTTTTTATTCTATGCTGTTGAGCCTTTTTGCGCAGTGTCTTCCTTGCGCTCTCCACTCGCTGCAACCTTTCTTGCTCATCGATTTTCTCCCTCCAGCCCTCCCGGCGCAGCAGTGCGATCCATCGCCCTGCATCTTCCGGGGATGGAATAACTTTTTCCGAGAAGGGTAAGAAGATTAGACGGGAGCAGTCTTTTGTAAGCTCCGGTGTATACAGATGCGGATGGGAGGGGACAGCCTCCTCTTTATCCGTGGGATAGTGTCCTGTAAAAACTCTGTAGAGGGAGAAGAGTACCGCCGCGGTCAACCTTTTCTGTGGGTCGGTCTCGGTAATAAAATGGTTTTTATACTCAGGATTAATCTCTTCGCTTATTATCGAAGAGAGTTTTGGGGGAAGAAAATACCAGCTGCCCAGGCTGTCGAATAAAACAGCCTCCGGAGTAAGAGCATCGGCGGCTGGTTCGTCCTTCCCGCGCAGAAGGGAGTAGGAATAAAAAAAACTCTCCGCCGATTGAAGGGCTGTATCCGGGTTTTTATAGGAGAGCCGGGAGAGCGCCTCCGGATCTGCAATAACGGGAAAACAGGCGTAGAGAAAACCGTCGGCTTCTATAGTCCCCTTCCAACGCCATTGCTGAACCTCGCCGCCGCTTACCCTGTAGCCGACTCTCTCCTCTATCTGCATCAGCCTCCTCTGTTGCCCCGACCGGGCGCGGCTTATGCGTATTCCCGTAAGTTCCGCCTTCTCCTGGGTAAAAGTTCTAAGAAAAGGAGGGTGAACAGGTGACCGGGAGGGTGTATCCCCCTCGGAAGAACCGCCGGCTTCTGCTTCTGCCGCTCCCTCGGGGCTCGAAGAGCTCATTAGGATAGTCCCTCTCTGGCGAATTCGTTTTCTCCAAAGACTATGGCGGAGAAGAGAAACAGTTCGGTGTTCTCCTCCTTCCAGCACCCCGCCGGCAGACCCGCTTTCCTGCACGTGTTGTCGAGAAACTCCAGGCGGTTCCACCCCTGTTCCAGGGGAACCTGCGGGAGAAGCACCCCGGAGCGCTGACCGGATTGGAGGAGAATCCCGTGGGTACCTAGCTCCACATCCTCCGGTGAGCCTTTTTCCGGAGGGGTGAGTACGGAAATTTCGATCTCTACTTTGTTAAGCTCCTCTTTCTCGAGAGGCCGAAAGCGGGGGTCCCGGAACGCACTGGAGACGGCCAGTTCTTTTATACCCTCGTAGAGAGGTTTTACCCCGGTTATGTGGCCTATGCAGCCACGCAGCTGCCCCTCCTCGTGGAGAGTTACAAATGCCCCGCAGACCGTCTCAAGGGTATCCGTGGGAGGGGGGAAATTGCCGGCGCGAGCTTCGAGCTTAGAGGAGATACTCTCTCTTGCAGTTTGCAGAAGAAGGCGCTTCTCTTTGTCGCTTAATTCCATAATCATTGTTGTCCTCCCTGGAAGAAAAGGTGTATTATAAAGCCCCTTTGGCAAGGGCGATGGTGCCGTATATTACCTCCCGCGCTTCGTCCCCCCTCCGGGAAGTGCCGGTGCGCAGGGGCACAGCCGACAAGGTCGGGCAATTCCGCATAAGCCCAGCCAGTGCAGCCGCCCCGCAGGCGGTAATCCGGCCTGCGGACAAGAGGCGCTCAAACTCTGCCGCCCTCGAACCGCTTTCCGCTGTCCCGACCGCATTATCCGCTGTCCCGTTATCCTCTGTCGAATCTCCCTTCAGAGCGGTGAAAAAGGCCTTTTTCTGAAGCTCCGCGTTTTTCCGGTCCGTCTCTCCTGTAATATTGGAAGAGACCATCAAAGCCGTCCTGCTGTTTTCCCTTTCTCTGTTTTCCAGAAGCTTTAGGGCATTGGAGAAGGCGGTTATGCTCTTTTTCTCGTTATCCCCTGTCAAAATCGGTACGATCGATGCCCGTGGAAAGTAGTGTGAGATAAGAGGAAGAAGAACCTCGAAGGAGTGCTCCTCCAGATAGGGCAGCTCCTCCGTACAAGACTCTTCCACCGTCTCTTGTATTTTCATGATCGAATCGGTCTCTACCTTTACCTCCCCCAAGGGAGAGGAGAAAGAACTGAAGGGGGGAAGAAAGATACCGCTGCGCTTCTCTCTGTGCAGCCCCGCGGCAAGAATAATTGTAGTGGGGGACCGATCTTTTACGCGAAGGAGGTTAAAGCCCTCAAGCAGAAGGGGCAGGATACACTCGTAGGCCGCGTGGGGAAGCACGAGCCCGGTAAGTTCGGGTATCGTTTCGTGGGCTGCTCCGCTTTCCGGAGATTCGAGGGCTTCGGCTCTCTCTTCAATAAGCTCTTTGAGCTCCCTCTCTCCGGCGGGGTAAAAAATGCCTGCTACCAGCGGCTCCCTTGAACTTTGCTTCATAGCTGCATTATCGGGGAAAAGCGCTACTCTTTCAATAAGGCTCCCTTACATTTAAAGCGCTTCCACTACTTATGAAAAAGTCTTCGTAAACGCTCTTCTTCCAAAACAACTGTAATGTTTTTCTCGTGGGTGGGGAGAACGAGCCCCTCCTTTCCGTCTTTTGCTCTGCGGAGGTACTTGACCTGGGTGTAGTAGAGCTCCGCTCTGCCGTTGGATTTGCCCTTGGAGTAGTAGAGGGCTAGGTTTCCCGCATCCAGGAGTGTGTCGAGGGGGATACTCTTCCCGGAGATACTGCGAATAAATACAAATCCTCCCGGATAATCGCGGGTATGGAGCCAGTAGTCGTTACCTCGAACGTATCGTCGCAGGAGAGCGTCGTTCTCCCTGGAGTTTCTCCCCACGAGTATGGTAAAAGGCCCGGATTGGAACCGAAGCCCCGGCATTACACCGTCTCCACCTTTGGGTTTCTCCTCCTTCCGGGATTCTATAAACTGTCGCAACCGTTCCACCTCTGTTTCCAGATCCGGCGCTTCCAGAAGATATTTCTCCCGCTCTTTTACCTGCTCGAGTTCCTGTTTTTTGTTCTCCAGCTCATCCTGTACTTTCTCGGCGGCCCTTTTGGTTTTGGAGTACCTCTGGTAGTAGGCCTCGGCGTTTTTTTGCGCGGAGAGGGATGGATCGAGTTCTATTTCGGTTTTTTCGTTGTTGCGGTAGAAGTTCTCCACCTCTACCCAGTGCGACCCTCCCTTTATCCTGTGGAGGTTGCTCATTATAAGGTCCGCCGCCTCTTTGTATCCTTCGCTCTCTTCGGCCTCGGCCACGGATCTTTTCAGCTTCTCTATGGTCCCTTCAATTCTGCTCCGCTCTTTTGCCAGTGCCGCTTCGGCACTTTTTTTGAGCCTCTCCCTCTCCTCCTCGAGCTCTTTCTTTCGGTAGAACTGCTCTATAAAGGAATTGAAGCTTTGATCCTCCGGATAGGGGCGTATCTGAAAGCGGTCTGCATTGTTGCTCCGCGAATCTTTACGGGAACCGCCGCCGGCGGAGATCTGCTCTTGCGGATTGTAATGGGCGCCGGAATACTCGTTTTTTTTCGGCCTGCGGTAGAAAGTGTCGAGGATAGTGTGATCTTCATCGCAGGCAATAATATTGGCGGCACCTCCCCAAAGTCTGGAATAGAGATATGTGGTCTCTCCTCCACGAAGAATAGTAAAACGGATAATCCGCTCTTTCTCTATGTGAACAGCCTCTGTAATTCTTCCCCCCTGGACGCGGGAGCGGAGAAATTGTGCAAATCTTTGCAGAGGTACGAGGTTTTTGACGGGCATGGCAGCTTCGTGGAGGCGGGTGCATCCCTGACGGAGAGAGATGAGGAGGTGTAGCCTTCGTTTCTCACGATAGAGTTCGAGAAGGAGAGTTTTGTAGTCCGGCTGCCGTATTTTTTGGACATGGCTTCCTGGCAGGGGCAGCTCCGAGAGGATGAGATCTATTTCGCGCCAGTTCAGGGACATACCAAACTGCCCGCCGCCCGGATAAATGCATCCATCTCTTCCTCCGTTCCTATGGAAATCCGGACAAAATCTTCTATCCCCCTGGTGGCGAAGTGCCGGACCAGAATACCCTTCTTCTTAAGTCCCTCGTATACCTCCTTTCCAGGAATAGAAGGGTGCCGCGCACATATAAAGTTGGCCCTGGAGGGAATTACCTCCCATCCTTTGTGGGAGAGCGCCTCGGCGGTTCTCTCCCTCGTGGCTATTATGCGCCTTCGGGTGGTCTCGAAATGCTCTCCCTCCGAAAGAGAGAGGGACGCTGTTTTCTGGCTCAGTACATCGAGGGGGTAGCTGTTAAAGGAGTTTTTTACCGTGTGTAAAACTTTTATAATTTCCGGATGTGCCGCCGCGTATCCTACTCGCAATCCCGCCAGGGACCGACTTTTGGAAAAAGTTTGAACTACTATAAGGTTTTGGAAGTCGCGGACAAGGGGGAGAGAACTTTCGGCCCCGAAATCCACGTAGGCCTCGTCTACCACCACAGGCACGTTCCCCGGAAGGGCGCCAAGGAGCTTCTCTATCTCTCGCCTCTCCACGGCTCTGCCGATGGGTGCGTTGGGGTTTGGGAAAATAATCCCGGTAATACCGTCGTTTTTTGTCTCTTCGCTATAGAGATTGAGATCGAGGGCAAAGCCCCCGGTAAGGGGTATTTTTTTGTAATCTATACCGTAGAAGGCGCAGTACACCGGGTAAAAACTGTAGGTGTGCTCCGGGAAGAGGAGAGGTCCCCGGGTCTTATCGAAGAATGCGTAGAAAATAAAGGAGAGGACCTCGTCGGAGCCGTTCCCGGCAAAATAGTTTTCCGGTGCAAGGCCGTAGACCTGCGAGAGGGTGCGGCGCAGCTCCTCCGCTTCGGGGTCGGGGTAGAGGCGGAGATCCGAGGTGTCGACATGTGCAAGGTACTCCTTTACCGCCGGCGCAGGCGGGTAGGGGTTCTCGTTGGTATTGAGCTTTATATAGGCGCCGTCCTTCGGCTGTTCACCGGGAGTGTAGGGTTTTAATCCGGCGGCTCTTTGGGAAACAATATCCCCTGTCCTCCGGGGCGTGTTCTCTATACTCATGGAAGCTCCTTTTTCGGTAATTCCGTGTTCTTATGCAAAAGGGCAGCGCCTGCGCTGCAGAACGGACGAACCTCCGCGACCATGTAAAAGGAACCCGTTACGAGAATGGGTCTACTCCCTTCGGAGAGGGCGATCGCTTTTTCGAAGGCTTTCCGGGGGTCGGACAGAAGCTCGACCCGGGAGGAATATTTTGAGAAGATCCGGAGGATCTCCTCCGGTTCGCTGGGTTTAAAACTTCCGGGACGGGAGATAATAATTTCCGCGCAATGGGGAGAGAGAATCGATGCCATGCCCTCCGCGTTTTTACCGTAGACCGAACCGAAGATACAGATAGGGGGAAGTGCAAAAACCTCTCTATACGCGTCCAATACGAGACCCACGGAATTTGGAGTGTGGGCGCCGTCCAGTAAAACCGGGGGATTTCCATCTATAAGCTCGAGTCTTCCGGGCAGTCTTGCCTGCTCCAGGGCCTCCGTAATGTTACCGAGAGACTCCTTGTCGGGACGGAAGAGCACTGTAACAAGGGAGAGGGCAAGAAGTGCGTTTTCTCCCTGGTGCTTTCCGAGCATCGGAAGGGTAAAATCGACTAGTAAGTTCTCCCCGTGTGCACCGGGGTTTTTCAAATTTGCAGCGACGACGGTTCCCTCGGTGGTAAGAGAGAAGGATGCGGAGAGAACCCGGTCGCTATAGCGATATAAGGGGGATTTTTTTTCCTTCGCTTTCCTGAGGAGCACCTGCATTGGCTCTTCGTGCTGGGGAGAGACAAATAGGGGTACTCCCGCTTTTATTATACCCGCCTTCTCTCCGGCTATTTCTCTTAAGGTGCTTCCCAGAATATCTGTATGTTCGAGTTCAATGGGGGTAATAACCGCAGCCTCCGGCTCCACCACGTTTGTCGCATCGAGTCTGCCTCCGATCCCCGTCTCTATTACTCCGTAGGTGCAGCCTCCCTCCTCGAAGACCAGAAAAGCGAGAAGGGTAAGCAGTTCAAATGTAGTGGGATCATCGCTCCCGTCCATCCCGAAGCCCCGGAGAAGCTCCATGTTCCCCAGAATCCGATTACCCCCCGCTACAATGAGTGTGTCGGGTACAAAGGTTCCGGCAAAGGTAATTCGCTCCCTGTAATCTGTTACATGGGGAGAGGTGTAGAGGCCGGTTTTCTCTCCCAGGGCTTCGAGTGCCTTTGCTATATAGAGAGACGTAGAGCCCTTGCCCTTCGAGCCCGCAGCGTGGATAACCTTTATCGATAGATGGGGGTCTCCAAAAATGGAGAGGATGTGCCGCATCCTGTCGAGGCGGTACTCCCGTATGGTCTGTTTCTGCTTCTGCTCAAAGTTCGTAAATTCCTGGAAAAAGGCAAACACCTCTTCGGCACCGGTAAAGGCTGTCGGAATTGATGCAGGGTTTTCCGCCATTAATCAAGCTCTCCGCGGCTAAACTCTCTGTCCGTCAGAGCTTTGCCATGAGCAGCAAAGCCTTCGTACTCGGCTATAAGGGCAGCTTGTGGAGCCAGCTTTCGAAACGCCCTCTGCTCGGCGTACACGACGGAGGATACCTTCATAAAATCCATAACCGACACCGGAGAAAAGCTCTTTGCGGCACCGCCGGTGGGCAAGACCGCATTTGGACCGGTAGAATAGTTGGCCGCTGAGAAGGGGATGTGTTCTCCCAGGAGAATCTCTCCTGCATTTCTTATCAATTCCATGGTGGTAAAGGGTTCGCAAGTACGTATCTGCAGATGTTCCGGGGCAAAGTCGTTTACCAGCTCCGCCCCTTCTTCTATCGAATCTACCAGGAGCACCCCCCCGTAGCGGGAGAATACTTTCTCCACAAACCCTCTCCTCTCGCGGGGGAGTTCTTCGGCAAATTTCGACGCATATTCGGCTGTATCCTCCGCAAGTTTTCTTGAAGAAGTAATAAGAAGTGCGCAGGAGTCCGCACCGTGTTCCGCCTCGACGAGAAGATCGAGGGCGGTAGAACGGGGGTCTGCGGAATCGTCGGCAAGGATCATAGACTCTGAGGGGCCCGCCGGGAGGCCGGTATCCACCCACGGGGAGACAGCCCTTTTTGCGGCGGTTACGTATCGGCTGCCGGGGCCGAGCAGCTTTACAACGGGCTGTACACTCTCCGTCCCGCAGGCAAGAGCGGCAATTGCCTGGGCACCTCCTATCCTGTAGACCCTGTCTACTCCTGTAATTTTTGCAGTGTAGAGACATCCCGGGTCCACACTTCCGTCGGGGTTGGGAGGAGACGCAACAGCTGTATCCGGCACACCCGCTATATCCGCAGGTACGGAGAGCATATAGAGCATGGAAGGAAAACTGCCCCTCCCCCGGGGAACATACAAGCCCGCAGAGTCCACGGGAGTAGTTCTTTCTGCAGCCAGGATCCCCGGCCGGACGGTGGTAAAGTCCATATGCGCCGGTCGGCGGGATGCGTAAAAGCGCCTGACGTTCTCTGCGGAGTATCGGATTGCCCCTTTTAACTCTTCCGAGAGTTGTGCCTCCGCCTCTTCATATTCTCGCGTACTTACTTCTATGGGAAGCGCGGAAATATCGGCCTTGTCAAATTCCAGGGTATATCTGCGGAGAGCTTCGTCCCCCTCTTTGCGGACCGAGTCTATAATCTTTTCTACAGAATCTCTTACCTCTTCTATGTCCGTTTCGCTTCTTTTGAGGATATTCCTCCTCTCCGAAACGGAGAGCTCCTTCCACCTTTTGGGTACTATTCTCATTAACTCATCCCCTCCGACTTTGAAAACGACTTACACGTGTAATGTATGCATTGTGCTGTGTCCGGCAGTATACCGTATAGCCCCGGTGTAGACAACTCCGGTTAGAAAAGTTCAGCC
>JBKHFZ010000084.1:0-11583 GCA_046539925.1 Spirochaetaceae bacterium
CGCCGGCCCGGAGGAGACCAATGAGAGTCCGGATACGCTTTTACCAGGAGCTTAATTTCTTCCTCAAAAGAGACTATGAGAAGCGGACAGTGGAGACCGAGGCGGCGGAGGGGCAGACGGTAAAAGATCTTATCGAATCATTCGGCGTTCCCCACGTGGAGGTCGATCTTATTCTCGTACACGGCGAGCCCGTCGATTTTTCCTACCAGGTGGCACCGGGAGACTGTATCTCCGTCTACCCTGTCTTCGAGCGTCTCGATATATCGGGAATTGCCGGCCTTCGCCACAAACCGCTTCGTACGCCCAGGTTTCTCGCGGATGTCCACCTTGGAACCCTCGCGCGGCGCCTGCGTTTTTTGGGTTTCTACACGGAGTACAGCCGCAAGGCCGGGGATGAGTATCTTGCCCGCCGTTGCTCCGAGGAGGGGCTCATACTCCTCTCCCGGGACCGCCAACTACTAATGCGGCGAATAGTCGACCGCGGGCTCTATATCCACTCCACCGACCCCTTCGAACAGGTAAGAGAAGTTGTGCGACGCCTCGACCTCTACTCCTCCATTAGCCCCTACAGCCGTTGCGGCTCGTGCAGCGGAGAGCTGCGCAGTTTACCCGTAGAGGGGCCGGAGTGGGAAAAACGCAAGGGCGAGATCCCCCCGGGGGTGCGTAAGTGGTGCAGCGAGTACAAGGTCTGTAGGGGATGCGGAAAGATATACTGGCGGGGAAGCCATTTCGACAGTCTTGCGCCGCTTCTCGAGGCCCTGGAGAGAGATCGCACACAGTTGGAAGGAGAACAGTCCCGCAACTTTTGAACCCTGCAGGTTCGGCGCGGCGGGGAACTTACATCCTGGTGCGGCTCTTGAAACTCCGGGAGAGGGTGGTGCGGTCGGCGTATTCCAGGTCTCCCCCTACGGGAAGCCCCGAGGCGAGTCTGGAGACGGGGATATTCAGCTCCTGCAGCATGCGGTGGATGTAGAGGGCGGTGGTGTCCCCCTCCACCGTGGGGTTGGTCGCCAGGATAACTTCGCTTACTTCTCCCTCTGTAACTCGGCGCATAAGTGCGGCTATGGAGATGTTGTTCGGCCCGATTCCCTCTAAAGGGTTTATTGCCCCGCCGAGAACGTGGTACAGGCCGCGATATTCGGCGGCCTGCTCTATGGTATGAACGTCCTGGGGCTGCTCGACCACGCAGATTACACCTCTGTCCCGGGAGGAGTCGCTGCAGATGGGGCAGGGATCCTCTTCGGTGTAGTTGCCGCAGACCGAGCACTTCTTAACCGTATCCTGGAGCTGTGCGATAGTCTCGGCGAGCCTCTGGACGTAGTCCCTGTCCGCCTTTAGGAGGTAGTAGGCAATTCGCCCGGCGCTCTTTTTTCCCACCCCCGGCAGACGGGATAGATGGCCTATCAGCCGGTCTATGCCTGTCATCTCGGCCGCCTGTAGTTCATCTCAGCTTCCCATAAACCCCGGAGGCAGGTTGAGGTCTCCGGCGATATCCGACATCTCCTCCTGCATCTTCTCCTTGAGTTTTGCCGAGGCGTCGGTAAAGGCGGCGAGGATAAGATCCTCGAGCATGGCAACGTCCTCCGGGTCCACCACCTCTTTATCGATGTGGATATCGGTTACGTTCATCTGTCCGTTGAGGGTTACTCTTACCATATCTCCGCCGGAGGTGCCGGTTACGGATATGTGCTTCATCTTCTCCTGCATGTCGCCAAACTGGGACTGCAGGTTCTGCAGGTTCTTAAACAGGTCCATCGGATTCATTTTCTGCTCCGTTTTCTACGATTTGTCCGCGGAATACCTTTTTTACCAGGTCCGCCTGCTCGTCCACATCCTGCTCCTTCAATTCCTCATCCTTTTCTCCGGAGGTATGCACGTGGATATCGAGCTTCTTCCCCACCGTACCGGTGATTAGGGAGTTGAGGGTGGAGAGTTCCTCACGAATTTTGTTTGTCGAGTAGGATGAGTCGCAGGTTATTGTCAAACTCTCCCCCTCGAGTCTCCACTTCTCGGCTCTCTGCACTGCAGATGCGAGGGAGGGTTTGGATTTAAGGCCGGCTACCAGCTGTTTTACCTCTTCCGGGCTCAGTTCTCTCGAATCCGGTTCGTCCGAGTGTAATTCCCCGGTATGCAACTCACCCGGGGCAGGGTGTGTTTGCCCTTCCGCCGGAATTTCCGCTGCCTTTGCCTCGGGGCTTTCCTGTATACCCGTACTTACCGCCGAGGGGCCGGCGGCTCTCCGGTCTCTGGAAGCTCCTTCCCGGGCGGCGTCCTCAGGGTAACCCGGTTTTCCGCTCAAGAGCTCGCGCTTTAGCCCGTCTATACGGTCCACCAGGTCCGAAGGGCTAATTCTCTTTGTAAGGTGAGAAAGGTCGCTGAGGACGAGTTCGGTCTCGAAGCGCTGGTTGAGGGAGAAGCGCAGATTGCGGTAGAGTCCGAGGAGGCGGTCCAGAGCGTATTCTATCTGCTCGGAGGAGAATGTGTCTCTTGCCTTTTGGGAAAAGCGGGAGGGGGGGTAACCCAGGAGAGATTCCCTGTCCACTCCGTGGATGAGAAAGAGCATATTCCGAAAGTACTCCGCTAAGTCGATAACGAACTGCTCTATCGCCACACCCTGGGCAAAAATCTCCTCCGCCTTGTGCATCACCCCGGCGCTGTCCAGATCGGCCATAGACTCGACAATGCCGTTAATCGCCTCGATCCCCACCAGCCCGAGCTTCTCCTGAATCTCCGCGATACTTATACTGCCTCCGCTAAAGGAGGCTATCTGGTCGAAGAGGGTGTAGGCGTCTCTCAAGCTTCCGGTGGCCTCCTTGGCTATCCAGAAGAGAGCCTCGTCCTCCGCGGAGAGGCCAAGCTCTTCGGCGGTCTGTTGGAGCTTCTCCTTTATCACCTCCACGGGAATAAGGCGGAAGTTGAACTGCTGGCAGCGCGATCGGATGGTGGCGGGAACCTTGTGCACTTCGGTAGTGGCAAAAATAAAGACGATGTAGGGGGGCGGCTCCTCTATGGTCTTGAGGAGGGCGTTAAAGGCGCTGTTGCTGAGCATGTGGACTTCGTCGATTATGTATATTTTGTATCGGCCGTTGTTGGGGGCAAAAAGCACCTCGTCCTTTAACTCACGTACGTCGTTTACAGAGGTGTTGCTGGCCCCGTCTATCTCGATTACATCGAGGGAGTTCCCCCGGGCTATCTCGCTGCAAAGGGAGCATGTGCCGCAGGGTTCGGCGGTCGGCCCCTTTTCGCAGTTGAGCGCTTTTGCGAGGATGCGGGCTGCAGAGGTCTTTCCCACGCCCCTGGGGCCGGAGAAGAGGTACGCATGGGCAATTCTCTCGAGTTGGAGAGAGCTTTTGAGGGTGGATACGACAAAATCCTGACCCACAACGGAGTCGAAATCCTGGGGTCTCTTTTTGGAAGCGGTTACTTCGTAGGGCATGCAGTTTCGTCTCTCTATTAAGAAAATAGCCTACCGGCTATTTTCGCCGTTTCGGTTGCCGCGCAGCGGCATGCGAAACTTTTTTAATAAAACCCCTCCGGCTCCGGCCAAGTGAGCTGTGTCACATGGGCGGGCTGCCTACCGCTGCTACCTTCCGGTCCTGACGGGGTTGGGCAGCTGACCATAGCACAGAACCTGACCCTCAACACCGGAGGGGAATACTTTACGGAGAGGGAGGGATTCGAACCCTCGGAGCCCGGTTAGGGCTCATACGCTTTCCAAGCGTACTCCTTCGGCCACTCGGACACCTCTCCAGGAGACTGTATTGGCGGAGAGAGAGGGATTCGAACCCTCGGTACCATAAGGTACAACGGTTTTCGAGACCGCCCGATTCGACCGCTCTCGCATCTCTCCGTTAAGCTCAGCGTACCCAAGAGGACTCGAACCTCCGACCTTTAGATCCGCAATCTAACGCTCTATCCAGCTGAGCTATGGGCACATGTGAACCGGAGAGGGAGGGATTCGAACCCTCGGTACCCGTAAGGGTACAACTCCTTAGCAGGGAGCCCGATTCAGCCGCTCTCGCACCTCTCCACCTGTGAATCAACGGAGAAGGTGGGATTCGAACCCACGGAGCCTTGCGGCTCAGCGGTTTTCAAGACCGCCTCCTTAAACCACTCGGACACCTCTCCGTGACCTTCCCAATATATGTATATAAGGGGGCTTTGTCAACCTGATTGGTCGGCCTTACCCCATGGGAGTGGTTCGGCTTTACCCCATGGGGGCTTGAAGCTCACCCTTCGCGGGCCAAGGAGTAGAGCCAGCGGATCTCTTCGGCCCACTTTGCGGGGTCTATGGTCTCGAGGATTATCGGAATGTCGTTCAGGCGGGGATCGCTCATCAGCAGCCGGAAGCTTTCTGTCCCCAGGTTTCCCTCTCCCAAGCTGTGGTGGCGGTCTACACGGCTGCCGAGCTGCGACTTTACGTCGTTGAGGTGTATCCCCATCAGCTTGTCGAAGCCCACCACACGGTCGAAAGATTCCATCGTCTTCCCGTAGGCCTCTTTTGTTCTAAAATCGTAGCCGGCGGCAAAGGCATGGCAGGTGTCTATACAGACTCCTACTCTCTCGGGGCTTGTGGAGAGGGATATAAGTTCGGCCAGATGCTCGAAGGAGTATCCCACATTGCTTCCCTGGCCGGCGGTGTTCTCGATAACAAGGCTTACCGTTTCCGACTCCTCGAGGGCGCTGTTCATTCCCTCGGAGATACGCGTGATGCACTCTTTCTCGCTTATTTTTTTAAGATGGCTCCCGGGATGGAAGTTGAGCAGGGGTATTTCGAGCTGTTCCGCCCGATGGACTTCGTCGATAAACGCATCGAGGGATTTTCTGCGCTTCTCCTCTTCCGGATTCCCAAGGTTTATAAGGTAGCTGTCGTGGGGGAGGACGTGCTTGGGTGAGATACCCGCCGTCGCCAGGTTCTCCTTGAAGGCTGAAACAGACTCCCGGGAGAGAGGTTTTGCTTTCCATTGGCGCTGGTTTTTTGTAAAGAGGGCCAAAGCCCGTGCACCAATCTCCCGGGCGTTGAGGGGTGCGTTCTGTACTCCTCCGGAGGCGCTTACGTGGGCTCCTATGTATTTCATGATGCGGGCTCCTTTGTCCTGGAACTGTCTGTTGCCTTGGGGTTATCCTTTAGAGAGTTGTGTGACGGATCGGGCGGCGCCGCAGAGGCGCGCCTGGAGTTTACCAGAAAAACTCCCCCCAGAATAACGAGGGCGCCGAGGATCTGAAGAGGACTGAGAGACTCTCCGAGAACCAGTAATCCCGCGGCTACACCGAAAACCGGCGGCAGGTTGCCGTATACCGAGGTGTTTACACTGCCTATGCGCTTTATTCCCGCGCTCCACAACATGTTTCCAACCGAGAGTGCGAGCAAACCGGATGTAGCTGTAGTAAGGTAGGTAAGGGGAGAAATTTCGGTGAGGGAGAGTTCCGACAGGGTCGGTATGGAGAAGAGGGCGAACATGACTATACTTACCGCGATTATCACGGCAATTATTTGGGATACTGAGTAATGGGCGGTGAGGGGTTTTACCACCACCGTGTAGGTTCCGTAGCCGAGTTCGGCCACAACAAGAAGAAGCACCCCGCTTATATAGGTATCTGCCAACGAGAGGCCGGAGTATTTTCCCAGGGCAATAAGTACGACCCCCACAAGAGTACCCGCAACCCCGAGAAGCTTGAGTTTTGTTATGTCCCGGTTCCCGATAAGCCGGTTGATTATAACTACACTTATGGGAAGAAGCCCCAGTAGAATCGAGGAGACGCTTGCCGAGGTGTAGTTTACCCCGTAGGAGTAGCCTATCTGAAAGATAAAAAAGCCGAATACCGATACCGCTGCAAACCTCGGAATATCCGCCTTTCTTATCCGGGCAAAGCCCCCTTCCGCCAATACAAAGGGTATTGTTATTATTAGTGCGAGAACCAGGCGGAGAAGATTGAAGTGGAGAGGGCTCAGCTCCCTTAGCCCCACTTTCATCAGCATGGGGTTGATTCCCCAGAAAAAGGTGGCCCCCAAAAGCATCAGGTGGGTCACAATACGGTATCCTGTTGAATGGAGTTCTCTACTCATGAGTCATTGTACTCCATAAGTTCCGCCGATACTTTTTTACTCAGCATTTTTTCATCCTCGAAGATAAACTTCCCATCCACGTAGTACCCCGCCAGCGCTTTGGGGAGCCATATTTGGTCGTCCTCCCACATGTTATTGTAGGGAATGTCTGCAAGGGGAATCCAGAAGGGGTCGGCTTCTTCGGTCTCCCGGGGGGTGCCGGTAAAGCTGCGGGCAAAAAAGACTGTCCCCTTTAGGGAGAA
The DNA here is from genome assembly GCA_046539925.1 of Spirochaetaceae bacterium. Taxonomy (GTDB): domain Bacteria; phylum Spirochaetota; class Spirochaetia; order DSM-16054; family Sediminispirochaetaceae; genus CAYFVU01. The sequence continues at coordinate 6,310 of JBKHFZ010000084.1, forward strand.
ACCGTTGGTAAATAGAAACGAGAGGCTGGCTACCTCGTACAGATTCTCGGGAGTTACGCCTACCTCCTCCTGCAGCTCTCTTACCGCCGCCTCTTCGGGGGTCTCCCCTTCTTCTATCCTGCCGCCGGGAGCGTTTACCATTCCCTTGCCGAGGCCCGTCTTCTTGTGGATAAGAAGCACCTCTCCTTCGAAAATTACGTAACAGAGGACTGCGGTTTCCGAGGGCTCCCAGTTTTCCCAGTCCACCTCTTCCGCGGAGGCTGGTACGCTCTTTGGATCGATTCTGGAGGTACTCTCGTAGGGCCACTCCGCCCTGCTTCGGCAGGTCTCGCAGAGATTGTCGTCCACGTACAGAACGGTGGACACGGGGAGGGTTACTCCGCAATTGCTGCATGTGCGGCGAAAGACAAAAATTTTCCCCCTCAGGGCGTACGCGAGACCGGCGGCTGCGGCAAGGGCCGCCGGAATGATCCACGGAGGCAGAAGGTTATTGCGGACGGATGAGACGGCTCCGTAGAGGAGGAGAAGAATCATTGCCCCATAGAGAGTCGCGTAGCGTTTTGCCTCCCCGTGGTGCAGGTGCTTTCTCTGGGTAAGGTTAAACACAAGAAGCAGCAGGAGAGCTAAGGAAATTGCCGAGTTGAGTATTGGGATTGTGTGGGATATCATAAATCGACCATATATGCCCCCATAAATGTAGTCAAGCCGCTCTCTCTAGGGTAATATAAAAGTAATGTATGAAACTCACAAAAATCCGGAGACCCTCAGTTTTCTAAAGAGCCTGGGATTCCCCAGCGTAACCGTCCATCACTCCTTTAATCACTTCGATTTTACCCGTGCTTCGAGAAGAATTCTCGTAATAGGGCCTATGGGTTCGGGAAAAACGGAGTTCTCCGCCCGGGTCTGGAGGGATGCCCGGGTGGCGCTTACCAAGAGCGAGTCTATAGCCAGACAGACGACCAGCGAGGGGGCCGACCGCAGAAGGGTCTTCTTTATCCGCTCTCTTCTCGATGCCCAGCGTTTTCCCGATTACCCCGAGGATGCCCTGGCCTACCGCAACGGATATGAACGCTGCGGCAGGAACATCGCCAGGATCAAGGACTCCTTCAGCCTGGAGAAGATCCTCGAGGACAATAGAGATGTGGGTACGTGGATAATAGACGAGGCCTCCTTCTACGACGAGCGCCTTGTATACGTAGTGCGCAACGCGAGCAGGGAGAGGGGGCTTATATTTATCTTTCCGGCGCTCATCCTCAACTTTCGCCGGGATATCTTTAACTCCACTGCCCGGCTTATGCTCGAGACGGCTACCGATGTCTTTCCCCTTACCGCCTACTGCGAGCACCCCGACTGCATAGAGGACTCCTTCTACACCTACCGCTACTATCAGGTGGAGGGAGAGGAGTGTCCCGCCCTCTACTTCGACCCTCTTATCGTCGTGGGGGGCGACAGGAAGAAGGAAGATCCCCTGGAGCCGAACTACTGCACCCGCTGCGACGAACACCACTATCTGCCGGGAAAGGAGTACACCTTTTTTACCCTCAAGCCTCTCGGTGAGGCGGCGGCACGGGGTGAGGTAGAGCCCCTCAAAAGGGAGCTGGAGGCGCTGAACAGCGCGCGGGAGGAGTCGAAACTCTACCAGCACCTCAAGGAACAGTTCGGCGGCCGTCCCGAGGAGAGGGTCAACCTCAACAGTCTGAGGGTCGACTGTATTGCCGAGAGGGCGCTTATCTACCTGTACGCGGAGCAGAACCTCCTCCCGGAGGAGCTCTTGATACGTATGGTGGATGAGCTCGGCCTCGACAGGGAGTATATGAAGAAGACCCTTATGGACAACCGCCGGCAGGTAGACCTGGACCAGAAGATGCTGGTGGATATGTTTGAATAGGAGGATAAGAGTATGAATCCGAAGGATATAGCACAGTACATCGACCACACCCAATTAAAACCGGATGCCGGGGAGGGCCACATTGCACAGCTCTGCAGAGAGGCAATGGAGTACTCCTTTTACTCGGTGTGCGTAAACTCCTGCTGGGCGGGGTACTGCGCGGAGGCGCTGAAAGGTTCCGATGTAAAACTCGCCGTGGTAGCGGGTTTTCCCCTCGGTGCGATGGACACCGAGAGCAAGGCCTTCGAGGCGCGCCGGGCTGTAGAGGCGGGGGCCGACGAGATAGATATGGTGATGAATGTGGGGTTTCTCAAGTCTGAAAAAATCGGGGACCTCCTTGGGGACATTAAGGCAGTGCGGAAGGCATCGGGAAAGGGTGTCCTTCTCAAGGTTATTATAGAGACTGCCCTGCTCAGCGGAGATGAGAAAATTGCCGCGTGCAAAGCCGCCGTTGAGGGGGGAGCGGATTTTGTAAAGACTTCCACGGGATTCTCGAAGGGAGGCGCCACAGTCGAGGATGTGGCGCTCATGCGCAGCGTCGTTGGTCCGGACATAGGGGTAAAGGCCTCCGGGGGTATTCGCAGCTACGAAGACGCGGTAAAGATGATAGAGGCGGGCGCAACGAGGCTCGGGGCGAGCTCCGGAATCTCGATAGTAACGGGAAACGCCGGCGGGGAAGAATACCAGTTTTAGGTAAATAGTTATGAAACTCTCCTGTTTGGATGATACAATAGGGGTATATCCATCCCCCGTGGGGGAAATTCTCCACGGGGAACGGAAAGCATAGCTGTATGCAGCCTGTGTGCAGCCTGAAAGAGAAGAAAACTTGAAAAGACATAACCTTGTGGTCCGGAGGTGGTGCATTATGAAAAAGGGCGGTTTTGGATATTTGTCGCTCGTTGTTTTTACGGCGTTTTTGCTTGTTGGAACGGCGTTTCCCCTGTGTGCCAGGGGTACTCCGGAAGTGCCCACGATTCCGCCGGTTACCTCCGGGACTCAGTATATCTCCCCGGACGGGGACGGAGTGCAGGACGAGGCTTCCATCTCCTTCGAGGCTACCCTCTACGTAAAGAGTAAAGAGGGGTACGTCCCCGAGTACGGCCTCGAGATACGCTCCCCCTCGGGAGAAGTGGTAAAGAGGGTTGTGGAGAAGGAGGAGCGGGACATTGGGTGGTTTGCGTCTCTTTTTACGGGATACAAGGAGTTTACCCTCGAGCGTTCCATAAGATGGGACGGAATGGATGAGTCGGGTGAGCCTGTGGACGACGGTGTGTACAACCTCTCTATATGGGTAGCAGATGCCAGCGACAAGAAGCAGGAGCAGCAGCTCGACGAGTTTGTGGTAGATACAAAAGCGCCGAGCGCGCTTATTGTAGAGCCGGATTCCCTGCTCTTCTCCCCGGACGGGGACGGACACAAAGATACACTGAATATTTCTCACACCCAGGCGAGTGAGGAAGATACCTGGAGCGGAGAGTTCCGCGACGACGGGGGAGAAGACGACGGGGGAGACGTGGTGCGGACCTACCAGTGGGAAGGCACTCCGGGGGATATAGAGTGGGACGGGAGAGACGACGAGGGGGTGGTTGTCCCCGACGGTACCTATACCTACGTTCTCGAATCGACGGACAGGGCCGGGAACTACTCCGGAGAGATCACTCTGGAGGGCATCGAGGTGGACACCACAAGAACACCCATAGAGGTTTTGATCGAGCCGGCGGAGTTCAGCCCCAACGACAGCGGAATTCACGACACCGCCACGGTGTACCTCGATCAGGCTGTTAAAGAGGGTATAGTTGGATGGTCCTGGTCTATAAGCGATATTCACAACAATGTGCACGAGTCTCACCGTATGGAGGGAGCGCCTCCGGAGGAGATGGTTCTGGACGGAACCACCAAAGCCGGAGAGGTGTACCCCCAAAGCAGATATATGTTTACCTATTCGGTGGAGTACGACCACGGCAGCCGTCCGACGGCGGAGGCCCCCTTTAGAATCGACGTAACACCTCCGGATATCCGGGTGAATGTGGAAAATCCGATTTTCTCTCCCGACGGTGACGGGAGGAAGGAGCAGGTGAGAATTACTTACACCTCCGACGAGAAGGTCTCATGGAAGGGAAGCATTTCCGACGATGACGGAGAGGAGGTCTACTCGGTAGACTCAAGCCGCACAACCAGCCTTATTGTGTGGGACGGTCGGGACGAAGGGGGGAACCGTGTCGAGGACGGCTTGTACTACGTCTCCGGCACTTTTATAGATACTGCGGGAAACACGGTAAAATCCGGACCCCTGGGGCTCAAAGTCGACACCGAGCCGGTAACGGTAGAGGTAACAGCACAAGAAGAGGCCTTCTCTCCCAACGACGACGGGGTTATGGATACCATGCCCTTTACCATAGAGTCGAACCAGCACGGCGATGTACAGAGATGGAAGCTCGAGCTTCTCGGCAGCAGTGGAGAGACTCGAAGGGTTTTTAGCGGCAGTGAAACTCTGCCCGAATCCATTGTGTGGGACGGAGACCTTCTGCAGGCGGATGTGGGAGGTTCCAAGCCTGCCTCGGAGGGAGACTATACGGGCAGCTTGACGGTGGAGTATAAAAAGGGCAAGACCGCCGAGGCCACTACCGGTCCCTTTGTTCTCGATGTAACGCCCCCGGATGTGGATATGAAGCTCACGAAAGATCCCTTTGCCAGAACCAACGGAGAGGTGGAAGGCGAGGTGTTTCTCGGTTTCGATATAGAGGAGAGAAACAGGGTATCCGGATGGACTGTAAATATTCTCGACAAAGAGGGGGATGTGCTGCGCACATACTCAGGAGACAGTGATCCCTCCGACGACATCAGCTGGAACAGCCCCTCGGAGGAGAACCGTAAAAAGTTTGGCGACGAGGAGTTTACCCTCGAGATGGAGGTAAGCGACGGAGCCGGCAATACAAGAACCTTTACCCGGAAGGTGAACCTGGATATCTTCCTGGTCAAAAAGGACGGGAAGTATCATATAGCGGTGCCGAATATAATATTCGGAGCGTACGAGCACGACCTGGACTCGAGGGGGACGGAGTTCGAGAAACGCAACCTGGACTCTATAAGTCGTGTGGCGGATATTTACGACCGGTATCCCTCCTCCCGTTTGCTGCTCGAGGGGCACGCCCTCAATATATACAGGACTGCGAGCGAGACAGAGGAGAGAGAGGAGAGAGAAGAGGAGAAGATTCTTCTCCCGCTCACGGAGCGGCGGGCGGCGACGGTAAAGGAGGCTCTGGTCGAAGAGGGTATGAACGGCGGGAATATCGAGACCGAAGCCTTTGGTGGAAAAATGCCCATAGCTCCGGTAGACGACCTGGATGAGAGGTGGAAAAACAGACGGGTGGAGTTTATTATGCGCC
>JBKHFZ010000085.1:0-11321 GCA_046539925.1 Spirochaetaceae bacterium
ACTGAAGGAAAAGGAGAACTCATGTGAAGCGGCAGCCCTACGACTATATAGTATCGGGACTTGATTTTATAAAAGAGGGCCATTCCAGGGTGTGGGGGACCCTCTCTCATCTTTACAGAGAAGTGATCAACGACCACTGCCTGCTCAGGGCATCCAGTCTCGCTTTCTCCACCCTCCTTGCTCTCGTACCTCTTACCGCTTTTGTTTTCTCCCTTTTCACCGGCTTCGGAGCCTTTCAGGATGTACAGATGCAGTTTAGAGATCTCCTTGTCCGCTTTCTCGTGCCCACACATCAAGAGGAACTTCTCCAATATATAGATGTGTTTATAGCGAACGCACGGACTATGGGAGTGGTCGGACTTCTGTTATTTGCCCTTACTTCCATCTTTCTGCTCAACGGCATAACCCAGAATATTAATGCCGTATGGGGAAGCAGTTCCAAACTCGCCTTTATGAGAAAGCTTTCTCTCTACTTTTCGGTAATTGTATTCGGCACACTCATAATAAGTACCGGCTTTTCCTTTACCCGCACTATAAAGATCTTTTTCTCCGATGCACAGGAGATTTCCGAACTCTTCTCCCTGGTAGTAAGGCTCGGTCCTTCTATTACTTTTTTTATAATACTCTGGATGATTATCTACACCATCCCTTCGGCAAAGGTAAGGCTGAGCAGCAGTATCCTGGGCGCTTTTTTCGGGACGATTCTATGGGAGCTGGCGCGTTTCGCTTTTGTAGACGGAACCAATTACATTCTGCGTATGTCGGTAATTTACGGATCAATAGCTTATATTCCCATATTTTTGGTGTGGCTCTCCATACAGTGGCTGGTTATTCTTGTTGCCGTAGAAATATCGTATATTCACCAATATCGCTCCTACCGGCTTATACAGGGAAAAACCGTGGGCGCCTTCGACCCGTACCGGCAGATACATATGGGACTGAGGCTGTACCTCCTTATTGCCCGCCGTTTTTACCAAGGAGAGGAACCCTTCAGCATTCGTTCGCTCGCTCATAAAGTAGAACTGTCTCCCAACGACACGGAGTTTTTTCTCTCCCGTTTTCAAAAATCAGGCCTTATTACCTACACCCACTCCGGCCCTTCGGTGGTAACACCCATGAAGGAACCTGCGGTAACCGAATTTAGGGAAGTACTCGAGGCTCTTTACGGATACCCCCTCTCCACCGAGGATGCCGGGGGAAGATACGCACTAGGGCTTCTTGAAAAGGGAACAGAATCCTTTCACGGCACGACAGTTCTCGATATAATCTCCTCCACGGAAATAGACAAAGAGAGTAATAATGGACAGGAAGAAGAGTCGGTTACACAAGAGACCACATAGACATCTGCTCTTTGCCGCACTTCTCTCGGGACTCTCGGCAGCGCTGATTTTTCCGGCCTCCCTCCTCTTGAACTGCTCCGATCCTGCGGCACAGCTCAACTATAACGAAAGCGGTACCGACAGGACCGACAAGGGCGGTTCCCTGGACGATAAAGAGAGCCGGCCGACAATTGTAGTGCATATAGAGCAAGGGCTCGAAGAGGTATGGACCGGCGCGGAAACTCTCCCCGAAGAGATTACACCTATAGTGTATACCTGCCGGCGGCACAGCTCAGAGGACGAAACTCCCTCTAAAGACCAATACAATACGAAAAACCTGGACAACCCTGCACGCCAATACAGCTTCGAAGAGAGAGAAGTTATAGGGGAACTGTACATTACCAGTGACGGCAATAATAACCGGTTCTCCTCCTCCGGGGAGAAAGAGCTTCTTGCAAAGGTACTCCGTCGTTCCTATTTTGCACCGGCTGTTCCCCTGTGGGACACCCGCAGCAGTGTAACCCTCTCCGAGGCTCTCGATTCCAGGGAGTTGGAACCAAAACCGGTAGAGGAGATCGCACCTCCCGAAAAAGCTCTAAGAATAGAGGGTATGCGGATAGACGACGCGGAGTATCCCCTCGTAGAAGAGGTCCACGCCGCTCTCACTCTCCGGGGAGAGAGCCTGCACAGCAGGAAGGTGAAGGAGTGGTTCCTAACCGAGGTGGGCGAAGCCTCGGCTCCTCCCAAAATAGTAAGCCTGGGAGGAGTGGGAGATTTGATGGTAGGAAGGGGAATAGAGGATATTCTCATCTCCAGGGGTAATGAGGCGGGACTATCCTACATTTTTGGAGATACCCTGCCCATTCTTCGGGAACAGGATATTCTCGTGGGTAACCTCGAAGGGGCGGTTACTCGAAGCAACACGGCGGTGCCTAAATCCTACAACTTCAAATTCCGCCCTGAGGTGCTTCCGTTCCTTAAAGACGCCGGGTTTGATTATCTCTCTCTTACAAACAATCACTGTTACGACTACGGAGAGAAGGGTTTTATCGACACCCTGGACTATCTGGAAGAGTACGGCTTATCCACTTCCGGGGCCGGAAGGAGCGTTGAGGAAGCCCATCAACCGGCCTTTTTGGCGCCCAACCTGCGAATCCTCTCGGTGGGTGACTATCCAAAGGAAAACAACGGGTTCGACGGAAGAGCAGAGGCCCAGGTAAGCGATACAAGAGCGGGTATTCTTTTCTCCGGCCCGGAAGTTCTAAAAACCATAGAGGAGTTCTCGTCTCCAGATACAATAGATGTGGTTGCGGTGCACGGCGGTGTTGAGTGGCGCAGCAGGCCTACAGAGGCACAAAGGGAATTCTACCGGAGCTGTGTAGACGCGGGGGCCGACTTGGTCTTGGGCAGCCATCCCCATGTGCTGCAGGGCATAGAGGGTTACAGGGGCGGCATTATCGCCTACTCTCTGGGCAATTTTCTGTTTCCCGGGATGTATGTAATGGAGAACGCTGAGGATTCGCTTATTCTTTCGGTGGGCTTTGTCGAGGGAAGACCCCTCTATATAGAACCGTATCCGGTAAAGATCAACAATAGGCACATAGAGCTGGATAAAGGCGGCGCTATTCTGCACCGCCTTTCGTCCCTAACCGAAGAGCTTCATTAAAAACCGGTACTCCTCTTGCAGGAGCTGCTATTTGCAGGGGCTGCTATACCCCGGCAAGAACCTCTTCGGCATTGCCGTTTTTGATGCGGGCGTGGCACTGTTTGCACACCATTATCTTCTTTTCGTTAACCTCGTGCTCGTAGAGGAGTTTGATTCCGTCCCGTTTGCATACCGGGCACTTTCCCCTGCCCTTACTTGTTATCTCGCGTATACCGCTTCCACGATGCGATTTAGACATATACTCTCCTTATATTCCTAAAAGCGTAATTTATCTTTAGTTCGGTGGGACACTATACAAAGGCCGGCGCAAAAAGTCAAGCTTACCGTTAACGGCTGCCCCGCGGCTCTCCGGCCGCTAATCCTCCTCACTCTTCGCGATTTCCAGAAAAAGCTCCGCCAAGATCACCGAGGAATAATCGATGAATTTTCTCATGTTCTTCGGGCGGTCTCCCCGAATAGTGTCCGAAACAATTCTCAGCAGAAGAAGGGGGGTTCGGTTTAGAGCACATACACCGGCGGCGGACCATCCCTCCATATCCACTATATCCGCCTTGAACTCCCGGCGTATCTTCTCTTTTGTGTGCACCGCGTTTCCACCCAAAAAGGTGTCTCCCGTTGCAACGCGGCCCCTCCGCAGCTGTACCGAATACTCTGCCCCAGAGGCGGTAGCCGCCGTTGAAATACGCCTACCCTCGAAAACATCCTCTGCCGCAGAAACAGCGGCCGCCTGCAGTCCGCTGTCGAGGTTTACAAATCCGTTTTTCTGTATACCCCCTCCCGGTCTGAGAAAAGGGACCCTCCCCTTTTTAATCTTTCCGTCGGAGACGTCCATATCCCACTGTACCGCATCCTCGGCTATTACCAGCGCTCCTGTCTGTAGATCCTCCGCAATTCCTCCGGCAATGCCCCCGAAAAGAATATACCTGGGCGAGAGCCGTGTAATTACCTCTTGCACCGCGGAGGCCGTCAGCACCTTGCCTACTCCCGTTACCCCGAGAAACACCGATTCCCTCTCTCCTCCGCCTCTCTCTATCTCCCCAAAACCGAGGCTGCTCACCGCCCTGAAGTTCTCATCGCTTCTCTTAAAGGAGGTAAAATACTCCGCTGTTTTTTTTATCTCCGCCTCCATCGGCGAGAGGATAGCTATCACCTCTTATCCCCTCCCAAAAGCCCGAGCCACCTATCCGCCGCCTCGGCAATTCCCGCATCCTCACAGGATCCGACGACGGTAAATTTTTCTTTTAACTCTTCCGGAGCATTGGAAACAATAAAGGAGAACTTTGCCCACTCGAGCATATGCAGGTCGTTGTAGTCGTTTCCCACCGCGGCAGTATCGGAGGGCCCGAGGGTGTGGCTTTTCCCCACCCATTCTATACCGCTCCCTTTGTCGGTCCCGGGAGGAAATATCTCTATCCACCAGGAGGTGTGGTCCATAGGAGAAGTTGCCCTTACTACGCTTACCCTCTCTCCCAACTCCTCCTCGATTCTGTCCGCCTCTTCCCGGCTATGAGGGTCTACCACCAGAAACTGGGACGCTTCGACCCCCTCCAGACGCTCCGCCTTATAGGGTTCTGCATGGTCCGAGTAGTGGTCTCTACGACGGAAAAAGTCTTCGTTCTCTCCTCCGGAGTGGTAATAGAAAAACCTGTGGTTATCCGGTACGGGATGATGGATCATAAAATCTACGGATTTGTGTACAAGGTACTCCGCAATTCTCCGGGTCTCCTCGCCGCTGAAATTTCTGCTCATGCGTACCAATTGGTCGCTCATCCTCAGAACTCCCGCTCCGGAGGAGAAAACCACGTAGTCCACCGGAAAATCCGGAGAAATTGCTCCAAAGAGTGAGTAGAGAGACCGACCGGTGGCAAGCACCCTTAAAACCCCTTCTCTCCCGAGGAGTTCTAGAGTATCGTATGTTCTCGAGGGTATTTTTCTATCCCGCGGAAGGATGGTACCGTCAAAATCCGATGCAAACATTCCTCTATACACTGCTGCACTTCCGCCTGCTATAGTATTTCGTAGTTGCTTGCGGTAAGAGGGGCGTTGAGCGATCCGAGGACCCGTTCAAAAAGAACTCCCTCCCTGTTGGGAGTTCGGTGGCCAAAGGTTGCCCGAATCGACATGGAGACAAATCTTACCGCCCGTTCCACCGCTATGGGCAGCGAATCCCCCTGCAGCAGTGCTCCCACGAGAACACTCGCGAACAGATCTCCCGTTCCGGGATAAAAAACGGGTACATAGTCGCAGATGACCTTCCAGAACCGCCCGTCATCCCGGTCGTAGGCCACCACCGTGGAGATCTCCGGCTGCTCGGTCATCTGCACGCTGGTAACGATAACGATCTTGGGACCCATATCGGCCAGACGCAGCATCCACTCTTTCAGCAGCTCGGGATTCGCCTCGGTCTCGTAGGGCTCATCCAGCAGGAGGCTCGCCTCGGTGTAGTTGGGGGTGATTATGTCGGCCTTCTCCACCAGCCGTCTCATCTGCTTGACCATATCCTCCCCAAAGGGGCCGTACATCTCTCCGTCGTCTCCGAGTACGGGATCGACCATAACCAGCTGATCATCTACTCTAAAAGTATCTATAAAGTTCCTTACTATCTCCACTTGGCTGCTCGATCCCAGAAAGCCGGAATACACCGCGTCAAACTGCACATCCAGTTTTTTCCAGTGCCGGGATATAGCCTCCATATGTTCGGTAAGGTCGAGAAAAACGTAGTCGTCGAACCCTCCGGTATGGGTAGACAGCAGCGCCGTGGGGAGGGGACACACCTGCACGCCCATGGACGAGAGAACAGGCAGAATAATAGTAAGGGAAGATCTTCCAAAGCCCGACAGGTCGTGTATTGCCGCCGTTACAGGCACGGGTTTTTTCATTAAAACTCACCTCCTCCTCCAAGGATTTATGTAGTGAGAGTACCACAATACGCTGCAGATTCTCCAGTCCCCCTCAGTTTTATTCTCTTTTCACTTGTTCTGCTGTATGGTAAAAATATCTATGGAAATTACAGACAGGGATAACGGCTTCTATATAGCGGACCCGGATACTATTCCCCTCTCGTACCTCCCCTCTATAGAGGATGTACAAGAGGAATCGAAGAAGATGATACTCTCCGCCTCGGGGTGGCGAAAAATCTTTGCCGAAAACGGGGATGAGGAGAGCTTCTGCGAAACTATCTCTCCGGAAAATAGTATAATCGCCGGCGCGGCGGCTCTCTCTTTTGCAGAACTTTTAAAGAGGGAAGCCGGGGGAAATGTGCAAAATGCGGAGGAGCATAAAAAGCCCGTTATTGCCCTGGGGATAGACACCCGGCCGACAGGTCCGGCTATAGCCGACACGGTCTGCCGCACTCTCCTCTCCAGGGGGATAGAGGTGCGATACCTCTTTATCTCCCCCGCCCCGGAGATAACCGCCTATGTTAAAAACAACGTCTATATAGACGGTTTTATCTATATTACCGCGAGCCACAATCCCGTGGGGCACAACGGTATTAAGTTCGGCCTTTCCGACGGGGCCGTTGCAGGCGGAGAGAGAAGCAGAGGCACTATAGAAAAATTCATCTCTCTTATCTCCTCTACAAACGACTCTATAGTGGATACAGTGTATACCGCCATCTCCGGCGGAAGCGGAGGGGAATACCGGAAAGTCCTGGAGGAGATACCCCTGCGAAAGGGGGAAGCCTCCGCCGCCTACGAGTCGTTTAGTCGAACCGTCGCTTCGAACAGCGCAGATGAACAGACAAAAGCCGCCTATTTTACAAAGCTCAAAAAAAATATACAAAGCCGGCCTCTGGGTATTGCGGCGGATCTAAACGGAAGTGCGAGGACAAGGAGTATAGACGAGGTCTTTCTAAAGAGCCTGGGAATACAGTTTTCCTCGATCAATAGCCTGCCCCGACAGATAGTCCACCCCATCGTCCCTGAGGGGAAAAACCTCGATATGTGCCGTGAGTTTCTCCTCGAACGCCACGGAGAAAACCCTTCCTTTCTTCTTGGATACGTTCCCGATAACGACGGAGACCGCGGGAATATTGTCTACTACGATCAAAACACGGAGACGGTAAAGGCGGTGGAAGCCCAGGCTGTTTTTGCCCTGTCGGTGTACGCGGAGCTCTCGGACCTACGCTACGGCCCAAATGGAAAAACGGAGAGATTTAAAAGAGCACGCACAAAAAACGGAGTCGAGACAGACGGAGATGATAGCAAGAGCCTTGCCGTCGTGGTTAACGGACCTACCTCCATGCGTATAGAGCGCATTGCCCAACTTTTCTCCGCCGAGGTTTTTCGCACCGAAACCGGGGAGGCCAACGTGGTCTCAAAAGCCCAAGAACTCCGCGAATCCGGGTATACCGTACGTATCCTCGGAGAGGGCTCTAACGGGGGCAATATAACCCACCCCGCTGCAATAAGGGATCCTCTTAACACTCTACTCTCTCTAATAAAACTGCTCTCCACTTCCAGCGCCTCTTCGGACGCCGCTTTAAGCTCATCTTCCGAGAAATCCGCCGGCACGTCTCTCGGCGCCGCCTTGAGCTCGGCCGGAACAAACCCACTTAGAGGTTACCCAACCGTCGCATCGCTCCTCGATACACTGCCACCCTTTATTACCACAGGGGCCTACGAACCGGAGGCCAAGTTAAAAATTGCTACAGAGGATCACGCTCTTCTTAAAAAACGGTACGAAGAAGTGTTTCTCGAAGAGTGGGAAAGAAGGAAAGCCGAACTGCTGCGTACCTACGGTATAGCCTCCTGGCACGAGGTAAATTATGAGGGGACCGAGGCTAAAGAGGGGTTTGGCCCGGAGTACCGCAGCGGGGGGCATAGCGGCGGGCTCAAGATAATTTTCAGGGATTCCCACGGGAGAGATACCGATTTTATCTGGATGAGGGGGTCCGGAACCGAGCCTGTTTTTAGGGTACTTGCAGACTGTGAAGGAAGCGATAGAAAACGGCACGATGAACTGTTACAATGGCACAGGTCGATAATAGAGAAGGCTGATTTTTAGCCGCGTTTTACTCTTACTGAAGATACCCTTGGTGCTTTAATATTTTTAGATATTTTTAGATTTTTTTAGGAGGTTTTGTTATGAGCATTCACATAGCTGCAAAAAAAGGCGATATAGCCGAGACGATTCTCATGCCCGGTGATCCCCTGAGGGCCAAATTTATCGCAGAAAACTATCTCTCTGAACCTACCCTCTACAACGAGGTGCGCGGCATGTACGGATACACCGGCAGGTATAAGGGTGAGAGAGTCTCAGTACAGGGCTCGGGAATGGGGATACCCTCTATAAGCATCTACGTAAACGAGCTTATAAGCGAATACGGTGTAAAACGGCTCTTCAGGGTCGGTTCCTGCGGAGCGATGCAAAAAGAGGTAAAAATTCGGGACATGGTTTTTGCGATGGCCGCTTCTCACGATTCGGCTATTAACAGGCAGCGTTTTCCGGATATGACCTACGCTCCCGTCGGGGATTTCGGCCTTTTGAGAAAAGCGGTTTCCGAAGCGGAGAAAAGAAATCTTGACTTTCATGTAGGGAACATTCTCTCTACGGATACTTTCTACAACGACGACCCCGAGTCCTCGAAAAGATGGTCGAATTTCGGCGTACTCGCAGTGGAGATGGAAGCCGCAGCACTCTACACTCTTGCAGCAAAATACGGTGTGGAGGCTCTTACAATTCTTACGGTAAGCGACCATCTTGTTACCGGAGAACAGACCAGCAGCGCCGAGAGGGAGAAGACCTTTACAGATATGATGGAAGTTGCTTTAGAGACCGCGGTCTCATAATTTACTCTTTAAGTGAATATGTGCCGGGGCTTTCACACACAATAAAACCGTCCTTTTCCAGCCCTTCCAGGCATGTCTCGAGGAGAAGGTTCTCGGCGGAGGTGCCCTCGAGGAGCTCTGTATAAGTACATCGTCTCCCGGATACGAGAAGACGGAGAACTTTCCCGCGCAACTGCCGGTTGGAGCCCTCGAAGGGCGCCTGAACCCGGTAATGAGAACTCTTCCTGTTTGGATTAGGCACCCGGCTCTTGAGAAACACTCCGTAATCCATGAGCGCGTAATACCAGTTCCTCGGATCTCCGGTATCCAGAGTGGATGAAACAAGGGGCAATATCTCGGAATCCGATACCGCCTCGCTGTCGCGGAAAAAATGGTAGATAAAAACCCTGCGAATATTTGTCTCTATAAAGACCGAGGGGATATTAAAGACAAAGGCACGGAGAGAGCCGGCGGTAGCCGGGCCTATCATGGGGAAGGAGAGAAGAGTCTCCTCGTCCGAAGGCAGCCGGCCGCCCATAGCGTATACCCGTGCTGCAATATCCCGCAGAGCAAGAGCCCTCCGGCTGTAACCCAAGCCGCTCCACATCTCGAGGAGCTTAATAGTCGATGCTTCGGCCAGGGTTCCGTAATCGGGAAATACCTCCAGGAAGGGGGAGTACTTTTTTAACACCCTCTCGGTCTGGGTTTGCTGGAGCATCAGCTCGGAGACAAGAATCTCATACTCGTTGTCCGTCTCTCTCCAGGGAAATTTCCTCCCCTGCTCCGCGTAAAAACGCCACACAAGATCGCGGAATTCGGCTATTTCCCGGCGATTAATCCTCCCCCTCCTCTTTCTTCCTCTTTTTCTTTGCTTTTTCCGTCTTTCTGCTTATTCGGTTCCACACACCGGTTAAGCCCATAGCCTTCTTCATCTCTATTACCGTCTCTTTGGCCTCTTCCCTCACCGCCATTGTCCCGTCAAAGATAACCTCTTCCACCAAGCCGGTCTGCTCCTTATACCCCTGCCGCAAATCTCTAAAAGGATCGAGGAAGGCGTTGAGCGCCGCCGCGAGTTTCTCTTTTACCTCCACGTCTCCCACTTTGCCCTCTCTGTACCGCTTTTTAAGATCCTCCACTTCCTCTTTGTTTGTGTTAAAGACGTCGTGGTAGATAAACACGGGATTCCCCTCCACCTTCCCGGGAACATCGGCCCTTATCCTGTTGGGATCGGTGTACATTCCACGCACCTTCTTCTCTACTGTTTTCGCGTCGTCGGAGATGTAGATGGCGTTACCAAGAGATTTGGACATCTTAGCCCGCCCGTCGGTGCCTACAAGAGTAGGCACATCGCCAATAAGTACATCCGGAACGGGGAAGACCTCTCCGTAGAGCGAGTTAAAGCGCCGGGCAATTTCGCGGGTAAGTTCTATATGGGACTCGTTGTCCTTTCCCACGGGTACAAGATGAGCCCGGGGCATCAAGATATCCGCCGCCTGAAGAACGGGGTACCCCAAAAGCCCCAGGGGCATCTCCTCCAGGTTTGCCGATTTGGCCATCTCCTTTATACTCGGCATGCGCTGAAGCCTCGGCACCGTTACGAGCATTTCGAAGATGAGGTTCATCTCGTAGACTTCGTGTACCGCCGACTGGAGGTAGATATTCGACTTTGCGGGATCTATCCCGCAGGCAAGATAGTCCAGAACCATTTCGCGGGAGTTCTCGTAAATCGCCTCTACATCCTCTTTCGATGTCTTTGTAGTAAGCATGTGCAGATCCGCGATAATAAAATTGCAGTCGTACTCCTCCTGCAGCCTTACCCTGTTAAAAAGGGAACCCACATAGTGGCCCAAGTGCAATTTACCGGTGGGTCTGTCGCCGGTGAGTATTCGTTTTTTCTCCATTTCAGCCTCACAAAAAGTCTTGTTATTTGGGACGGGCTGTCTGCCCAGGGTCAGCCGCCCACTATGTTGTACCAGCAAATGATGTTATCGACAACCATGCCTGCCGCCCGGGGAAGGCTTCTTTATTTACCTGAAATACCGGGGTGTCTATTCGTTGCTCTCCCATTTAACCTCGGGGGAAGGAATCTCATCAGGAGGCTCCGGAGGAGATTCTTCCTTTAATACTTGCCCACCGCTCATAAGTACCGCCAGAGGACGGAGCGGCAAAATATTGTAGCAGACAATCTGTATTATTACCGTTATTGGCACCGCAAGGAACATACCGACGGGTCCCCAAATCCATCCCCACAGTATGAGGGAGAAGAGTATCAAAAATGGGCTAATATCCAGACGCCGGCCCTGCAGTTTGGGGTCCAGGATATTCCCGAATATTACTTGCGTACCCGACATGCTTACTATTACCGCAACGATTTTACCCAGCTCGGGATAGAATTGCACCACCCCCATAGAAATTGTTATTATCAGCACAATGGTAGAGCCGATTGAGGGTATAAAGTTGAGAAGAAAAGCGAGGACACCCCATACCAGTGCAAAATCCAAACCTATAAGCTGAAGAAAAAACCATACAAAGAAACCGGTAGTCAAACTCAGAAAGAACTTGAGG
>JBKHFZ010000086.1:0-11270 GCA_046539925.1 Spirochaetaceae bacterium
TATCCATTATATCGAAGGCAACAATCTGTTCGTCTTCTACAACTAAAATAGTTGCACTCTCTTTTTGGTTTTCCATCTGCCCGTATTATATCATATTGTTAATTTCTAAATAATTACCCAGCTGCACACCCGTCTCGAGGAAGCCTGCCTTTCTTTTTTTTATTCGTATCTGCGTCAGAACAACCCCCTCTTTCTCCATTAGCTCCCACTTTTGTATGCTGAAGGGGTCGTTAACGGATAATCCTACATCGTCCGCTATAGACCCGCGGTATATCTCTTTTACACGGTATCTTGTTCGAAAGAGACTGTTCTCGGTTTTTTCTACCTGCATACCAAAGAGCGGAGCAAAAAGTCTTTCCCGCCTGTCTTTCTGAACGGCCTTCTCCATAGGAACGTCGGGCCGATCAACAAGAGAAGCAACTCCCTCCTTTCGACTATCTTTGCTTTTCCATCTAAAGCGGATAAGTGTGTCGGGATCATATTTGAGCATTATCCGCTGAGCGTCCACTATCTCTTGCACCTCTGTACCGCCTATCGACTGGAGTATGTCTCCGGCACGGATCCCCATTTTCTCCGCGGGACCTCCGGGATACACGTAACTCACCTCGAGCTCGTCGTCCACCTCTTCTACTGCGGCACCGAAAAAGGAGTGCTTTACCTTTTTCTCCCCGTACAAATCGTTGAGAACTCTCAAGACCCATTCTGCGGGGATGGCAAAGTTTACTCCCTCGAACTGCTCAATCCCGGCATATACAAGACCTATAAGATGTCCGGAATCGTCCAGGAGCGGTCCGCCGCTGTTTCCCTGATTTATAGGTACATCCACCTGCATCACATCTCCCATTTGGAGAAAGCGTCTTCCAGAAGCAGATACTATGCCCGAGGTAACGGTGTTCTCCAGCCCGGCGGGCGATCCTATCGCGTATATACGTTCCCCGGAACGGCGGGTAACGCTGGGGCTAAAGGAGAGAACGGTATCTACGTCCCTTTCAACCTTTAACAGGGCAATATCGAATACGGGATCCCAGCCTACTACACGGGCCGGAATTTTCAGTTTCGAATTCTCCGAAGGTCTTACATAGAGGCGGCTGTATCCGTCGTATTCGGGGTCGACCTCGCTCTTTACAACATGATAATTGGTAAGGATGTAACCCCGTTTGTCTATGTAAAAACCGCTTCCTATAACCCGGTCCGGCATCCCCACTCCACTCTGAATTCTCATGCCTCTATTTACCCAAATAGTTACAGTGGAAGATATTAGCTCCTCATGGGAATAAGTTCTATCGGGTTTTTCTTCTTCTTCCGACTGACGGTCCCCCTCCGATAGTTTCTTCTGCTCATCTTGATCTTTTTTTTCTAACCTGTCTTCAATCTCCTCGGTAAGCGAGGCTATTACCGTCCTTTTGCGCTCCTGCTCTGCAACCTGCAACAGCTTTTCCAACTCTTCCATGCTAAATGGCTCGTAGGATACAAAATCCCTCAGGAGAGCCAATGCCCCAATAGGAAAGTCCCCTTCTGCAAGATAAAGTATGTACCGTTTCTTTAACTCGTCGAGAAACTCCCCTTCTCCGGAGTCCTGCAGCTCGCCGGAGACCTCCTCTGTAAATTCCCCCTGCTCCGCTGTAATTGCAAGTCTTATTGCCCTTCTGTAGTCTTTATCCTCAAGCGATGTATGGTAAGATTCCCGCCATTTGTTCAGTATGGAACTCCACAGTCTTTCTATTTTTTCCTGGGGAACCTCATCCCTTTTCCGCAAGTGGTGATGTTCCATCACCGCCTTTGCTATTTTTCCCTCTTCTAAACTCTTTTCAATCTTTTCTGCAGAGACCTCATGCAATGAAGGGGGATCATAATCCCCTCCCGTTGAGGCACATCCTAATACTAGCACGAGTATGCACGTGCCGATAAAAGACCGCACCAGTGCTTTCCTCTGTATATGTACCTGGGCTATATCCACAAAGCTCATTCGGTCTCCCTCGTTTTTTCTCTATTTTCTCGTTCCACTCTCATTTCATAGTCAAACACACCGTCTTCGTCTATATCCCAAAGGCGTATTATCTCCTCTTCTTTGTAGATTTCCATATACTCGGATCTCCCGTCTCCTGTGCCATCGTAACTGATATAGGCAAGTTCCCCCTTTTCATAGGCTTCGGTAATCTCCATCCCCTCCTCTCCGTCAAACACTCTCTTTCTGCGCGTAAGGGAGGCTCCCTCATACTGACCGGTTACACTTCTCTCCGGGGTTGAAACCGAGTGCATCTCGCTTTTTCCGTCTTGAGAACTGTATCTGTGTACCCTTTCTCCGGAACTTCTCTCTATTTTCGAAGCGTAAAAAAGCAGTTCATCAATTCGGGGAAAAGATACTTCCTCGAGCAGGTGCGGAGGATTAAGCTCATCCCACTCTTTATCCTCAAAAATGGTAAAATCTATTTCGTAGGGTATCAAATTCAGAATAAACTCTCCTTCGCCGTTAGAGAGATACACCGCCTTCACAAGATTCGGGTACCTTCCATAGTACCCCTCTGCAGCTCCACTTTGTCCGATCTCCACCCTCACAGGCTCTCCCCCGCTAAAACGGACCTTTACCTCCGGCCGAGAATCCTGATCCCTGTCCCATACCATATTTTCTATTTTTCCGTCGGTATATTCTATCCGTTTTTCCGTATACCCATCTTTATTATCGTCGTAGGTAATTTTTCCGCTAAAGGAGGTAAACCCGCTCATATCGTAGGTTCCGTTCTCAGAGACGCTGCGAAGCAGTTCGAACTCCGAACCGGTAAAGGTGTCGTATGTGGAAAACAGCTCTGCAGAAAGGGGCTCAATGCTCTCCCCTTCCTGCAGCTTCACAGCCCCGGTCCATGTTTTATAGACACGGCTGAATCGATCCTCCCCCCACATCTCTTCGTACATAGCCAGAAGTTCTTCCGCATCCGCCGCTTTTTGGGATGCGTCGATACTTTTTGTCTCCGGTATACGCGAAATTACTCCCCTGTACGCTTCCTTTGTGAAGAGCTCCTGCGAGTCCCCCTCGCGGATCAGCTCCTTTGCCCTCTCCCTGTACGAATCGTCCAGACGTATTCTCAGTTTCTGAAGTTCTTCGTTTTGTGGAAACCGACCGGAAGCGGTGCGAACCGCCCGCAGAGCCCTTTCGGAAAAATCCAGTTTGACAAGAATTTTTGTGTACAGAGCCGCCTGCTCCAGGTTGTCGAATAGTTCTGGATAATAGGGATACAGAAGCAGATAGGCTTCTTCACTTTTGCCGGTGCGATAGTGCAGAGCAGCAAGCGAGGTTACAGCTTCCATCGGTTCAAATCTGTTCCAGGTGTCATCGAGAAGAGCCTTCGAGTAAAAATCTGCAGCTTCTCCAAGTCTTGAATCCGACCGAGCCGCCTCTCCTCTTATAAAGAGGGCATCCGGAGATTCGGGATTAAAGAGAAGCGCCGTTTCGGCAAATTCATCGGCCCGCTCCATGGCCCCTCTTTCGAAGAGGTCCACGGCATAACCGATGTAGAGATCGGCCAGCGCACGGTCATGTTCCATTACGGATTGCGAAAAAAGCGGCGCAAGAGCTCCCAGAATCCACACCCCCAGTAACAGCGTTGTACGAGACCGGGTTAATAACGAATGTGCCGCCATAATCACTCCTTATTCTGCAGGTTGTGAGCTTTTTATCTCCCTCGTATCTTCCGTCTTAAGAGAAGAGGCAGAGCTGTATGCCGGAAATCCCAGAAGAACCCTGATCTCCGCATCATCGAGGGTCTCTTTCTTGACAAGCGCCTCGGACAGTGCCGTTAACTGGTCTTTGTGTTCTGCAAGGATTTTTTCGACGTCCCGGAGGCATTCGTCAAGAATATCCCTAACCTCATTATCTATCTTTTGCGCGGTATATTCGGAGTAATCCTTGTGCTGGGCAATCTCCTTTCCAATAAAAATCGGTTCTTCCTCCTGTCCGTAGGAGACAAAACCCAAGTCCCTGCTCATTCCCCATTCCGTTACCATTCGTCGTGCGATACTGGTTGCCTGCTCGATATCGTTTTTTGTTCCCGTTGTTGTTTCGTCATACACGAGCTTCTCCGCAACATAACCGCCCATGGCTATTTTTATGCGGTCGGTAAGCCAGCTTCTGTTTTTGGAATAGGTATCCTTCTCAGGCAGCGACATCGCCAGCCCCAGTGCCTGGCCGTGGGGTATTACCGTAACTTTATGCAGAGGGTCCGCATTGGGCAGATAGTAATGCAGCAGAGCATGACCTGCCTCATGATAGGCGGTTGCCCTCTTATCCTCCGGAGTAATTACCCTAGACCTGCGCGCTACACCAAGAAGGGTTTTATCCCTGGCTTCCTCGAAATGCGCCCGCTCCACATAGGTTTTATCTGCGCGGGCGGCAAATAGGGCAGCCTCGTTTACCAGATTTGCCAGATCCGCACCGGAGGTTCCGGGGGTTGCCCGGGCAATAGTGTGCAGGTCCACGTCGGGGGCAAGCTGTATTTTTCCACAGTGAATACGCAATATCGCCTCTCGCTCCTTTACATCGGGCATATCGACAACTACCTGTCTGTCGAAACGACCGGGGCGGAGCAGCGCCGGGTCCAAAACATCCGGCCGGTTGGTTGCCGCAAGAATAATAACACCCTCCTGGGTATCGAACCCGTCCATCTCCACGAGCATTTGGTTGAGGGTCTGCTCTCTCTCGTCGTGCCCGCCTCCGTACCCCGCTCCTCTTGTCCGCCCTACGGCGTCCAGCTCATCTATAAAGAGGATGCACGGAGCGCTTTTTCTCCCCTGTTCAAACAGATCCCTTACCCTGCTCGCGCCTACCCCTACAAACATCTCTACAAAGTCCGAGCCGGACATATGAAAAAAGGAAACCCCCGCTTCTCCGGCAACAGCCTTTGCAAGGAGAGTCTTACCCGTACCGGGCATGCCGACGAGAAGAACTCCCTTGGGTATTTTTGCCCCTATTTTGGTAAATTTCTGGGGGTTCTTAAGAAATCCGACTACCTCCTGGAGTTCGTATTTTGCCTCTTCCTGGCCGGCAACTTCTACAAAAGTAATTTTCTCCGCATCTTCTAGATACTCTTTTGCCTTGCTCTTTCCAAAGGAGAAGGCCTTTCCCCCTCCGCCGCTGGAGACCTGTCTGAACATAAACCAGAAAAAGGCGAGAAATAGAATCCACGGGATCAGTTCGAGAAAAACTCTCCCCGGAGAAATTCCCCTGTTCCCTCCGGTAATTTCCACTTCGTTATCCCGCAGAAGCGTCAGAAGAGAGTCGTGGTAGTAGGGAATTTTTGTATTAAAATCGGTTAATCCACCGGTTCTATCGGTTACTTTCCCGCGTATTTCGTCATTGTCAAGAATGGTAACCGATTGTACCTGTCCATCTTCAAGAAAAGAGAGAAATGCGGAATAGGATACTTCCTTCGTCTCCTCACTGTCCGTCATGAGAAAGAGAAATATAAACATGACAAAAAGAGAGATAAGAAAGCCGAGGGCCATCCTGTTTTTACCGAAATCAAACTGGGGAGGTTTCGGGCCCTGATTTTTGTTGTTATTCGGTCCGTTCTCCCTGTTTTTGCCGTCTTTATCGTTATTCGAACTCACATTGTTCTCCAATTAAAAATATGTCAAGAATCATATTACGAAACAGCTATAGCCGGCTATTTTCGTTGTCTCTGTTGCCGCGAAGCGGCTTGGGAGGCTATCAAATACGATGTACACCCCTCAACTGCTTCCCCCTCTCCCAAGAGACCGACAAAGGAGGCGGCGCAGTCTTCTATATTCAACAGGGCCAGTATGCCGCGTCTGTCCTCCACAACCGGATATTTCCAGCGGTTTTCCGCGGAAATACCGAGCTTACCGTACAGCACGGTTAATTTAGTATCTCCTGCAGCCGTTTTAATACAGTCTCCCTCTCTCTTCGATCGTAGAACCAACGGCCCGTACTGCTCTGAAGTATATACCAACACGCCGGCTTTTTCACCGCCTGCTACCTGTTCACCGCCTGCTACCTGTTCACCGCCGGCTTTTTCACCGCCCCCGCACCTCTCTGTGCCTTTAAGTCCGGCTACCTGCAAGTCTATACCCGAGGGTAAATGTATGTCTCCCTCTTCTATCAATTTAAGATAACTTTTTTTCTTTTCCGGGACAACAGAATGACTGTAAAAAAAACGGTCCCCCCGCCTGGCTATGGCAATACCATGCCCTTCTATTATTTTCTTTTCTCTATTTAGACTATTCTCTTCAACAAAAGTCTTGCACAGTTCCCGGACAAATCTGTAGGGCAAGCGAGTCTGTTTTTTTTTGTGGGTACTGTCCCACAGAGAGTAGATGAGCCGGCTTTTTTCCCATTCCGGGGCCTTCAAAAACAGTTCCGCATCGAAGGAGATGCTGCCGTCATCCTCTTCTCGTAAAGGAATTGACTTTCCATCAAAGACCGAGGAACTCCTCAAACCCCTTTGAGTATCTTCACATACTTCCAAAGCCTTCATCTTCCCTGCAAGTTCGTGTAAAGACCTCTCTATACCGGGGAAAATGCTGCGTACCACCGGCATAAGTTCTTTTCTTACCCTGTTCCGCAGAAAGTCCTCCCCCGTGTTTGTGGAATCGACGCTGTACCGGGCATTTTTTTCTGCAAGGTAAGCATATATTTCCTCTTTTTTTACGGAGAGAAGCGGGCGGAGAAAGGGGCCTCTTCTCTCCGGTATTCCGGAGAGGCCGGATGGACCGGATCCCTGGAAAAACCGCATAACCTGGGTCTCCAGTAAATCGTCCAAGGTATGTCCCAGAAGGATATACGCACCATTACCGGATAACTTTTCAAAAAAATCGTACCGCATCCTCCGCGCAGCCGCCTCGGTGCCCCCGGCGTTAGCGGCATGTGTTTCTATATATCCGGGAGGCAGGTAAAGTCTCCAGAGAGGCACGCCGAGCTGTTCCGTTATTCTGCCTACTAATCGATCCTCGAGCAGCCGTTCCTCTTTTTCCCGTATTCCGTGCTCGATATACACTGCACGCAGGGTAAATGGATAATTGTGTCGAAGAGCCGAGAGGAGCAGAAGAAGCGCCGTCGAATCCGGACCGCCTGAGTAGGCGGTAATTAGGGTAGAGCCGCTTTCTATGGAATTTTTACGAAGGAACGTCCTCACCCTGTTCGACAGTATTTTTTCGGTTGAATTCATTCATCACCTTCTCGAGAGGCTCCTGAAAAAGACGATACAGCGCATCGGCGGCCTTGTGAACACCTTCATCAAGAAGAGTACGTTCCTCCCCTTCAGGAGCGCCGAGAACATGCGAAACTACCGCCGATTTATATTGAGGACGTCCTATCCCCACATAGACTCGGAGAAAAGAGCCTGTACCGTAGGCTTGTATAAGAGAGGCCAGCCCGTTATGACCGGCATTGCCCCCGCCGTGCTTTATCCTGCACATTCCCGGAGGCAGGTCGAGGTTGTCGCATACAACCACAATATTGTCGGCGGTGGCCTGAAACTTTCCAATTATTACAGGCACGATATCTCCGCAGCGGTTCATAAATGTGTACGGTTCTATACACACCGCCTTTGAGCCGCAGCATCTCCCCTCTCCAGCCCTGTACTTTTTTCCAAGACCCTTAGAGAGGGGAATATCGGCTTTGTGGGCGAACAGCTCCACAGCCTCAAACCCTACGTTATGCCGCGTGCCTTCGTATTTTCTGCCGGGGTTGCCGAGACCGATTATGACCAATTGAGGTGAGCTTACTCCTCGGACTCTTCGCCGGATGCTCCCTCTTCGCCCTCGGTCTCTTCTTCGCCTTCTGCGCCTTCTTCGCCCTCTTCAGCTTCAAGACCTTCTTCTTCTTCGGTTTCCGGTTCGATAACTTCACTTTGGGTCGATACCGTTACCACAACCTGGTCCGGATAGTTGAGGATTTTTACTCCCTCGGGCACTTCGAGCTCCTCCACATGGATTGTGTCCCCTATCTGAAGACCCTCGACATGGATGGTAATTTTATCCGGTATATCCTTGGGTTTACACTCGACTTCGATCTCGTGGAGCCGTTCTTCGAGAACTCCTCCCTCGAGCACTCCCTCGGGGGTCCCTATTACCTCCACCGGTATATGGGTTCGGAGCTCCTTGCCCTGCTCTATCTCGTAGAAGTCGACGTGGGTTACAAAGCTGCGAATCGTATCTTCCTGATAATCTTTTACAAGAACTTCGTGATCTCCATCGTCTAGAGTCAGCACAATAATGGTATTTTCTCCAAGGGCGTGCATCTTCTTTTCGAACTCGTTTTTTAGTATGGAAAGGGTTTTGTTTTGATCTTTACCGTACATAACCGCCGGTATCTTTCCTTCGCGTCTGAGCCGCCGCGAAGCCCCTTTTTTGAGTTCCCTTCTTTCAAATGCTTCAAGGGTTTCCTGCTTCATATTCTGCTCCTTAACCTGTCGTTCCTCTAAAGTATTCTGGGGCGGTAGGATTCGAACCTACGATACCGGCACCAAAAACCGGTGGCTTAACCGCTTGCCGACGCCCCAATTCGATTTTACAAGCCTATAAAATGTGTGTGGACTATATCATATACAAAAGAGTTTTTCTACCACCCGGGACGAAATAATTTATCCTCTCCGTAGATAGACATATCCACACAACCCGAGGAGAGCCGGTCTCGTCAGGTGACAAAAGCGGAAAAGTGTTCCTGCTATAGATTTATTTATCTAGGGGTACTCACTGGAGGCTGTATTATACTCCTCTTCCTCGGCGGGTTCAGTATCTGCCTGGTTTTCATACTCCTGCAGAATTCTCTCTTGAAGAAGCCCCCTAAAACTTGAATTAATCGGATGGGCCACGTCTTTGTACTCGCCTTTTTTTGTTTTTCGACTCGGCATCGCAATAAAAGCACCATTCTTTCCTTCGATAATCTTTACATTGTGAACTACAAAGCAGTCATCGAAAGTTACGGTCACATAAGCTTTTAGTTTGCCCTCGGCACTCACCTTACGGATTCTGATGTCGGTGATCTCCATGTTTCCTCCATACCCGCAGTAAAACGGCATTATATCGTTAAATATTGTAAACTGCCTCCGGGCAGGACGCAAGCATTTTTACTTGTCTTGCACTAATACCATCTTTTTTTATACCTTTTTCCATTTTTTCCGCCTTATTCGGGTCGTCAAATACTGCAAAGACGGTAGCACCGCTGCCGGATATCTCGTAAAAGAGGGCTTCTCCTTCCTGTAACGTATTAAATATATGCATGTAGGGAGGATACATCTCTTTGAGAACTTCGGTAAAGCTATTGTAAAAGGGCCATTTTTCGGGGCTTTGGTGCACGTAAGCAGAGACAATGTGTTCTCTTTGTAGTTCCAGGACCCCTTCCCTCCCCCTCTCTTTTCTGCGGTTATCGAGGTTTTTGTACGCATCGGCTGTAGAGACCCCAAAGGGCGGAAATATTAAAAGAACAACCAACTCCCCAACATCCACGCGCACATCGACCCGTCCAAGTATTTCTCCTCTGCTCTCCACCAGGGAGACCGGGCCGGATAGAAAGAAAGGAACGTCGCTTCCTGTCTCTAAAGCCGCTCTATGAAGCTCACCGGGATTCAGAGGTGTACCGGAGAGGTGCTGTAAAAGCTTAAGCGCGGCGGCTGCGTTGCTCGATCCGCCCCCCAAGCCTCCCTGGTCGGGTATTCTCTTGGTAACAGAGACGTGTACTCCCTTCTTCCACCCGGAGAGGGCGGCAAAGGCCCTGTAGGCCTTGCAGATGAGGTTTTTTTCCGAAGGAAACGTAAATGGGCCCTCAACAATACATTCGCCCTCCTGTTTATCCAAAACTCGCATGCACAGATCATCCTTGAGGTCCACCATTGCAAAGAGAGAACGTATCCCATGGTACCCGTCTTCTCTCGGCGGTCCGACATCGAGATGAAGGTTAATCTTTGCCGGCGCCTCTATACGTCCCCAGGAACCGGTATTTTCAAAGTGTGCAGAGTTACCCATCGTGTTCAAATAGTACCGGTTTTCCCCCTCCATTGTCAAAACAATCCTCCCACCAATTGCAATTTGATTTTTCTTCGCTATATTTTCAACTTTCTCTTTGACAATTTATAAAATGTGTATCTATACTCGATATATGGTTAATAGGGAAGATTCCTACAGCGACGACGATTTCTTTCAGGACAGCTTCGACGATTACGATTCGGATCTGGACAACTCATTCGAAAAAATCAACGATGAGATTACCGACGATGAGTTAACTGATGACTATACGGAGGGAGAAGAGGAAGAGACCGTCGAAGATGATTTTTACGACGAAGAAGAACTGGATTACGACGACGGGCTGGACTTTGACGACTTTGACGATTGATACACGATCTTGCCGTTGAACCAGAGTTTCTCCAGGTCGTAAAAGTCCCGTATCTCCTTGCTCATAAGATGTATAACCACATTCCCGCAGTCCATCAGTTCCCAACCGTCTTCGGCTATACGCTTATGGCGGTGAATCATCTCCAAGTTGCCTTCCCGGAGAAACTGTTTAATGTGCCGTACGACCCCTTTAAGATGTCCGGTACTGTTTATCGTTGAGATTACAAAGAAGTCGGTCCAGCTGCTTTCTCCGGACACATCGATAACTATAGTATCTTCTCCCTTGTGTTCGTCTATAAGCCGCGCAATATCAATTGCGGGTTTTTCACCATTTTTACTCTTTACAGTATCTACCATCAAAATCCTTTCCTAATAAAATTGTCACGTCGACCGGATCTGTTCCAATCGCTTCCACTATCTCCTCATCCAAATTTTCCATATCGGTTATAACATTTTTACACCGTATTATATTTGCAACCCTCTGCGCGGCAGAGAGGTTGTTGTTTCTCGCTATAACAGTTGTTTTCTCCAGGTCCTGTTCCGAAGCATTGCCTACTTTTCCTACATCGTA
Source organism: Spirochaetaceae bacterium (assembly GCA_046539925.1). Classification (GTDB taxonomy): domain Bacteria; phylum Spirochaetota; class Spirochaetia; order DSM-16054; family Sediminispirochaetaceae; genus CAYFVU01. The sequence goes on from JBKHFZ010000086.1 coordinate 10,913, forward strand.
GCCAAAACTGTCAAAAACCCGGCTCGTTCTTCCCGCCAAGCCGGATGTTCCTGTTCCATTCAAAATCTCCAGGGTTAGGTTAAGAAGATCCGAACTTACAACTTCCGCATTTTCCAGAGATTTCCTCGTCTGTTCCACTGTCTCTTCAAGCAGATTTCCGTCGTAATGAGGAAAAAGAAGGGCGGTTCCTTCCACAAACTGCTCTTTGCCCAAAACCCGCTGAAAGATAAACTGGTCCGAATCAAGAACGGAAAATCCCGAGATAAAGGAAGAAAAAGCCCGTGAAGAAAGATTTGTGGAAAAAAGTGAATAAGCCCTTTCTCTCACCTCCGGAGACCGCAGATATGTCTGCATATCT
>JBKHFZ010000087.1:0-11100 GCA_046539925.1 Spirochaetaceae bacterium
GAGCATTCTAAATTTGAAGTGTATGTACATACACTTCAAATTTAGAATTGCTGGGATATAAATTTTCGGCACTTGACCTTTCTCCCCTCAAATTCCACTATAGCCGCAGCAATGAATATCAGGCTCATTTACAAGATTCTTACCCTTTTTCTCCTGGTGGTCGCCGTCTTTATGGCCCTCCCCGCCGTTGTCGCGGCTGTATACGGGGAGACTCACCTTATACCCCATTTTCTCATCCCCTCGCTCGCGGTTATCGCCCTTAGCGCGGTCTCTTTTCTCACGATCAAGCCGAAGTCCACGAGTCTTCTTGCGAGGGATATCTTTCTTCTGGCAAACCTGGCCTGGTTTGGTGCTATTCTGGTCTGCTCCATACCGTTTATTACCAGCGGAGAGTTTCCCTCGGTAATAGACGCTATTTTTGAGACAGCCTCCGGCTTTACCACCACGGGAGCTTCCATCCTTACGGAAATAGAGGAGAGGTCCCGGTCTATCCTCTTCTGGAGGTCCATGACCCACTGGCTAGGTGGCATGGGGATAATCAGTCTTGCAGTAGCGGTATTTCCTCTCTTCGGAGTAAGCGGACTGCCTCTTTTAAGGGCGGAGATGCCCGGGCCGGATGTGGAAAAGCTTACCCCGAGAATTACACGAACCGCCCTTATCCTGTGGCTTATCTATCTCTCCTTTACAGTTGCCGAGACCGCTCTTCTTATGCTCGGGGGTCTCGACCTCTACGACGCGCTTACCCACACCTTCGGCACCCTCGCCACCGGCGGTTTCTCCCCCTATAACAACAGTATTGCCGCCTTCGACAGCGCCTATGTGCAGTGGGTTATAACGGTGTTTATGCTCTTGGCGGGAGTGAACTTTGTTCTCCATTTCCGCCTCATAACCTTACAGTTCCGGCACCTTGCCCGAAACAGCGAGCTCAAAGCGTATCTGCTTATCTTTTTTACTGCAACCATTCTTGTTACCGCATCGATCCATGGAGAGGTCTACGAGTCCATCTACGAGAGTATGCGGTACGGTGCCTTTCAGGTTGCCTCTCTTATGACAACCACAGGGTATGTAACCGCAGACTACGACCTGTGGCCCGCCCTGGGAAAGGCCGCACTCTTTATCATGTTTTTTGTTGGAGGAAGCGTAGGCTCAACCGGAGGGGGAATAAAGGTAATGCGCGTCCTGAGCCTTGCAAAACAGGCCTTTGTGGAGTTGAAGTACCTCCTCTACCCAAAGGGTGTTTTTCGAGCCCATATAAACGGGGCACCGGTGAACAAAATGTTTCTCTATTCGGTTACGGGTTTTGTTTTTTTATATTTTTCCATGCTCCTGGTTACCACACTCTTTGTGGCGAGCTCCGGCACCGAGCTGCTCTCCAGCTTCTCCGCCTCTCTCGCAATTGTGGGAAACGTCGGTCCCGGCTTCGGGGAGGTCGGCCCGACTCAAAACTACGCACTTTTGCCGGATTACGTAAAAGCGTGGCTCAGTATAGCAATGGTGGTGGGGAGGCTGGAAATTTTTACCGTTATAATTATTTTTACCCCCACCTTCTGGAGAAGATAAACTTCTGGAGAAGATAAACGCCGCGGAAATTACTGCCTCGGCACCACCACCAGACTCATATCTACCTTCTCTTCGCAGGGATATACCGTGCCGTTTACCTCGCACTCCTTGAGAAAGGAGGGAACCTTCAGAAAAATCGTCCCCTCGGTTTGCACTCCAGGTTTTACCGAGAACCACACCTTTCCCTCGTCAAAACGAAAGTTCTCTATCTCCGATCCGGGGAAAAGCATACCCGTGGAACCGGCGGGAGCGTAGGGCTTGCCGTCTACCGTCAGGTAAACGCGGCTCTCGTAGGGCTGCAGGGTAAGACTGCCCCCGGAGGCAAAACCCTCCCTAAAGCCGTAGTACAGCCCCTCGGGCATATCGAGGGAGACTTTTTTTCTGCTGAGGTTATGATACCCGCGGTAGAGCCTCTCTCCAACCATAAACCGCACGCTTTTTTCGTCGGCCTCCAGAACGCGTGTGCGCTGCAGAGGGAATTGGGAGAGGTAGAGTTCCCACATCTCCTTGTCGTATTCCGCGGGATTATCGCTGGTAAAGAGCACCCTCCCGTAAATTTGGTTGACTATAAAGAGAGACTGCCGCTGGGTGCGGCTCATCTTCTGCCCACCTTCTCTGAGGATAAATACATCCGGGTCGTTTCCGAAGGCTCTCCCGGAGAGGCTCCTGCGCCCTATGGTGCTGCGCAGAGAGTTTACCGTAGAGACCCGTTCTCTATACCCCATAAGCGCGAGTTTTCGGTCTTCCCAATATGGTGCGGCATCCGCGCCTATACGGCAGTAGTCCAGAAGTCCGAAACCGCTGCCGAGGGGCACCCCGCAGCCGAGGATGGTATTGCCGCCGGCAAACTCCCGGAGCATACGGAGAGACTCGAACATAATCCGCCCGCGGCTCTTTCCATCCCTGGGAACAAGCGCAGCCGCATAGAGAAAGTCGAGCTTTACAAAGGAGAATTTCCACTCTTCAAAAACCGTACGAAACACGCGCCGCACGTACTCCTGCACCTGGGGGTAGAGCGGGTCGAGGGCGTAAAATCGGCCGCTCCACTGAAAGGGGTTATACCCCGCAACGAGGGGATTTCCCGCCTCGTCCCTGACACACCAGTCGGGATGCTCGCGAAACAGCTGGCTTCCCTCCTCCGCTAAAAAGGGCGCTATCCAGAGTCCGGGGGCAAAACCCCTTCGGGAAATCTCCGCAGCAATTGCGGCCATGCCCGAAGGAAAAGAGTCGTCCGTCTCCAGCCAGTCTCCCACAGCCCTCTGCCAGCCGTCGTCTATCTGGAACACATCGAGGGGCACCTTGCGGGATGCGAAGGCTTCCAGATTCTCCCTTACCGTCTCTTCGTGTATATCCCTATAGTGCCTGTACCAGCTCGTCCAACCGGCCATGGGTTCCGGGTCGGAGTGGATACCCCAGGAGGAGAAGTAGCGGTTAAATACATCCTCCTCTCTACCGGAAAACCTCCCCAGCGAAAGCAGCAGCTCTCCCCCCTGCAGAACAAGCCCTTCGCACTCCTTCTCCACAGTAAGGATCCCCCGCTTTTGATCCCATCGGAAAACCGTATACCCCCGGGTCTCGTCCATGCTGCCCCAGAGCTCGAGGGGAGCTTCAGTCTCCGACCCGTCCTTCGACGATGCCGCCAAACTGTCCTGTGCCCTGTCCTTCGACCGCACAAAATAGAGAAAGGTATATCCATGAAAGTTTCCCCTTGCGCGGGAATACTCGGCAAAGGTATAGTCGCCGTAGTTAGGGAGCCTGAAACGCCGAGCAAAAGGCAGAAGAAGAGGATTAAGCCCTCCCATGCGTTCCTTCGGCGTCCTCTCTCTGCTCTCCGTCCAGCTCTGAAAACCGTTGGCATACACTTTTTCTATACCCGCGGTGTCCAGTTCAAAGGAGACCGAAAGATTTACCGCCTCAAGAGCGGCTCTTGTCTCTATTACTACGTCAAAGCGAAGGGAGCCTTTGTGTTCCGAGGAGACAAGCCGGGCCCGGGGCAGGGAGAATGAGCCTTCATCCCCGGTCTCCGAGGAGGCCAATGGAATCTTCTCCCTCTTTTTGGAACCGGAGGAGAGGTAGGTGAATGAACCATGGGTCGGTTTTATCATATTTTTATCTTTTCATGTACCGTAGATATCTTTCTCGAGGGAGGAGAACCTCTCCTCCAGTACGCCCAGCAGATTGATGCAGGAATCGAGGGCTTCTCCGGCAGCGGCGGCTTCCATCGCTTCGGCAGTCTCGCCGATACCGTCTATGCGCAGGTTGTAGGCGGCCCCCTTGAGCTTGTGGCTGTACCCTTTTATCTCCATAAAATCGCCCGCATTAATCCCCCTGCGCAGAGGAGATAGAAACTGCTCTTTAGAAGAGTGAAAATCTCTTACAAGAGCGAGGATAATATCTTTCTCCAGGGACAAACCGTCTTCCGCCGCCTGTAGATTGAATACGGAGTCGTATTGGGTACTCATCTAATCCTGAGTGTACGTGTATTCCAGGAAGTCTGTCAATAAACTCTCAAGATGAGACTTGCTATTAGCTTATATGCTCATTATACTACCTACCATGGAAAACAGGCTACAGGCACTTTCGATAGACGACGAGCAGCTCAACCTTATTCTTATCGAGGAGATGGCCCAGAAGCTGGGCCTCGAGATAACCAGCTTTACCGAACCGCTCAAGGCCCTCGAGTACCTCAAAGAGAATCCTGTCGATCTCATTTTTACAGACTACATGATGCCGGCAATGGACGGCGTGGCTTTTATCGAGGAGGCTCGAAAGGTATATTCGGACATTCCGATAATAATGATAACCGCGGTAAATTCGGATAACGAACTCAAACTGCGCGCTCTTAAAACGGGGGCTACCGACTTTCTTAACAAACCCCTCAATCTCCCCGAGTTTAGAGCACGGGTCCAGAACCTCAGGAGGCTTCGGGAGAGCCAGTTACTCTACAAAAACTGGGCGGATATGCTCCGCGAGGAGGTAGCAAAAGCCACCGAGGAGATAAGCCAGCGGGAGTACGAAACACTTATAGTCCTTGGAAACGCCGCGGAGTACAAGGACACGGAGACAGGAGAGCATACCCAAAGGGTGGCCCACTACTCCCGTTTAATAGCCGAGGCGGTAACCGACGATGCCGACTTTCATGAGCAGATTTTTCGCGCATCTCCTCTCCACGACATCGGAAAAATCGGCATACCCGACACCATACTCCTCAAACCGGCAAAACTCTCAGAGGAGGAGTTCGGAATAATAAAGACCCATACGAACAAGGGCTATGAAATTATCTCCAATACCCAGAGCCTCTACCTCAAGCGAGGTGCGGAAATAGCCATAAGCCACCACGAGAAGTGGAACGGCACGGGCTACCCCTACGGCCTCAAGGGAAAGGATATCCCCCTCTCCGGGAGGATAGTTGCGGTGGTGGACGTGTTCGACGCCCTCACCTCCAGGCGCCCCTACAAGGAACCCTGGAGTTTTGGAGACGCGGTGGAACTGATTAAAAAGGAGAGGGAGCAGCACTTTGCCCCCGACGCGGTGGACGCCTTCTTTTCCCAACTAACTGCAATTAAAGAGGTCTTCGATACCAACACCAGACACTCTAAAGCCTCTGCCGCCCCGGGAACTTCCTTCACCTCGTAAACATCGGAAGACGGAAAGCCCCTGTAAGCTGTAAAGAGTGAACCGGGGGCTGTAATTAATCCCCCCGCTTTAACTGAGAACTTCCCCGTTTTCTCCTCAGCAGCAGCACAAGGGCTCCGCCGATAATCATGAGGGCGCAGAGTATCTGGCCGGTGGTAAAGTTGAGAAAGGAGAGAAAAAGGGCCTGGGGCTCGGACTGCGCGGCAAAACTTATGGGGTAACCTATCCCGATATCCGGCTCCCGCAGGTATTCTATAAAAAAACGTACAGTACCGTACCCAATAAGATAGACCCCCAGGAGCTGGCCGGAGAAACTCTTGCGCGGGCGAAGGATAAACCAGAGTATGAGCCACAGAACTATCCCCTCAAAAAGTGCCTCGTAGAGCTGGGAGGGGTGCCGGGGGAGGCGGATATACTCACCGCTTCTGTAGGCAATACCCACCTCGTCGGCAATCTGCCGGACCCACTCCTTTGCCGTGGAGAACCTGGGAGAGTTTGGAAAGATCATCCCCAGGGGACTCGTGGTAACCCTCCCCCACAGCTCTCCATTTATGAAGTTTCCCAGCCTGCCGAAGGTGTATCCGAGGGGTATACCCGCCACCGCGAGGTCGGCCACCTGGAAAAAGTCTTTCTTTTTTACCCGTGCATACACCAGGGTACCCACAACCGCTCCCAGAAGCCCGCCATGGTAGCTCATTCCCCTAAAACCGGTAAAGTTCATGCTCTCGTCGAAGGGCCAGAATATCAACCACGGCTTTGAGAGGTAATAGCCGGTGGAGTCGTACACCAGGGCTCCAAAAATCCTCGCCCCCAGAAGCAGGGCGAGGATTGCGTAGAAAAAGAGATCCGCCACATCCTCACCCGAATAATCGAGTTCTTCCGTCTTTACCTGGTACCTTATGAGCACGTAGGTTACCGCAAATGCCACAAGATACATAAGTCCGTACCAGTGGAAGGGAAGCCCGGGTATAATTGTTGGTTGAATCCATGGGGGAAACTGCAGATATGCCGGCATAGCCTACTCCTTCTCCAAAGCCTGTTCTTCTATTTTGCCGGACTCCAGGTTAAAGGAGAAGACCACTTTCTCCTTGCCGGCGGTTACTTCGTAAAAGCGCCCGTGACTCTCCAGTACTACCCCTGGAAATATCTTCCCGTGTACCGCAATTTTCGACTCAAAGTGCTCCTCGTATCTCTCCCTAAGGGTAAAAAGGTGCATGCTGCGCTTCTCTATCATCTTCAAATACTTTAGCTTCTCCCGTCTCGCCGAGTCGAGTTTTTTACGTTCCCCCGCCTTTTCGTAGCGCTTCATCATTGTATCGAGCTTTGCGGTATACTCTTTTATCTTCTCTATCTTTTTCTCGTGCTGCTGAATCTGGTCGGCCACCAGGTAGTCCTGTCCAAAGCTGATGGAGGTTTTTACATTTTTTTCGTTTCCAATATTGTGCGCCTCTATTCCGTGACGGGTATTAATTGTTCCGCCTATAAGATCTCCCTTATCCGGAGCCAGTTTGACGGTCCCGTTACACTTTACATTGCAGCGGAGACAGGAGTTTTTAAGCCTTATGTCTCCCACCGAGAGAAGCGTCGCCTGTTCGGCAAAACTCGTCTCTATATGCTGCTTGGCCCGTACCGCAGCCTTTCCGCCGCCGACCACCCCCTGCACAATGGTCACATCCTGCCCCGAGGAGACAAGAGAGGCTTCCACTGCTCCTGCTATCTTTACATCGCCGCCGGCCATTACGTAAAACCCCTCGTGTACGTTCCCCTTTACCTGGACCTCCCCCGGAAAGTCGATATTCCCGGAACTCATGTCTACATTTCCGTCCACCTTGTGTACGGTATGCACCTCCAGGCGTTTCTGGTCGTAATAGAGCTCTCCGCTGCTCTCCGCGTAGAGTTTTATATCGCCGTTCTCCTGCTCCTCCTGCCTTATATTCTCGCCAACGTCTATCGCGAGGGGAGGTGGCTCCTTCGCCTTAAGGGGAGTACCTGTTACATCCCAGCCGTCTTTGGGCTGGGTATCCGATGAGATAATCACGCCTATGGTCTGATCCTTCTCCACAGCCGTTATTTTATCCTGATTCTTGTAGTCTGCCCTGCCGTCCTCTTTTAAGGTCAAACTCTTCCCGCTGGCCCTCTTTACGGAAAACTTGAGCCTGCTCTCTCCCGGCTCGATTGGGGGTATCCCCTCCGCCACGGGCACCTTGGTTACCTCTTCTCCCCTTTTTGCCGCCTCTATGGACCGGGAGATAGCCGTACTGTTAATACCCTTTTTTACCCCGTTCTCATCGAGTACCCTGTTTACCTTCTCCAGCGTAAGGGGCTCTCCCGTACCGCGTGCCGAAGAGAGAGTAAGAAACGCCTTCATTTTGTCTTCGGCCAGCTGCACGTGGACAACGCTGTCCGAGTGGGCCCGCACACGGAGAATTCGCTCTTTATCCTCTGTGCCCTCTGCTTCATCGGTCTCTGCTTCCTCGGGGCTCTCGTCGGTCTCTCCAGCTTCTCCGGTCTCGGCGCTCTCTTTTTCAGTCTCGATTAGATCCAGTATCCCCTCTTCCAGTGCATAGAGTTTATCTTCCCTTAGCTGGATATTCTCCTTGAAGGAGATAAGAGGGTCGTTACCCGGCGGAGGGTCGATCTTTTTCCCGTATACATCGGCTCCCTCCTCGCCCTTCTCGCCGGCAGCAATCTCTCCTACCACCGAATCCTTCTTTACATAGGCCATCTTATCTACCGATTGCAGAGGGTAATCGGCAAGAGATGGGTAGGCCTCCAGCACCTCCTCCGAATCGGGAAGGGCACCCTTGAGCCGCTCGAGTTCCTCCTTTTCCACCCAGGTGCAGGTAAACTCGAGGCTCCTGTCCCCTCCCCTCACGGGAGCTTTGCCCTCGGCCAGCACATAGCTCTCCAGTTCGCGATCGGGCCCTTTGTAGAATTCGAGAAGGTCCTTCTTTATTTTCTCAAAATCCATCCCCTTGAATCCGCTCTTCTTTATCGCCGCCCCCACCTCCTTGAGTACCAGGGGCTTACCCTTGCCGCTCCCCTTCCTCATGGTAAGCAGCCCCTTGAGCCTGTCTTTTGAGGCTTCGATGGTAAAAAAACTGTCCCGGTCTTTGCTTATGGATACATTTTCGAGGGGAGTATTCGAAGAGATGGAGTCGTGGATAAGTGTTGATATTGCCGCTTCCGGTATAAGCTCCTCCTCCGGAAAGCCGAGATCGATTGCGCTGTCTCTTATTTGGATGGCTGTGGGAGGTGTGGCGTCTTCGTCCCCGGGAGAAAAAGAGAGGAGGCAGGTAGCCTTGTCCTTGCCGGCGCCGACCTCCCATTTATGCCGTCGAAAGGGGATAATCTCGGCCCAGCCGCTGCCCCGGCGGAAAAAGCCGGATTCCTCGGCAACTACACTCTCCTTGCCCACCTTTACCCCGCGTCCGCCCAACAGTTCTTCGTCCATCCCCCCCGAAGGCTCCAGGGGAAGCCCGTAGACGGAAGTACCCTTCTTTCCCTCTCCTCCTTCCACCCACTCCGCGAGGGTCTGCCCCTGCTCCGCCCATCCTGATTGCAGGACCTTCGGATCGACATTTACGGGCTCCTCCCATGTTTTGGTCTCGAGCTTCTCCACAACTTCTTCCTTCGGTTTGCCGAAGGGGAGTTTCTGCTTGTGGGCTACTTTCTTTTGCACCTTCTCTTTTTTGGTACGGGTTCTGGTAATATCGGGGGGCGGGGCCGTCTTGAGGACTCTCTCTCCGTCGTCGGATATCTCCTCCGGTACGGGGAGCTCCTTCCAGTTAAAGTATCCCGGCTCACCCGCTTCGGGGGGCTTTCCCTTTGCAACAACTCTCTGTATCCGGTGGGACGAGTGCCGGGGGGTACTTTCATCTCCGGCGCTTCCATCACCCGCACCATCCTCTCCGGCGTCTACCTCTTCGGACCCGCCGGCCTGCTCGGCGGCCCGGGCACACTCCTGCAGGGCCTTGTCTATCGCCTTTTTGTCGATCCCCTCAACTATACCCTTTTCTTCGAGCAGATTGAGGAGTTTAGGCTTGTTCCACACCTGTCCGTCTTTGTGGGGAACAAAGATAATCGAGGCTTCCAGTTGGGAATCGTCGACTTTTATCTGTAGCTTACCCTTTGCCTGCATTGATTTTAACCGGTATACCCCTCGTGTATTGCCTTTACAAGGCGATGTTTAAGAAGATTGTTCTCCTTTTTGAGCGAATTTATCTCGTACTGCTGTGCCTTTATCGTATCTATCAAGTCTCCCTTTGTAAGAGCACCGCTGTGCAGCAGGTCCTCCATATCCTTGGCTCTTGAATCGAAATCGATCTCCGCCTCCATCTCCGCTACCTGATAGCTCTGGTCGAGAGACTCGATATCAAGCAGATTTCCTCCGCCCTGATCTTCGCTCTTCTGTATAAGTTTGTCCGCAATTCGGTATATAGCCTGGCTGAGGACGGAGTTGGGTTTATACACCACAATGGGCAGCCGAGAACCAAGGGCTATTTCCTGAGTATGATCGTAATACATAACACCGAGATGTTCCATATCTACACCCAGATATTCGCTGCAGGAGCGCCGTATTTTTTCCGCCTTTTGGGAATCCTTTGGATTTTCCAGAAGGTTGAGTACAAGCATGGGATGAAAACTCGCCATCCGGGTACGAAACTTTTGGTAGCTCTCCGGATCTTCTCTTTTAATGTGTTCGAGGAGCTTGGGAATATACACCCTCTGAAGCTGGGTTCCCTCTTTTTTGAGCCCCTCGAGGTACTGCGCCGCCGGGCTTCCCTTTTTGAAGGAGGAGTTCATAAGCCTGAAGACCGCGTTTTTGATAAACAGGTAGGCATTGAGCGTTGCGGTGAGCATGGGGGCCGTTACCACTATTCCCAGGGAGGAGCTGAGGAAGAAGTCGAGGGTGTTAAAGTTGGTCCCCGCGCCCAAATCGGCAACTACATAATCCGCATCCACCGTATAGAGCCGCCGTATAAGTTTGGATTTTTGGCCGCTTTTGAGGTTGGCCATACCAGGGATTTCCGCATCCCCGGGGATAAAACGGAGGTTTTTGTAGTCGGTGGGAACGATTATGTCATCGAACTTTACATCGGAGTTGGTGAGAAACGTGCCTATACCCGTGCGGATGCCGCTCATCCCCAGAGTCAAATGCAGGTTGGAGGCTCCCAAATCAAGATCGGCAAGGACAACCTTCTTTCCCGCCTGCCCCAAGGCAACAGCCAGATTGGTAGCAACGAGAGATTTTCCCACCCCGCCCTTACCGCTGGCAATGGGTAAAATTTGCATCTACTCCTCCTCTCCAACCCTGATAATCTCGGTCCCCGGCAGCTCCTCACCGCCGTTCTCCCGCGCACTACCCTTGAAGTACCGCAGGATATACATCCCAAGAAACAGGGCAAAGAGAAAATCAACAGCGACAATTCCCGTTATTGCGGGAAGAGAGGAGGCGAGCATGGAGACTCCCTGCATAGATCCGACTTCGTTTCTTATAATAGAGAGCACCGCCGGGACAACCCCCTGAATATAGAGTATAAGTATAACACCAAAAAGGAGCTGCAAAACTTTGAGCATAACAACGAGGGGTACAAAAACCATATACCTTTCGGGAGAAGTACCGGCAAAAAAAAGAGCCGCCGCGGCAACAAGAGACACCACGGATATCCAGAGCAGAAAAACCGACATCTCTCCACGCAGTTCCGTGTTGAGTTGAACAGTCATTACCATGACAAGAAGAAAAAACCTGCAGACTTCCCAGCCCGCCGCGGAGAGAGGTATAATACGTTTCATAAAAAAAGTGTACGCATCACACTCCACGAGGTCAATAGAGAGTTAATAAAAGAAACACTTGAAAACATCCCCCACTATAGACTAAAGTGAATACACGAGGTGAATATG
>JBKHFZ010000088.1:0-11096 GCA_046539925.1 Spirochaetaceae bacterium
CACGAGTATAATCCGGAAAAGTCACGGGAACTTCTGCAGGAGGCTGGGTATGAAGACGGCATCTCTATAACGCTCAACACTTTTATCCATGCACGTCCCTACGTCTCCAATCCCGTGGATGCTGCAGAGATTATCAAGGATAACCTTTCCAAAGCCGGGATAGATGCCACAATAGAAACTAACGAGTGGGGTACCCACAGCGGCTTGATGAGAAACGGAGACTACCAGGCGGGTTTTTCCGGCTGGTACGATATAGCGTATCCGAGCAACTTCCTCAAAACAATGCTTTTGGAAGGTTCAAACGCCAATTGGCAGCCCGAGGAGATGGTCGACCTCGCACAACAGGCTCTATCTACCTACGACAGGGATGAGCAGGAGCGTATCTATAGAGAAATGCAGGTAATAGCCCACGAGGAAGTGCCTACAATACCGATTGCTCACAACGACTACACCGCAGCAAGTTCTGCCGCTGTAAAAGGATTTCGTCTGGATGTTATAGGAAACGTAATTGTAACAGACGTGGAAATGGATTAGTATTAACAGGGCAATGTACAGAACTATACCGGCGGGACACAACAGTCCCGCCGTCTTGTATACTCTGCAAAGGCGGGCATACCCGCTTGCCGGAGCAGATACTTGGGCGAAGTTAATTGAGGAGCATACCGATGACGCTTATTAAAAACACCACGATTGTAGACGGCACGGGGGGGCCTGCCGAAAAAGGCCGGGATATTCTCTTCGACGAAAAAGGGATAATGGAAATTGCCCCGTCGGGAGCCTTGAAGAACAAGAGCGCTCCGGAGGCTGAGCAGATAGACGGCTCCGGTAGGGCTGTTCTTCCGGGACTTATAGACACTCACATCCATATGGATTTGCACGGCTACGCCAACACCTACGACGAGAATCTGGTGGAGGACAACTTGCGGGCGATTCGGGCGTCCGTGGAGATGGAGAGGACCCTTGCCCGGGGTTTTACCACTGTTCGCAACGCGGGAAGTGTTAACCATATCGATTTTAGCGTGAAAAAGGCAATAGAGCTCGGTTATACCACCGGGCCCCGGATACTTACATCGGGGCAGATTATAAGCATGACAGCCGAGGGCAACGACTATTTTTTGGGCCTGTACCACGAGGCGAATGGGTCCGACGAGGTGCGCGCCGCTGTAAGGGAACAGTTGAAGGCCGGGGCGGATTTTATAAAACTTATGGCAACCGGCGCGTATATGAATCCCGGGGGAGTGCCCGGTGCGGCACAGTTTGAAGTGGAGGAGATGAGAGCTGCCGTGGAGGAGGCGGAAAAACTTGGCCTGCATGTGGCCGCCCACGCTCACGGTGCTAGAGGTATAAAGAATGCCATTCGTGCCGGGGTAAGAACTATCGAGCACGGTACCCTCATAGACGACGAGGGTATAGAGATGCTCAAGGAAAAAAACATCTACATGGTCCCGACTTTTGTGGTGGGCTACCAGATGCGCCGGCATGAGCAGGAAAACATTGCCGAGCATATGCTGGACGACGAGCGCAGAGAGGGCCACAAGGGGATGGAGAATCTTAAGAGAGCTATAGAGGCGGGAGTAAAAATCTGCTACGGCACCGATGCGGGAACTCCCTTCAACTTTCACGGAGACAACGCCTACCAACTGGAACTCTTTGTAAAGCTGGGCTATCTCTCTCCAATTGAGGCACTGCACACCGCCACTGGTGCGGCGGCGGAGGCAATAGGCATTTCCGATATAACCGGGACCCTGGAAGCCGGAAAAGCGGCGGACCTCGTACTGATAGATGAAAATATTCTCACGGATCTTAAGGGCCTCACCGAGTCGGTAGACGAGGTGTACAGGGGCGGAAAAAAAGTCAACACCGGGCACTTGTCCGCTGTAGATACAAAAACGGCTGTAGGCTCCGGGGTCCTCTAAAGCCTGCCGCAAAGAGTTCTACCCATTAAACTCTACCACACTCCTCGTCCCGCCGGACTTCTCCCGGTTCTCAATTGTATAGCTTCCCTCCAGTTGGTCGCTGAGCATCTTTACAAGGGTAAGTCCGAAACCCCTTGCCTCTTCGAGGGAAAAATCTTCGGGAAGCCCACGGCCGTCGTCCTGTACGGTAAGGGTGATCAGATCTTTCCTTTTTGTCAGCGAGACCTCTATCGTCCCGCCGGTTTTATCGGCAAAGGCGTATTTCATTGCATTGGTAAAAAGTTCGTTTATAATAATCCCGAGGGGAAACAGCGCCTTATAAGGGAGATTAAACTCGTCGATTTGTGTCTTAACTGTAAGATGTGCCTTGTCGGAGAAAAGGTTCCTAAGCGATTCGATTAGACCTGTGGTATAGCTTTTTGCCGAGCTGTTTTCGTAGTCCTCATTTATCAGAAGTTTGTCGTAGAGGGTACTCATGCTGTTTACTCGGCCGACGGCGTCCTGCAAAACAGAGAGAGCCTCCTCGTTGCTCACCGATTGGATTTGCATCGAGAGGAGCGATTCAATGGAGGCTATATTGTTTTTTATACGATGGTGTACCTCCCGCAGAAGAGTCTCCTTCTCGGAAAGCTGCTTCTTCAGCTCATCTTCCGTCTGTTTGCGGTGTGTGATATTTACAAAGTTGATTACCGCCCCCTCGATTACGTTGTCCATGGTGCGGTAGGGCAGAATGCGCATGGTAAACCATTCGTCTCTGGTGTTGCGCACCTCCACCTCCTTGGGAATAAGGCTGTCGAGTACCTCCTGGGTATCGGGGACCAAACGGTGGTAATTCTCGAGGTTTGAGACGATGTGCCCGACAGGCCGCCCTATATCGCTGCCTATCAGGTTGATTATCTCGCTGGTGGCGGGGGTAAATCGCAGGATGCGAAGCTGGTGGTCGACAAAGATGGTGGCAATGCCGGTGCCGGCGAGCAGGTTGTTCATGTCGTCGTTGGCCCGCGAGAGATCGGCTACTTTGGTCTGCAGTTCGGTGTTGACCGTGGCCAGTTCCTCGTTAACCGACTGCAGCTCCTCCTTGGAGGTCTCCAACTCTTCGTTAGTCGACTGGAGCTCCTCGTTCATCGACTGCATCTCTTCGTTGTACGACTTGAGCTCCTCGTTTGCAGTCTCGAGCTCTTCGTTTACAGTCTGTAAATACTCCTCTTTGGACCGCAGCTCTTTTTTGAGCTCGGCGATGCCTCCGTCGTCGACCTCACTGTTCGGGTCGGGCAGCCCTTGCCCTTCCTCCTCCTCGCTGTCTCCCCCTTCCAATACCACCAGGTACAACGGCGGGCTCGATGGAGCGCCGGAGGTATCCGCCGCCGGGCAGACGCTCAAATTTACAGGACTGAAGTGGTCGTTGGTCTTAACGCGCAGGCGGGATCGCCGGACGGTTCCCCCCTCCTGCACGACCTTACGCAGGGCCATAGTAAGTTCGTGGCGCAAACCCTCCCGGGCCATCCTGAGGATGTTGTAGTGTCCCACCTCCCCCGTAGCAGGTTCGAGGAACATCCCCGTCCGGCCGTGGAGGTAGAAGATGTCCCCCTCTTCGTTGACAAGGGCGCTTGCGGGTGCGAGCTTCTGGAGAAGGGTCTTTTCCGCCACCTCCCGGAGGGGAACCTTCGTATCTTCAACTTGGGGACTGCTTTTCCTGTAGGCCTTCTCTGGAGACGAAAACATGGGCGGTAAAAAGCTTCCGGAGGATTTGTAGTGCGCGTCCGTGGTATCCTTGCGCCGATAGAGCTTGGCCTTGCGGTCGAGAGTGAGGAAAAGATCGGTGGATTCGCCGATGCTCTCCGATGTCCCCAGGAACAGCAGCCCCCCCGGCCGCAGGGCGTAGTGGAAGAGAGGGATAAGCTTTTTGTGTAGCTCTCCGCTCAGATAGATCAAAAGGTTTCGGCAGCTTACAAGATCCAGGTTGGAGAAGGGCGGGTCTTTGATCACGTTTTGCTCGGAGAATATCATCACATCCCGGATCTTTTTCTTGATGCGGTAGCTCTCCGGTATACCCTCCGATGTAACAGACTCCTCGGTAAAAAAGCGCGAGAGTCGTTCGGGACTCACGTCGGCGGCTATACTGGCGGGATAGACCCCGCTGCGGGCGGCGGAGATGGACTGCCCGTCTATGTCGGTGGCAAAAACCTGGAGGTTGTAGTTATCATGTATTGTTTCCATATATTCGTGGAGGAGGATGGCGATGGAGTAGGCCTCCTCGCCGGTGGAGCATCCCGCCGACCACACCCGCAGGGAATCCCCGGAACTCTTTCCTGAAAAAAGCTTGGGGATTATCGTCTCCTCGAGTGCGGCGAAAGCCTCGGCATCACGAAAGAAATTCGTCACCCCAATCAAAAGATCCCTGAAGAGGGCATCGAGTTCATCCTCAGTCTTTTGCACATACTCGACATACTTTTCTATTTCGTCGATCTGCAGAAGCGCCATCCGCCGTTTGATGCGCCGCAGGACGGTGGTCGGTTTGTAGTGAGAAAAATCATGACCGCTGTGCTTTTGGAGCCGCTTGAAGATTGTCCCGAGGCTGTGTTCCTCCCCTCTCTCGGTGGTCTTTGCGTCGGTGGAAGTTTTGCCGAAGGCGCGGGAGGTGTATGAGATGAGCGCATCGGCCATCTCTGCCGGAGGCAGCACATAATCCGCCAAGCCTGTGGATATCGCGCTGCGGGGCATTCCGTCGAAGTCTGTGGATTCGGGGGACTGCACAATAATCATGCCCCCCTCTCCCTTAATAGTTCGTATGCCTTGAGCCCCGTCGCTTCCGGTACCCGAGAGCACCACCCCAATGGCCTTCTCATGCTGGTCCTCTGCGAGGGAGCGGAAAAAAAAGTCTATAGGCAGACGATGCCCCCGCGGGGCGGAGGGCTCCTGCAGCTTCAGGGTGCCCTTTAGAAACGACATGTCATACCCGGGGGGTATAATGTAGGCGCAGTTGGGGTGCACCGTCATCCCGTCTTCTACCTCGAAGACCTGCATTCGAGTGTATCGCTTAATGAGGTCTGCAAGCATGCTTTTGTGGTCCGGGGCAAGGTGCTGCACCAGTACAAAGGCCATGCCGGGGTCGGTCTCTGCGGGCATTCCGGAGAAGAACGCCTCAAAGGCCGCCAATCCTCCTGCCGAGGCCCCGACTCCTACGATGGGAAATGGGGAGGATTGCGGTGGCGAGGTATTGTCGTGGGTGACGGTCTTATCGGAGGGCGTCTTTTTACTCATTATACTTAGCTGTTACCTCCCTGTTACAAAAATAGCCCCTCACGGCTATTTGTATTGTTTCGGTTGCCGCACAGCGGCGTGGCTGAACTGTTATCTATCATAACCCGTCGGAAATCGTATAGTAAATACCGGGCAGGGCTCTTTTTGAAGTTCCAGTGTCCCTTCGAGCTGTGTGACCAGGGTGGTTATCAGCTGCAGGCCCAGGGGCACCGCGAGGGAACTCGGGACGATGAGGCTCTCGATATTGTTCTCAATTTTTATATCTCTCTCCGGAATTACCGAAAATACCGACCGAACGATCTCGCTCAGGTATTCCCGCAATTCCGTGTGGGTGGCATCGTCGCTGAGGGCCAAATTGTTTTTGACCCGATGGTTCATCTCGATTTCCATACGCAGCCCCTAGGTAACGTCTTCGATCGACACCAACACCGTCGGCTCTTCTCTTAAAGAGAGGTAGGTCGTGGAAAGTAAAAAGGAGGCGCTCTCTTCATTACCGGCTTGCAGGATGGGAATTGTGGCCCTAACTCCGGTATACGTTTTTTGGGTTTTGAATGTGGAAAGGACGGTGGTGCGGATTGCACATTGTCGGCAATGGGTACCGTACCCACAACCCTGAGGATGGCGTAGATGGTTAAGGCAGCGCAGAGTCTCCCCTATGCGATTGTTGATAAACCCGTCGGCGGAGGGGCCTGCACCCTCCGTAGTCGGGGTATTTGCCTTGCGAACTTTAAGCTCGGAGTCGAGCAAGACCAAAAGGGCCGGGGCGTGGTGGTACAGTGCCGCAAGCTCTTCGGTCTGTTGCTGCAGCCGGTCTTCCCTCTTCTTCGCCGCTTGGTGTGCATCGAAGAGTTCCAGGGCCATGTGAACGGATTCTATCAGTACGAACTCCCCCGAGTTTTTCAACACATATCCGTATCTGGTAATTCCCTTTACCTTTTTTACGATCTCCCGTTCGCTATGCCCGGTAAGGAACACGATAGGAAGGTCCCTGCTTTTTAGAATAATCTGGGCTGCCTCTGTCCCGTCTATCCCGTCTCCGAGGTCTATATCCATAAGGATGAGAGATATATCCGGCCTGCTGGAGATGACCTCGATGGCCTTTTCGCCGGAATAGGCAACTTCCACCTCAAAACCGTGTCTTTGCAGTTGTCGGGATTCGTTCAATGCGATGAGGGCTTCATCTTCTACCAGGAGAATCGTTCTGTGCAACTGGACACTTCCTTTGCAATTTCTTACAAACCCAATAATAATACTATGCACTCAAGTTTACAAGTCAACCGGAGTTGTGAAGAAAGTGCAGCCGGCTTCTATAACAGGAGGCTCTTCCTCTTTCTCAGCACTTCGAGCCACTGTGTTACGCCGTGACTCTGCACGTACCTGTGGACTTTTCGAAACCCCTTTCCGTAGACCTTGTCTCTCTGCTCTCGCATCTGCCGGATTTGGTACTCGGCTTTTAGGTCTCGTTTCTGTCGGAGTACGAGATAGGCGGCCATATTGCAGCTGCCCTCTTTGAGCCACTTCTTTGCATCGTTACGACCATTTAGGTGAATCCACGCGTGCATCAATTCGTGGGCGGCGGTGGCGAGAAACGCAAAGTAGGGGAGCCCGTGCAGGACAAAAACCCGGATATCGAGTTCGAGTATGTTCCCCCCGTTGTCGCTCTTCTTTCGAGCGTGGGTAAAACCCTGCTCCTCCCCCGATTTGGTGTGCTTTTTGAGGGTCTTTCGGTCGAGAATGCTAAAAGCCGGATTAAACGGTTTGAGGACTATTCCCGAATTCTCCAGAAGATCGCGGGCTTCGTAGAGGATCTTGAGGCCCGTCTCCTTGTCCTCCACCGCACGGCTCTTGCACATTGCACAAATATGCCTTCCATCCTCGTAGGTGGAACCTCCCCCGGTCGAACGCTGGGATATTATCCGGCCGCAGTAATCACAGCTCGGATTGCTGCGGAGATGACCGGCGTGGTACACGTTTCCCCAGAAATCTTTGAGGTATTTACCCTCGATCCGTTTTCCACATACCGCGCAGACTAATTCGGGTAAAGCGGTGCTGTTGCTTCCGTTGTGCATACAGAGAAAATACGAATTGTCCTCCTGTATAGGCAAGAAGTCTCGTACACAACCGCAGTGTGGATTATTATTGTTACCGAGGGCTTCGAATTGAGTCCTGCGGTTTGTGGAGGTGCCGGGGGTATTTAATCCCCCCGGCTATCCAGAATTTCTTCGGGGATCGGGTTGAGCAGCTTGACCAGTTCGTCGAATTTGAAGTCGACGTCCATAACCGCGTAGATCTCCCCGTTCTTGTTGTATATGGGCAGTGCAATAGTGCATATAAGCTCGTTGTTGAATTTTGAGAAGTACAGGTCCGAATAGTAGGGTTTGCCGCTGTTTACCACCTCTACAAACCATTGGTGTTCGCGGAAATCCTTGTTCATCAAATTACGAAACAGTTTTTTCTCTCCCCTCTGGGTGTGAACCTGGCTTATCCTGCGGCCGTTGCTGTCGGTAATTGCCAAAAGCTGTATCGATTTCTCTCTTTTTAGGACCTCATCGAGGATCGGTTCCATCTTCTCCTTATCGAGAGACTGTATTTCCGGGGCAGTGGAAATATTCTCCGAGATATGGCGGGCCTTTTTCCGTGCCTCATCCTTTACTTGCTGAAACTCCGATATAAAAAGAGAGGGAATGTAGTGCTTTGTCTGTGCAGTAAGCTCTTCGGGACTGATACCGGTGGTTCTTCCGTGGGCGTATTGCTCCATAACCCATTCGTATATGTATTTAATTCCGGGATGCCTCTTGTTCACCGGCTCCAGGGTTCCCTCTTTTACGAGGGGTATATTCTCATTAATCCACCGGGCTATTCCGGCGTAGCCGGATTTGTCGGTAACCGTTACCTGGATGGGCCTGTTGAGTATTCGGTCGGTATCGAAGATGTTGTAAATTTCCGGATTCTTCAAGAGCCCGTCGGCGTGAATCCCCGCCCGGGTAGTATTGAATTCCGCCCCCACAAAGGGGTAGTTGCCGGGAATCGATGCCTTTATCTCTTTTTCATAGAACTCGGCGATCTCGGTAATAGCCCCCGTGTCCATTCCGTCCTCCGAACCTGTAAGGCCTATGTACTCCATTACCGCGCTCTCCAGGGGCGGGTTACCCGTTCTCTCGCCGTACCCGAGAAGGGTCGCATTGAGTGCGGAGACACCGTACAGCCACGCGGTGGCCCCGTTGATGTGGGCTTTGTGGAAGTCATTATGACCATGCCATTCCAAAAGATGAGATGGGTAGCCCAGTTCTCGGCGAAACGCATGGGCAAGTTTTGGGATGCTCCGGGGGAGCACCGTACCGGGATAAGAGACCCCGTAGCCCATAGTATCGCACAGACGTATTTTAATGGGTATGCCGCTCTCCTCGGTAAGTTTAAGCAGCTCTTCGGCAAAGGGGATGCAGAAGCCGTAGATATCGGCCCTTGTAACATCCTCGAAATGGCAGCGTATCCTTATTCCCATATCGAGGGCGGACTTTACGATAGAGAGGTAGTGTTCGAGCATCTTCTCTCTGTCTTTCTTCAGCTTTAGATAGATATGGTAGTCCGAAACGGAGGTAAGGATTCCCGTCTCCTTTAGGCCCATATCTTTTACCAATTTGAGGTCGTTCTCGTGTGCCCTAATCCAGCCCGTAACTTCGGGAAATGTATGGTCCAGGGCCAGACACTTCTCTACCGCCTTTTTATCCCTGTCGCTGTAGAGAAAAAACTCGCTCTGCCTGATAATCCCTTTAGGACCACCGAGTTTGTGCATAAGAGAGTACAGATGGGCAATCTGATCCGATGTATAGGGGGGGCGAGCCTGCTGACCGTCGCGAAAGGTGGTATCGGTTATCCATATCTCCTCGGCGGGATCTATGGGTACTGTCTTGTTGTCGAAGAGAATCCTGGGAACCTCCGAATAGGGAAACTGCCCTCTAAGCAGTTCCGGCTCTTTGGGATTCTGCAGTTGCAGCCCCCGAGCTGTGTTAATTGCTGTGGTAATTGGATCGTGCAGTTTTTCCATTGCGGTGCCTCCTAAAGACTCGCGGAACGAGTAAGATGCACCTACACTACATTATGACTAGATAAATAGCAAGAGAAAAACATAAAATTAACAAAAAATACCTGTAATTGTAGAAAAATTGTACTATAATTTACGAGTGTGTGATTTAGAATAAAGTAAGAAGCAAAGATGATGTTAGTCTACGTTTCGGCAAATGTGAACTTTCCATGACTCTCCTCGCCGCCCTTGCAGCACAGGGAAAATAGAAGTATTGTTTCTCCGGGGAAGCTATGAACAACGAACAGATAAAAGAGAAACTGCTGCAGATCGAGAATCCCGCTGCCGACTTTAGCGTAGTGCTCTCGGGGAAGGGGAGCAAAAAGGTCAACGGGCTCTACAAGCCGGAGGAGGGGGAGATTGTCATTCACAACAAAAATTTTACCAACGACAATCTGCTCATGTATACGGCCATCCACGAGTATGCCCACCACCTCCACTTCTGCTCTCCAGACCCTCCTAAAAGCGCCCGCAGCCATACACGCCGTTTCTGGAGCATCCTTCACTCGCTTTTAATCAGGGCAGAGGAGATAGGAGTCTACCGGAGCATTTTTGAGGAGGATGAGCGGTTTATCGAACTTACCCGTCGGATAAAAGAGCAGTTTATCACCACCCACGGATCCATAATGAAGGAGCTCGGCAGAGTGCTCGCCGAGGCGAAGCGGCTTTGCGCAGAGACGGGTACACGGTTCGAGGATTATGTAGAGAGGGTCCTGCAAATCGAGCGCAGCGAAACCACTCATCTGCTGAGGGTAGGGGAGAGCGATCTCCCCGAGGAGATAGGCTACGAGAACATGAAGTTTCTCTCGAGGGTAAAGGGGCCCCAGGAGAGGGAGGAGGCCCTGCAGCAGCTGCAGGGCGGTGCTACACCGGATATGCTCAAGGAGCGGTTTAACCGGAGTAAGAATGACGAACCCCAGGACCCGCAGGAGAGATTGTTAAAGGAGAAAGAGCGGATTCTCAAAAATATGGAAAAACTCACCCACCGTCTCGAGGAGATAGACCGGGAGCTCGAAGAGGGCTGAACCCTTTGCACCGAGCCGATTATCGAAGTATTGTCCTATTACACTTTTTTGGAGCTAGGGAGATTAGAAAGAACTTTATCTGTCATTGCCACCAGTCTTCGACTTCCAGATCCGGTATCCTGTAAAACTCCCGTGTATTGTGGGTAACCACGGTAAGACCAAGTGACCGGGCTACCGCGGCAATTTGCAGATCCCGTTCGCTAATGGGCTCTCCTCGATGTTCGAGTGCGACACGGATGTCGGCATAGTGATGGGCTGCCTCAATATCCATGGTCAGTATCTCGATGGTAGAGGTGATGGCGCGGAACTTTTTTTCCCTCTCTTCGCTTCTCTCCTTCGACTTTCTGATACCGAAGCATATCTCGGCGTAGGTGATAAGGGTAATTGCCAAATCACAGGGCCTTCTCATTTTTATCTTCGGGAGAATATGTTCATCCCCTCGCATCCAATAGCTGACGATATTTGTATCGAGAATATACTTCATTCATGCTCCTCGATATCTACCGGCGAGCTCGGAAGCGGTTCGGGAATGGGAAAATATTCATCTTTTTCTTTCTCGAATATCTGCCAGAAGTCGGCCGGCCACTCCTCCTGTTCGACAGGTTCGAGGATAACACGGCTCCCCTCTTTCCATATTCTCACCTCCTCTCCGTCGAATCGATATTTTCTCGGTATTCTTACTGCCTGCGAACGTCCGTTTTTGAAAACTCTTGCCCTGTCCGCCATTGCATCCCTCCCACTCGGAATGATACATATCAGTATATACCATATTGTATGGGGTGTCGATAACAGAGATCGATAAAAATGGATTCC
>JBKHFZ010000089.1:0-11060 GCA_046539925.1 Spirochaetaceae bacterium
CGGGGAGCACCATGCTAAACGAAGCGGTAAACAGCTATACAGATTTCAGGGAAGATCAGAGGGCTCTTCTCTCCTCGGATGGTCCTCAAGCTATAGAACGGGCTCGACGTCGTTTTGAGAATTTTCTCGAGAGCGAAGAGATTAACGAGCTGTTCCCCGGGATGTCCGAACTCTACAGGCAAAGCCTCAGGGCCGACTGATTACCCGATTCCGGCATCCTGACGGCTCCCGCCTGCAGTTTCTCCTCCCCCGGAGTCTGCCGACATCTATTGTTCGAAAAGAATGTATTTGTCCGGGTGCAGCAGCGCCCGTGCGTATTGAGCTCTCGTATACATTCTGGGGTCGGGGTTGTTTTTATAGCTGAGGCTTCCTCTAAAGTCGTCAATCCGGGTATACCCCTTTTCATCCATCCAGTTCTTCAACTCCCCGAGTATTTTGGGCACAATGACAATAGAGTGGGTATATAGAGCACTTACCATCTGTACCGCGTCGACTCCGGCAAGAAGCACCTTCACAAGACTCTCGGTGGATTGTATACCGCTGCTGCCGCAGATACTCGCTTTAACCGTCCCATAGAGCATACCGGCAAATCGTAGAGGAAGTCTGTAGTCGTTTGCACCGCTAAGATTGAGAGAGTAGTCGTTCTTGTTTTCGGTTATGTTGATACTCGGCTGAAAGAGACGGTTAAACAGAACCAACCCTGCCACACCGGTGTTGTCAAGTTTTTTTATAAAGTTTAGAGGGTTAGTGTAGTAAGGGCTTATCTTAACCGAAACGGGCACACCTGCGTTCTTAATCACTTTTTCGGCAGTCTCTATCTGCTCCGCCTCGATTTCTCCTCCCTCTTTGCCGAACTCCGCAGGCACACTGTAGAAGTTGAGCTCCAACCCGTCCACACCGGTGTGCTCGAGTTTTTTTGCATACTCGATCCACGTTTCCGGTTCCACCGCATTAAGACTTCCAATAAGCGGAACCGAGACACTCTCCTTCGTCTTTCTTATCCAGTTAAGGTGATCTTCCGGACCTGCGTGCTCGAGATCGGGAAAAATCGTCTGCATCTCCGCGTGCAGATCATCATCCTTGTGCAGCAGCCCCTCATGCCGATATTTTTCCAGGGTAATCTGCTCTTCGAAGAGGGACTTGACCACTACAGCTCCTATCCCCTGATCTTCGAGCTTCTTGATGGTGTCCATATTCGAGGTGAGACTCGAAGCCCCCGCAATAACAGGGTTTTTAATTTCGATTCCCATATAACTCGTCTTTAATTCAGGCATACACACTCCTTTACATATAGTATAAAAACTTTTTTACAAGATTGCAACTTTTCATTACCTCCATTACAATTAGCGAATACATGAAAGGAGGATTCAGTATGGGCAGGAGAATGGAAGAGCTAATAGAGACACTTCCGGCTCTGGTTGACAATTTAAGAGACATGCGCAACACCCTCCTCACAAACCTTGTTATGCTCGGCGAGATTCCCGCTCCCACCTTTCGGGAGGCAAATCGCCGAAGGTTTCTTATTAACCGCTTTAATCAGCAGCAGCTTTTAAACTGTTCCACCGACGAGGTGGGAAACGGTCTGGGCATAATCCCGGGAAAAACGGGGGAGCGAAATATACTGGTAGTGGCGCATATGGACAGTGTGTTCGACGAAAGTGTGGATCACAACATCTCGATTCAGCCTCAGGTGGTAAGCGGTCCGGGTGTGGGGGACAACGCTCTGGGGCTTGCCGTGCTGGCCACCCTTCCTGCCTTCTTCTCGGAACTCAACATAGAGCTCAAGTCGAATATTATCCTGATGGGTTCTTCCCGCAGCCTCGGACGGGGAAATATCGAGGGGCTCAGGTTTTTTCTCGATAACACGGAAACCCAGATAGACGAAGGGGTGGTTGTAGAGGGGGTTAAACTGGGAAGGATAAGTCACACTTCTATAGGAATGGCGCGTTGCGAGATATCCTACCATCTCCCCGAGGAGTATGACTGGACCCGTTTTGGAGCGGTTGGTTCAATTGTAACCATAAACGAGTTGATAAACCGCATTCTCGAGATTCCCATACCAAAAAGACCGAAGACCAATATCGTCCTCGGTTCCATTAAAGGGGGTATAGGATTTAACTCTATAGCCAACGAAGCGACCCTCCGATTCGAGATCAGGAGCGAATCCAACAATATGGTACAGAAGCTGAGAAAAGAGATAGAAGATCTTGCCTCGGAGGTATCGAGCCACAACGGCTCGGTGGTGGACATCCAGATACTGGCCCAGAGAAATCCCGGGGGCATCTCCTTCTCCCACCCCCTTGCGGCCAACGCCAGAGATATAATGAAAAGTCTCGGAGTAAACCCCAGGATATCTCCAAGCACCTCCGAGCTCTCGGCATTTATAGACAAGGGGATTCCCGCTCTTACCCTGGGTATTACCAACGGAGAGAACCTTAACAAACCGGACGAGAAGATAGAGATAGAACCCGTCTATACCGGGCTCGCACAGCTTATCGGTCTTCTACAGGCAATAGACAGGGGGTATTGCGATGGACCTCAATAACTGGCTCAAACGAAACACCTTTCACCACTCCACCTTCTCCGATATTGCCGACCTCGTGGAGAACAAGGAGAAGCAGAACCTGAGCATCTCCCTCTGTATTCCCACTTTGAACGAGGAATACACCATCGGAAAAGAGATAGTTCTTTTCCGCTCCGAGCTGATGGATCGGTTCCCCCTCCTCGACGAGATAGCCGTTATAGACTCCGGTTCTTCGGACCGCACGCTGGAAGTAGCCGAATCCTTCGGCGCGGATGTATATTTAGCTGCGGATATTCTCCCGGAACTCGAGACCAAAAAGGGAAAGGGGGAGAATCTCTGGAAAGCGATCTATCAGCTCAAGGGCGATATAATTGTCTACATCGATGCGGATATTAAAAATATTCATCCCAGGTTTGCCTACGGCCTGATTGCACCCCTGGTGTACAGAGACGAGATAAAGTACGTAAAGGCGTTTTACGACCGTCCTTTGGCTTTCAGCCAGGGTATCCGTCCGTCGGGGGGAGGCAGGGTAACGGAAATTCTTATCCGCCCCCTGTTCAGCCTCTTTTTTCCCGAGCTTACCGGACTTATACAGCCCCTCTCCGGGGAATACGCCGTTCGCAGAGAGGTACTGGAGCAGATTCCTTTTCCCATAGGGTACGGTGTAGAGACGTCTCACCTTATCGATGTGTATCAAAAATGGGGACTAACCGCGTTTGCCCAGACAGATTTAGACCAGCGGGTACACAGAAACCAGGATACTCGGAGCCTGGGGAAGATGTCCTTTGGTATTCTGCAAACTTTTTTCTCCCGCCTCCAGGCACTTGGGGTAATTAAGGATAAACTGGAACTCAGTCATATTCTGAGGCAGTTTCAGGCCCACGACCACGAGTTCGAGAGCAAAGAAATTACCATCGAGGAGGAGGAACGTCCGCCCATGATAACAATAGAAGGATACACCGAAATACGAAAGAATTATAAGAATAAAAAAGGAGGGAGAAGCTGATGTTACGACTCATTCTCCATATTGTGCTGTTAGCGGTTCTTGCGGTCTTTGTTGCCATGAATGTGCCATACAAAACCTCTATTAACCTTTTCGGATACATGTTCGAAGATATTTCGACAGTGGCTGTTGTTTTAATCTCCCTTATTGCTGGAGTTGTATACTCTTTTATCTACTACATATTGAGTTACTTTAGAAAATCCGGTATAAAACGGGCAAAGAAGAGGGAAGAGAAGACAAAGGACAGACAGAAAGAGTTAAAGGAGAAGGAAAACTTGCTTAAAACCCAAACCCAGGAAAACGGGAAGGGCACAAAAGAGCAGGAAGCTTCCCCTGCCCCTGCAGCTGAAGAGACGGAACGGCAAAACAGTGCCGAAGAGAGCACACAGACACCCAAAAAGAAAAAAGGCCTCTTTACCAAAGGGGGGAAAAAGGAGTAGCCTTCCTGCTGTATGGACGAATTGATTCATAATTACATACTCATTACCACGCTGCTTGCCGCGATTACCGCGCAACTCCTCAAGGGGCTTCTCGAGGCTTTTCTCCAGAAGAGTTTTAATCCAGGCCGTATACTGGAAACCGGCGGAATGCCCTCCAGCCACTCCGCCGCGGTTGCCTCTCTTGCCACCAGTATGGGACTCTACTACGGATGGGACAGCCCTTTTTTTACCATCTCTGCGGTCCTGGCGGTAATTGTTATTTACGACGCCACCGGTATCCGCAGAGCGGCGGGTGAACACGCGGTTGTACTTAACGAACTTCTCGAAGAACTCAACCATCTCCTCGAAGACGGTTTTAAGAAGCAGAACCTCAAGACGCTGCTGGGACACACATACCCCCAAGCCGCTGCAGGAATTATAGTTGGTGTACTATTCTCGGTAGCCATGTACTACCGATAAAACCGATAAAGGAGTTGTCGAACTATGGAATCATTTAACAGTGTACTGCACTCACGCAGAAGCATACGCGCCTACAAAGAGACTTCGGTAGACTTGCAGGATGTAAAGAAGATGATAGATGCCGCTCTTCATAGCCCTACCGCAAAAAATATACCCGGTGTACACATAGTGGTTATTGACGACCGGGAGAAGCTCAAAACTCTTTCCAAGTGCAAACCCCACGGGGCGGACTTTGTCGCGGACGCTCCTCTTGCATTTGTGGTAGCAGGAGATACGGACAAGTCGGTTGCATGGATAGAGGATGCTTCTATTACCTGCATAACTCTGCAGTATTCCGCCGAAGAACTGGGGCTCTCCTCCTGCTGGGCGCAGATACGGGAACGGAAAACCCCGGAGGGCGGCTCCTCCTCGGAGTATATAAAAACAGAATGCGGCCTTCCCGGCAATTTCGAGGTCGAGGCGATAATTGCAGTGGGCTACCCGGACGAAAAGGTCCCCCCCCGCAGCGAGGACGAGCTTCCCTTGAAGAATGTGCACCACAACTCCTTCGAAAAACCCTTCTTTTCATAGGGACCTTCGAACACAGCACAGCTAAAATTACCGTCCCGCCGAGCACTCGAGCACGCAGGGAGGAGTTACTCCTCTCGGCTTACTATTACCTTGCTCGTGGGATAGGCAAACTCTATACCCCTCTCCTCAAAGGTGCGGTAAATTGCAAGATTTATCTCTTGCTGTATATCCATGTATTTTACATAGTCGGGAGCCAGGACGTAGTAGACACTCTCGAATATGAGGGCAAAATCTCCATAATTCCGAAAGTGGGATCTGTCGAAACGTGTCTCTTCATTTGCTTCGATAATCTCCCTTATCAAGCCGGGAATACTCTCGAGCTGCTCCGCAGGGGTTTGGTAGGTAACTCCTATGGTAAAGACTACTCTACGTTCCTGCATTCTCTTGTAGTTGTGTACTCTTGAACCGGTTAGATCGGAGTTTGACACAACAAGCTGCTCTCCGGAAAGGGCTCGAATACGGGTCGTCTTAATACCTATTTTTTCCACCGTACCCAGCTTGTCGTTAAAAATGATAAAATCTCCCAACTCGAAGGGGTGGTCGAAAAATATAACAAAGTAGTTAAACAGGTCCCCAAGTATCCCCTGTGCAGCTATGGCAACGGCAATACCCGAGACCCCGAGGCCGGCGACAACTGCCGATATATTAAAACCAAGGTTATCGAGAAGAAATATGGCGCCGATAATCCAGAGCACGAAGTTTACCAAGGCAAGAAAGGGCTTTATGCGCTTCTCGTCCTGTACTCGCCCCGTTTTTTCCACGTATCTTTTTACGGAACCAGTAATTCCGTACACCGCAGTACGAATAACGAGCACGGTTACAACCGTCGCGGCCAATCCCTTCAGGATCTTTTCTCCTAACGGAGGCAAGGGCAGACTTCCAAGGGCAATATATATCGCCGCTGCATACAAGAGGGGCAAAACCACCCGCCGAAAGGCGGAATAGACGGGGCTTTCCCGTTTTACCGCCTTTGAAGCAACAATCCGTACAAGGGTTACCACCAGCACACCGATGATTAAAATAGTCAATGCAGAGAGGAGATCCGCTGCCCACCCGCCTGCAAGAGGTGATCCTGTTATCTGCTCGATTAAAGTATTCATCCCTCAACTCTACAGTTTTTACGCCTTTTTAGGAAGTGTGTTTCCCTTTGCAGAGGTTTTTTTACCACTCTATCCTCATAGAGAAACGCTGTGGCAACCTCGATAGGCCGTAGGCTTGACAGATTTGAACCCATGGAGTACGGTAAGGTCAACTTAGCGCTGATGCTGCGATAAAGAAACCGTTTTGATTAATGTAGAGTCTAGCCTCCAAATTAATGATAAAAGTCAGTCTGCGAGATATTAGGCATGAATATTGAGACCGAAATCGAACAGTCACACACAAAATGTGCTGCTACCGATGGACAAGGGGCACACCCGAGGGAGTTCTTCGTACCGAACAGGGGAGAACAATGACCATATTCTCGCATTTGTTGTCCACAGGCCGGCGTGCTACCTTTCTGCGCTTTACCGCGGGGGCAGCCATCGTTGCCGCAATCGATATACTCTTACTCTACCTCCTGCACGGCGCCCTTGGGGTGAATGTATACCTCGGTCGTGTTATATCGTATCCCACTGCTATCACGGTCGGCTACTTTCTGCACCAGCATTTCACCTTTCACGACCACAAGCGCAAAGATTCCATACTTTCTGAGCTCGTCCGTTTCTACATGGTATTCACGGGAGGGGGGATAGTCAATTACGCCACCTTCTCCGCTATTGTTGCTATCGGAAATGCCGCTGAACTTAATCCAAGGCTGCGTTTTTGGCTGCCGTTGCTGGCAGTCTGGATTGGCGGCATCGCCGGCATGGTATTTAACTACGGCTTTGCCCGAAAAAAGGTGTTTCATAACCGATGAATACGTTCGTTGTTCTAATCGAGGGGCTGCTTCGTTACATCGGCTGGTGGCTCACCGCACTGTTACGCTGGCGCGATCCTCGGGCGCCCATGAGGCCCCATCGCTTCGCGGTGCTGCTTTTCGGTATGCCCGTTTTTATGATTATTCAGCTTTTCCACGCAATCTGCCTTCTGCTGGACGAAGTCCTCTTTTTTCGGTTTAGACGGGTTTCGCTCGAGGGGACCGTGATCATCACGGGTATCCCGCGCAGCGGTACAACCTTTCTTCATCGTACGTTGGCGGTGAACAACACCCACTACACGACTCCACGCACCTGGGAAGCGCTGCTCGCACCGTCAATTCTTCAACGCCGTCTGATCCGGGCATTACGGCTGATAGACCGCTGTATTGGGCGGCCTTTCGGCCGCTTATTGACTGTCTTGACCCGCCGTTTGACGGGGGCGCTCAACGACATCCACGAGGTCGGCCTTGAATCGGCCGAGGAAGATTATCTGTTCCTGCTGCCTGCCGGCGGTTGTTTTGTCATGCTTTTGGCCTTTCCGAGTGCCCCAGGCCTGCAGGCCCTCGGCCACCTGGACCGGCGCATGCCGAAAGGCCGTCGCCGGCGCCTGCTTCGCTTCCACCGCGCCTGTCTCCAGCGCCATATCCACGCCGACGGCGGCCGGCGCCGGCTGCTCTCCAAGAACGCGGCCTTCGGCTCGTGGTTGCACGGGCTTAACGAAAGTATTCCCGAGGCGCGATTCATCTTCTGCATTCGTGAGCCCAAGAGAGCATTGAGCTCTCAGATCAGCTCGATCCACCCGGCTCGCAGCCTTTTCGGTACCGCTACCGATGCCACCTCTCTACAGGTGCTTTTTCTCGATATGTTTGCTTCTACCCTCTCGGACTTGGCTTCCAATTTGGCGACATGGCCGCTCGATCGAGCTGTAATTATCGACATGGCGGACCTGCGAAGTCGGCAGGCGGCCGTAATTCGAGAGGCAATGGAGCGATTGAATATTACTGAAGACGATTCGCTTGCAGAACATCTTGACAACCTCGGCGGCGGCTCAGGGAGCACGCACCACCATCGCGTGGACGATTTGGCTCTCGATCCCGCACTAATGGATGAGCGTCTCGCCGGCAATTACGAACTGTTGCTGACTATGCCACATCGAGCAGGAAGGGTTTTGTGATGCCAAAGGATTCCGGCCCCGCCGACGAGCGCTCACTGCGAATCGCTTTCTTCTCCGAAGCTTATCCGGAACGCAACGGCACCGGTACGTACTACTACGACTTAATAACCCACCTCAACGACCGGGTCGAACAGGTGGAGATCTTCCAGCCGTTACCCGACCGTCGGTTCAATCTGATGACATTGCCCCTGCCCGGTGATCGGACTCAGCAGTTTGTCATTCCAAACCCGGTGCGGCTTCGCCGTGCTATCGATCGACTTCGCCCCCATCTTTGCATCAGTGTTACCCCTGGTTTTTTCGGTATCATGGGCATGCTTCTTGCATACCGTCACCAATCAGGCTTTATTTCGGCCTATCATACCGACTTCTCTGCCCTTGCCGAACTCTATTGGGGTCCTATTAAGCGCCGTTTTGGCGGGTACCTACTAAATACCGCTACTCGGCACCTATGCCTCCGCAGCAGCACCGTGCTGGTAAATAACAACGACCTTGTTTCCCAGGTACGCTCACTCGGAGCCCAGCACGTGTCGATTATGGGAACGCCTATCGAAGAGGTCTTTTTGAAGACACCGACGACTACTTCCCCTCGTAAACCTGACCCGGTAGTATTCGCAGGGCGCCTTGCCCCGGAGAAGAACATCGACACCATTCTGAACGCAGCCCGGCGGCGTCCGCAAAAGCGGTTTATTATAGCCGGGGACGGCCCATTGCGCGAAAGCGTCGAACGCACTGCCGACGAGCTGGACAATCTCGACTATCGCGGCTGGCTGAACCGACAGGCTTTGTGTGGACTTCTGGACGAAGCCGGGTTGGTCATCCTCCCCTCCCACTTTGAGACATTCGGCTCCATAGCCCTTGAAGCCATGAGTCGGAAGCGACCCGTGCTTATTACCTCCAACGCCGGCATTCATAACTGGCCTGAGGTCGCAGACAGCCTCTGCGTACTGCACCCGGATGACATCCTCACCGATGTGCTGGACCGACTGGATACTACACCGGAAAGCGAGTGGGCGGCTCTCGGGCAAAGAAGCCGCGAGAGTGCGTTGGCGCTTCATGAAGCGACGATGGATCACTGGCTGCAGGTGCTGCGGTCGCATGTGCGATTTGACGTTTAGGAGGAGGGTGAATGGAGGCTTTAATCAGCATCCACGACGTCATGCCGGAGACCATTGGAAAGGTCGACCGGCACATCAGCATGCTCCGGGCCAACGGCCACCAGGCATTTACGCTGCTCGTCGTGCCTGGTCGGAAATGGACCCATGAGGATCTCACACAACTTGCTCGCTGGAAGCTTGAGGGGCTCGAGCTGGCAGCCCATGGGTGGTCCCATCACACAGCGCACTTTGGCGGACCCTACCACCGGCTTCATGCCGCCCTTATCTCCCGCCGGGTAGCCGAACACTTGAGCCTGAAACCGGAGGCCATAGTCCGACTAATGCAGGACTCCGCCGACTGGTTCACCACACACGGTTTTGAGTGCCCTACGACCTATGTCCCCCCGGCTTGGGCGCTCGGGCGAATCGGTTTGCACCAATTGCGGGAGCTTCCCTACCGCCGTATCGAGACAGTACGCGGTTTTTTGCAGCCTGCAACACGGCGCCGTGTGTCTCTACCGCTGGTGGGCTTCGAAGCCGACACCCTGTTGCGTAAGTATATTCTGCGAACCTTGAATTGGAACCAGGAAGCACGGTCCCGACGCTACCGACGCCCATTGCGCATCGCAATCCATCCCTACGATGATGAGCTGCGGCTCGCTGAAGATCTCCTTCGATGTACCGCCAGTGAAACGCAATCCATGCGTTATTGCGATTATCTGCCATAAAAGCGAAAGCAGAATCCTGTATGAGGATAAGTGACTACGCAGCCGAGTGGACGCAGCTTTTACCTATTCAGCACAGTTAGAGCCACTGTAAACAGGACCGCCACCTTTTTATAATCTTCATGCCCTCAGGATAGCAGTAAACATCGGCTAACGTTGTACCCGTGACCTTTCCACTAAAGCCCATGTGGTAGCATAAGAGAGAACCAGGTGAAAGAGAATTGTGGAGTTATTAAAAATGTAATCACACCTCTTTTTAGTTATATCAGAATCGACGGCCATTGCACTCAATACTTGACGGC
This sequence comes from Spirochaetaceae bacterium, assembly GCA_046539925.1. GTDB lineage: Bacteria > Spirochaetota > Spirochaetia > DSM-16054 > Sediminispirochaetaceae > CAYFVU01. Next base: position 10,190 of record JBKHFZ010000089.1, read on the forward strand.
AAAAAGTCGATCATGATACTATAACTACGCTTAAAAAGGGGGACTTCATGGAAAGCCCGGCTTCACAGGAGATTCAAGATAAAAAGGGTCGTTCGAAAAAGATTTACTGTGCTAACTGTGAACATTGCAAGCTTGTCCGAAACCCTCAGGGGGACGGAAGCCAGTATCAGCTGAGAGTACGGTGCGACGCCGGAAAATGGCGAAAAAAACTGGGTGGGGAAAAATATTACAAGTATTTTACCGTTGCCCGGAGAAGTATAGAAGAGTGCGACAGGTACGAGCCGATGGGAGAGGAAAAGGATTTTATCCGGGAATTAAAAAAGACTCTCCCTATTAAAGACGAAGTGTATACGGATAATCCTCAATAAAACTCAACAGATGGAATAACAATGAAGAGACACATACAATTTTCAGCCTACATAATAATCAGTATCCTCGCTGCGGCATTCTTGGGAATCTCGTGCGCCTCGGAACCGGATGAAATTCCCACCGACCTCCAGGCTATTGAGTATTTTCAGAAGGCCCAGGAGGCCGCTTCCGAAGACAATAACTACTCCCTGGCCATTCGTTATTACAATACTTTTATAGATCGTCATCCGGAGGATATACAGAAAATTATTGAAGCGAAGTATGAAATTGCCTTTTTACACTATAAACAGGGTAAACATGAGCAGGCAAAAAAAGAGTTTAACGAACTCCTTCAAAACTACGAGGGAGATAGTGCCAACGTTCTCCCCGCCTGGCCTAGGGTTCTTGCCCAAAAAGTCCTGGAAAAAATTGAAGAAGGGGATGAATACCAGGACGTGGAACCCTCCTCTCCCGAAGGCTCCGGCGGAATCGAGGGCGGTTCAGAGGGCGGTTCAGACGGCGG
>JBKHFZ010000090.1:0-11018 GCA_046539925.1 Spirochaetaceae bacterium
CGGGAAAGTCCCCGCAGGTAGCTCTTAACGCCGGAACCTTTGGTGCTGCGGGAATTGCTACGGTCATAGCCTTTGGTGCGAGTTTCCTGATTCTTGGAAACGGTGACCCTACAGGCGGAGCCCCTGAGGTAACCTCTTACAGGGTTTTCTTCTCCGCGGTACTCGGAATGGCTGCAGGAATTTCTCTCGGCCTTTTTACGGAGTTCTTTACAGGTACGGATAAAAAACCGGTAAATGCCATAGTAAGGGCAAGCGAAACAGGTACCGCTACCAACATTATAACCGGTATAGGTATAGGGATGCTCAGCGCATTTCCCTCTATGGTCTTGATTCTTATCGCCATTCTTGGGGGCTCCGCCCTTGCCGGTCTTTACGGAATTGCCATAGCCGCTCTGGGTATGTTGATGACCCTGGGAATACAGCTTGCGGTAGACGCCTACGGGCCCATTGCCGATAACGCGGGGGGGCTTGCGGAGATGGCCGAGTTTCCTCCGGAGGTGCGCCAGATTACCGATAAACTCGACGCGGTTGGAAATACCACCGCCGCAATAGGTAAGGGTTTTGCCATCGGTTCTGCCGCCTTAACCGCCATTATCCTTTTTACCGCCTTTAGGCAGGAGGTCGGCATCGAGGTAATCGATTTAATGGAGGTGGAAGTGCTTGTAGGAGTGCTTCTTGGAGCGGTAATACCCTATCTTTTCTCTTCCATGTCTATGAATGCCATTGGAGATGCCGCCCATTCGATGATAGAAGAGGTAAGGAGACAGTTTCACGAAAGACCGGGTATTTTAAAAGAGACGGAAAAACCCGATTACCGACGCTGTGTTGAGATAAGTACCGACGCCGCATTGAAAAAAATGATGCTTCCAGGTATTATAGCGGTAATTACGCCTGTTTTAATCGGATTTATCGGCGGGATACATATGCTGGCCGGTCTTCTTACGGGGGTTACCGCATCCGGTGTGGTGCTTGCAATATTTATGGCAAATACCGGCGGCGCGTGGGATAACGCGAAAAAGATGATAGAGGAGAGAGACACCCATGGGAAGGGGTCCGATTCGCACAAGGCGGCTGTTGTAGGAGATACGGTGGGCGATCCGTTTAAGGATACCGCGGGGCCCGCGCTCAATATTCTGATAAAACTGATGGCTGTTGTGTCGTTGGTAATTGCACCGATGCTCAAGTCGTTTCACGGAGGTTAATATGGAATACGAGAAAAGATTGTACCTGGTACTGCACCCCAATTTGGCTTTGGTCGGTTCACAGTTGGACCCGGTTCACTTTGCCGACCACTACACATCCGGCTCATCGAGGTATCACAGCGGTAAAGTCATATTTGCCGAGATAGACTCCGGGTTTCGACATCCCTTTTTCCCGATAGACGAGACGATGAAGGAGCTTGTTCCTCACGAAGAGGACGGGCGGCCGAAGGCGACCAAGTTTATAGCAAGTTACCGTGTCCTCGAGCATATGGAACTGGATGCAATAATCTCTCTGCACTTGGTAACGGCAGAGGGAGACCTTTTGACTATTCCACCCCAAAATGCAAAATGCCCGGAAGGGGGCAGCGGGCAAATTCATATTTACGCCGAGATTGCTCCACTGCGAATGCTCGTAATGAGCGACTATAACGTACACGAGTTTGGGGAGTTTATTACCTCTCCCAATAACCCCAAGGGGGCACCGGCTCTCTTTTTTACCCAGATAGACCTCGATGTAGAGGATTTTGTAAGCCAGTTCGAAAAACATCCCTTTAAGGAGTCGCCTATAAAGACGATTCACCCCTCCACCCTTAGGGACGCGTACAGGGAATTAAAAAGTTATCCCGATAAGCACAACAAGGGGCTCTGTCTGGACAGCTCCATCGACCAGAGCTCCTACAAATACGTACGTCAGGGTTTTAACTTCGCCTCCAAAGGCAAAATCAAGTGCTTCTCTATGCCTTCTCTTAAGGATATAGAGCGGAACAACTACAAGTTCTGGAAGCACATGTAGAGTGGGTGTAATAAAAGCGGCGGGTACCACACCCGCCGCTTGCTGTGTAAGCTCGTCAATAAAAAACTAGAAGGAATAGCCAAACTCCATCTCAAAGAAGTCGTTGTCCTCGTACTGTTCAAACTCCCCCGAGGTTTTGTTGTCGACCAAACTGCCTAAAAAAGCGGTGGAGACATTAAGCGTTGCATCGTCCCGCAAGACCAATTCCAACTCGGGTACTATCATAAAATCCCGCTTCTCCAGGTTGTAGCTTCCGCGTATTTCCGGCTTGATGGTGTCGTGGGCGTAGCTGTCGGAGAGACGCGCGGTGACGGTGTTGCTGCTGTAGTCGCCGTCTGCGTCGTAGTCGGGGTCTATCTGGGGAGTTGTTGCGGGATCAGGGTCTTCGATTTTATCGTTGTACATGATGTAGGAGCCCACGGTCTGGACCTGGAAGTTGAGGTTGCTCAGGGGAATGTTGCGGTCGAAGCCTGCAACCCACTCTATTCTGTGGTTGCGCCTCTCATTGTCGTCGCCGCTAAAGTCGTGGGTCATAAGGTAACCGCCCTCGGCCCTCATGTTAAAGCCCTTGATAACCGTCGCGGCCTCCGCCCCGAAGAGGTGCATCCGGTCGAAGTGGATTGAGTCGATAACCGGCTGGTTTGGATCTTCCTCAGAAACTCCCCACTCGGCAGTAGGCTCCCGCATAAAGCCGAAGTAGTAGGTAGCTCCAAAGTCGAAGCCCCCGGCGCTGTCGGAGTAGCGCAGGGCGTACTGCCCGTCGCCGAGGCTCGCATCCGAAAGCTCTTCCTCGAGGGTGTTAAGAAAAGCGTCGTACTCATCTTTACCTTCCTCGGCTGTAATCCCAAGGGTATCATACATCTCCTTCAACTGCCCCGGCGTCCAGCGCCCCTCGGGGTCGGTGGAAAAACGGTGGGGGGTAAAGAGCGGCACGTAGGCAAGCTCTACCTTGCCCTGGTCTCCCACGTAGAAGTCCAGCTTTACCATTTTTTCCGCTATGTTGCGGTCCCTGTAATCGGGCAGCACAAAGTCGGTATAATCCATGGGGTTTAGCCTGTCCACCACGTGTACACCGTCGGTGGTCCCCCAGACCTGCTTCATATAGCCGGCGCTCAGATCGAAGGTGTCGTAGTAGAGGGTAAAGTAAGCCTCGTTTATAAGGTCCTCCCCGCTTTCCAGGGGACGGGCGGCGGAGTATTCAAGGCTTCCCACCGCTTTGGAGTACTCTCCCTCATACTCTGCCTCGAGGAGTAGTTCCGGCCAGGCAATTTTTGGAGAGCGGGCAATCTCGTCCCCATCGAGGTTACTCCAGTCCCAATCCATATACATGCGGCTGGTATAGTCTATCTCCCCGCTCCACCGCAAAGAGCCGCCTTTGCCGGAATCGGAACCCTCTTCTTCTCCCTTGTCGAAAAAACTCTCCTGGGCCGCGAGGGGAGCGGCTGCAAGAAGAAGCATCGCCCCTGTCAAAAGGACGGTGATTTTTCCTCTCAGGTCGGAGATTTTCTCTCTTGCCCCGGAAACAGGGCTTTTAGTAGTGAATGTGGTGGTCTGTAAAAATTTGTGAGTGCTCATAACAGCATCCTCCTTTGCACTACACGTGGGCTACACGTGTAATAATCGAAAAAATATATCTATTGCCCCCGGCCTGTCTCGAGAAACCGGGTGGTAAAGAGCGAGTCCTTCAAGTCCTCGTTGTACCGGATCTTATCCACCCTCATCTCGGTGGCATGGCCGGTCTGAACATTCTCCATGCGCGTCTCCCTAGTGGTCCAGTACCCTTGTATTTCCTCGAGCTCTTTAACTGTCATTGTCTTGAGGTGTTCCCCCCGGTCGTCGTAAAACTCGGTTTTAAGGGGTACCCATATATCCTGCGCTACCCACTGAACTCGTTTGGAGTATTGTGAATCCTCCGGATCTTTGGGGACCGATTCGACCACATAGCAGTTCCTGCCGGCAAACCTCTCCTCACGAAGTAGCTCGTGGGTATCCTCGTCTACGTCCCGGCTCTGCATATCGCCGTAGGTAAAATCGGTACCCATAAAGGAGCTGTCCTCCTCTGAGGAGGCAATCCTCCTTACCCGGTCGAGGGAGGGGAGGTAAATCCACTGGTCGTCGTCTCCACCCTCTCGCTCCTTGACGAGAAAACGGGTGCCCTTAACCGAGGATGGACGGTGGAATACAAGTACCATATTAGAGGGATCGCCGTCGCCTCCGGCGCCCCAGCCCTCTAGAATTCTGCCCTTCACACTACCGTCGGAGGAAATCAGATCCATCTCCACCAGAGCGTGGATGGAGTCTCCCGTCTCCCGGTCATAGACGTTTTGCGCTATCTGCCTTCCATCCTGTGCAAAGAGGCCTCCGGCGCTTAGAGTGAGGATAAGCACCGTTAACAGAACTGCCGACGGTTTTGTCTTTTCAAAGCTTTTCTCTCTCATTCTCCTTCCTCCTTATCATTTGTACCTTTCATATTGTCGAGAAATGCCGGCTTGAATATATTGAGCAGCACCGGCAGGATGGTCATCGCTGCCAGGGAACTCGTGCCCATAATAATTGCCACGAGGATTCCCACGTACCGCAGTGGATTAAAGTTGGAGAGAAGAAGAACCGCAAACCCCGCCGCTACAGCTACCGCGTTAAACACTATCGCTCTGCCGGTGGTCATGACGGTTCTTCGTGCCGCCTCATCTGCGCTGCCGGTATTATTCCACTCTGTACGGTAACGGGAGAGAAAATGGATGGTGTAGTCGACACCTATTCCTATGGCAATTGAAGCAATCATGGCGGTTGCTATATTGAGGTCTATTCCGGCTATCCCCATAATTCCAAAATTGATAAGCACGGCCAAAGTGAGGGGAACCAGACCAAACAGCCCCGCTATAAGCGAACGGTGTGCAGCTGCAACAATGAGGAATACCACCAGAAAAGCGGAGAGGAGGCTGAGTATCTGGGACCGTACAATAAGGCCCGTTACGGCCCTCTCCATATCTGCGTAACCGGCAATAGATACGGAGTAGCCCTCGGGAAAGTACTGCTCCGCAAAGGAGTAGATGTCTTCTTCTATCTCTTCCATCCCCCGGGTATCTATGGACCTCAACTGAACGCTCATCCGCGCTTTTTTCGGCTCCAGGGAATCGTCCGCAAAGTCCTCGAGCCCTCCGGAATAGACCAGTAGGTACTGACTTATAAGGTTAGACAGTTCCTCCTCCGTTTTAACCGGGTATTTAGCGGGGTCGACGGGGATTTCGTTGTAATACTCCCCACGGAAGTTGAGTTGCCGGTTTACCCTTTCCATAAACTCGTGAAGTTCCATGTCCATCGATTCCGCATCGTAGTAGGCCCTGTTGAGGGTCTCGGTCAGTTTTGCGTAGGAGACGTTTTCTCCGTAAAAAAACGGTTCCCCTTGGGGTTCCGCTTGGGGCTCCGTTTCGGTTCCCTCTTCATCTTCGTCGTCGGAGAAAAAGCTCCCCTCTACAGAGGCTCCGTCTGTATCGCCGGTGCTGTCTGTCTCCTCAGAGTCGGCCGAGCCGATAGAGCCGTCCGGCTTTTCGAGTATCGATTTGAATACCGGCCGGTCCTCGGAGCTTGCAAGAATCTCTTCATCGGGGTAGTTCATTACCTGGTTCATCCGTTTAATAAAATCGGAAAAAGAGAGAATCGACCCTATATCCTCGTGCTCGGCAATTAAATACTCTTTTAGCCCGTCCATTCCCTTGAGAATTCCGGGATTTGTAAGAGATCCCTCCTCCTCTCCTTCTACAATGATGCTAAATACTTTGCTTCCGGAAAATTTTTCCCTGAGGAAGCGGTCCGAACGGCGAATTTCAGAATCGTATTCGAAATACTCGATCATAGAGTTATTTACCACGATTCTGGAAATACCGAAGAGAGAAATGCCCACAATAAGAAGACAGAAGAGTACAAGACCGAGGCGTCGTGTAGAGAAGTAGCGGTAAAACCCCTCGAGGGCGAGGTTAAATCGATCGTCGTACCTTAACTGAGAGGGCAGAGTTCTGCTCCCTTTGAGCGAACTGTGCCGCATAAGGAGTACGGCGGGTACAAAGCTAAGCGTTACCACCAGCGCGGAGACAACCCCTATCGCGTTAATTATACCGAAGTGCCGCATGGGAGCTATGGTGCTCGTTGCAATAGATGCAAAACCTGCGGCTGTTGTTAAAGCAGTCATAATAACCGGGGGTGCTATCTCTTTTAACGTGCGGTGTACTATTCTCCTGTGCTCCTCTTTGCTTATCTCATCACTGCTTGTACGAACTGCCTCGTAATAGTGGTTAAATACATGGATTACATACGCGCTCCCTACGGCAATAAGAATAACCGGTATAACCGTGGAAATTATGGAAAAATATATACCCAGCAGCGACATTATTCCGGTAGCCCATACCGTACTTATAAGCACGGTAATAATAGGCAGCAGCACCCCGCCTATATTCCTGAAGGCGAGAAACAACGCAAGAATAACAACAACAGTAACTATGGGGATGAGGTAGGTGAGATCGCCGGTAATATTCTGTTTAATAAGCACCATCGATACCGGGTCTCCTGCGACGTAGTAGGAGATGTCAGGACGCCGATACTCCGAAAGGGTATCTTTGAGCAACCCGTAGAACACCTCTCTCTCCGCGGTCTCCGTATCTTCCTCCAGGGTAACCGCTATCTGGGTAGAGGAGAAATCGTCGCTCACCAGGTTGTTCCGGTACATCTCCCTCCAGGAGAGTATTCTCTTTTTGAGGTCGCGTACCTCCTCCTGGGTACCGGAGAAGTCTTCCAAAAGGGATGTTGCCCTCATCCCTTCGGTGGTGCCCTCTATGTAGTCGGAAGTGGTAAGGGAAGAGACGCTCTCTACGTAGTCGAGTTCTTCTATACGGGAGGAGAGTTCCGAAACAAGCTCTACCCTGTCGGTTTCGAAAACGGTGCCCGCCGAAAATTCAACTCCCACCCCCACAACACTCTGACTTCCAAAGGTATCCTGCATTGATTTGTAGGATTCCCTGGATGGGTGGTCCTCGGGAATAAATATCTCCATATCGTTGTTAATCTCTAGATTCGGCAGCTGCAGCCCGAAGAAAAGCGTTAGTCCCAGGATTGCCAGTACCACCGGGAGCGGATAGTGCAGCAGTTTTTTCATCGTTCCTCCAGTACTTTTAGCGCAGAGAGTAGAGAAGCAGTTCGAGCAGATGGTCCACCAGCTCTTGGGTACCGAAATTGCTCCGTTCGGCCACTACCTGCTTGCGGGTGGAGAGTTTTAGAAGAAAACTCTCCACCACATGGACTATTGTGGCCGCGGTAAGGGCGGGGTCTATATCTTTCCGGATGGACCCGTCGCTCTGCCCCTCCCGAATTATCGTAACGGCGGTCTGTTTGAGGTCGTCAATTACGGAAAAACAGCGCTTCGCCTCTTCTTCGGCAAGGGATACGGCTTTTACCTGGTAATCGAGGTAGCGTGCGAGGTTTATGTACTCCTCGTTCTCGTGGTGATACTCGGAGAAGGCATGGAGTATGCCCTTGGATTTATCGTACCCACTAGTTCCCCCTTCGACGGCTTCATGCACCCGCTCCTTCAGGTCTGTAAGATAGTTGTAGAGAAGCTCGTAGACAATAGACTCCTTCTTTTTGAAGTAGAGGTAGAGAGTGCCCTTGCTCAACTCGGCTTTCTCTGCAATGCGGTTCATGCTGGTCTCTTCTATACCGCACTCCGCAAAGAGCTCGCCCGCCGCTGCAAGTATGCCGCTTCTTCTCTGTTGCTGTTCTCTTTTTTTTCGCTCTTGTGTACTCATGCTATTGTACTCATAGTCATATTATGACCTGTGGTCATAATATTAATATTATACCAATGCAGATAGAAGTCAAGGGGTCTTTCTCAATTATTGATCAGTTTCGTCTGCTGTCTTGCGGCAGGCCGGTCGATAACAGGTATTTCCCGAAAAATTCAAAACAGAGAGGCTTTGATGTTTTTTGTCGTATCTCATATAATCAAGGAGAGGAGGAGATATGAAGAGTTACCGAAAAGAGCTGTGGTTTAATACAAAAAAACGCTACGACCTGGTACATATTACCGATGATGTCAGAGACGCTGTTGAAGAGAGCGGAGTACAGGAGGGGTTAGTCCTGGTTAACGCGATGCATATTACCGCCAGCGTGTTTATAAATGATAACGAATCCGGGCTGCACGGCGATTACATGGAGTGGCTCGAAAAATTGGCGCCCTACAGCAAGGGCGGTTATCGGCATAATGTGGGCGAGGACAATGCGGATGCTCACATGAAACGTCAAATTATGGGGCGGGAAGTTGTAGTAGCGATAACCGGAGGAGATCTCGATCTTGGGCCGTGGGAAGCCGTGTTTTATGGAGAGTTTGACGGGAAAAGAAAAAAACGAGTCCTCATAAAAATTATCGGCGAGTAGCAAATGAGAGGCTATTACAGTTTCCTCAGAAATATACCCTTCTTTAAGAACCTGAGCGACGGCGACATTAGACAGATAATGAAGTACTGCAGGGAGACCGAATACACCGCCGGGAATATCGTGTTTAACGAAGGGGACAGGGCGGACCGCTTTTATATTGTTATGAGCGGAGAGGTGGAGGTATGGAAGGACTACGAGAGTTCGGAGGCGGATATGCTCGCCGTACACGGTGAGGGCAAGCTTTTTGGGGAAATGGCCCTGGTGGACGATCTGCCCCGCAGCGCAACGGTCGTTTCGAGGACCGATACCAGAATGCTCTTTATTAACGACGAAGAGTTCCAGAGGCTTTTGGAGGAGAACTCACATATAGCTCTCTCTATTGTCCGCTCACTCAGCGCTATGGTCCGCAAGAGTAATGAGACCTTTCTAGAGGACCTCAGAGAGAGGAATCTGCGCCTGCAGAGGGCCTACGACCAACTCAAGGAGGCGCAGGCGGAACTGCTCAGAAACGAAAGACTCGGCACACTGGGAAAATTCTCCTCGATGATCCTCCACGACATTCGAAACCCCCTCTCCGTTATCCGGGCCTTTGCAGACCTCCTCAAAAGCAGCGGCAATCTTCAGGATAAAGAGAAGAAGTATGTCGATAACATACGCTTCGAGACACAGAATCTCAATCAGTTGGCAAACGAACTGCTCGACTATTCCAGGGGAGAGATTCGCCTGGATATAGAAGCGATTGCAATACCGGCTCTTATGGAAGAGGTCTGCGAATTCGCTCGCCGCAGGATGAGCCTCAGGAATATAGAGATAGAGTGCACCACCGACTATGACGGAAGGGCTATGATAGACAGACAGAGAATATACCGGGTGCTCACAAATCTTATAGAGAATTCGAGAAAAGCCCTTAAAAGCGAGGGAAAGTGCACCGTGTCGGTGACGAAAAATGGAAAGATGCTTGCTTTTTCCGTGGAAGATACGGGAATTGGAATAGAACCGAAGGTCCTCGAGAGAATATACGAGCCCTTCTACTCCGCATCGAAGGGGGGTACGGGATTGGGGCTTGCAATAGTAAAGAGTACAATAGAAGCCCATGGCGGGGATATCAATATTTCGAGTACACCGGGAGAGGGAACCAGGGTTACCTTTTCCATCCCCCTTCATGTATAGAGGTATGGGACTAAAAAAAATGAAAAAAATAGTGGCGTAACTAATTGATAGTATGATATAGTTTTGCCTATAGTTATAATCATATATTTTACAGGAGGGTCTTGAATGAAAGCACCACGAGAACAGTGGACATCAAGGGTAGCATTTATACTTGCTGCCGCCGGTTCCGCGGTCGGTCTCGGCAACATCTGGCGTTTTCCCTATCTTGCCGGAACCAACGGAGGAGCCGCATTTCTCATTATCTATTTGGTCTTGATCGTGTTAATCGGGTATCCGTTGATTGTTACCGAAGTAACCCTGGGGCAAAAGTCGCACAAGAACGCGATAGGTACCTTCAAAGCCCTGGCAGCCGATACTCCATGGTGGGTTGTAGGAGCCCTCGGCGTATTGGCAGGTTTCGTCATCCTCTCCTTCTACTCGGTAGTAGGCGGTTGGTCTGTTGCCTATTTCTTTAAGGCGATTACAGGAAGCCTGACCACGGGTACCGAGTTTGGAGCAGTCTTCGGCGAACTTTCAAGCAGCGCGGGAGAACCCCTGCTTTGGCACGCCGTCTTTATGCTTCTTACCATTGGAATCATCGCAACGGGCGTTGTAAAGGGTATCGACCGGGCTGTACGTGTTCTTATGCCGGCGCTCTTTGTACTCTTGTTGATCCTTGTACTAAGGTCTATTACATTACCGGGAGCAGGAGAGGGCCTGGCCTTTTACTTGAAACCGGATTTTAGCAATTTTACCGCCAATTCGCTTCTCGATGCTGTAGGACAGGCCTTTTTCTCCCTGAGCCTCGGTATGGGGTGTATGATAACCTACGGTAGTTATATGAGAGATTCCGACACAGTCGGAGACAACGCCGGCTGGGTTGTGGGTCTCGATACTCTTATAGCGGTACTCGCAGGTTTCGCAATTTTTCCCGCCGTGTTCGCCCTCGGGGGAGATCCCTCTTCAGGACCCGGCCTCACCTTTATTACCCTTCCCGGAGTTTTTGCGGAGATGCCCGGAGGAGTTATTTTTGCAGCGCTCTTCTTCCTGCTTCTTACCGTGGCTGCGTTAACTTCCGCTATCTCCCTTTTGGAAGTTGTTGTCGCGTGGCTGGTGGACGAACACGAGTGGGACAGAAAAAAGGCTTCCATTTTAATTGGGTTGCTGATCTTCCTCCTTGGTGTTCCCGCCAGTTTGAGCCTTGGCGCTGTTGACATCACTGTAGGTGGAATGGCGTTCTTCGACTTTCTCGACTTCCTGCAGGGGAACATACTGCTGCCGTTAGGCGGACTCTTAACCGCTATTTTTGCAGGCTATGTATGGACCGCGAAGAGAACAAGAGAGCAGGCAAATGCAAATCCCGGCAAAATCAAGATTGGCGTATGGTACGATTTTCTCATTAAATATCTTGTACCTATTGCCATTGCGATTGTCATGATAACCGGACTAAT
>JBKHFZ010000091.1:0-10913 GCA_046539925.1 Spirochaetaceae bacterium
GGACCGGAAAAACCGATGATACATCCGAAAAAACTTGCATCCCTGCCAAAAAAAACGAGGTTGAGGAAGATCGTCACCCTTATAGAAGAGTGGGAAAGGCTCTTGGACGGTAATGCTCCACCGGAGAGAAGCTATGTCCGGGATGTTCTCTCCCTCCTCAAAGAGGACCCACGGCTCGATGAGGGGGTATACGCTCTGGCCGAGGAGATATCCGGGATGTGGCCGGAGGCGGATGCGTATCGCCGGCTCGACCATCTAAAATATGCCCTTATGGGAAAACTGGGCATTACCCCTGCCGATTGGGATTTTTACGACCCCGAAACTCACTCGCTCTCCCGCAGGGGGGTTCAAGTGCTCCCCATCCGTGTGTATCTCGACGATATTCGCTCCCCCTTTAACGTAGGTTCGATCTTCCGAACCGCGGAGGCCTTTGGCGCGGAAAACGTGTTTGTCTCTCAATATACCGCGCGTCCCGACCACGGTCGAGCGCTTCGAAGCTCTATGGGCTGTACGGAGATCCTCCCCTGGTCTCTCCGTTCCATAGAAGAGCTGGGAACGGAAGAGGCGGGGAGGATATTTGCTCTGGAACTGGGAGGAACTCCTGTGGAGGAGTTCCGTTTCCCCTCCCTCCCTGAGGGGGGCACTGTTGTGGTGGGCTCCGAGGAGTTGGGAGTAAGCCCGGAGGCGAGGGCGAGGGCGGAGGAGGAGGGAGGTATTGTATCCATACCCCTCGCCGGCGGGAAGGCCTCTCTTAATGTAGCGGTAGCCTTTGGTATTTTGATGGAGCGCTGGAGCTCTTTTCTTGCCGCCTATGGGGTCTCTCCCGACAACGCTGTGGGAACATGAATCTATGTATCCTGGTCCACAGCCGCCGCGATATCGCTTTTCCGCCAGCGTGGAAAGGAGCAGTACACACGGCCGCCGTACTCCCACACCCGAACCTCCCTGCCGAGGGTGAGTTTTTCGAGGAGCTCTCTTAAAAGCGGGAAGAGAGAAGAGGGGGTGCTCTCCCCTTTTCCCACCAGAATTTCCCGCGGCAACAGCGCCGCCGTCTCCCTCGCGGGAAGGTAGGCCTCCGTCTGCAACCCGTCGGAGTCTTTGACGGTGGCCACAACCTTCAACATCTTCTCTTCGATTCTTGTTTCGATTGAATGTATCTTCATACCCCTTAATAGGGGCTATGCTGCTCTCCTGCTTTTAAAAAAGAGGCGCCTTTTAAAAATTTTCAGGTTTTAAAAAGCTCCTCGATAATCTGTGTAAGCTGTGTAATCGGTACGCTAACGATGCAGGGCCTTCTCTATTTCCGGCTGATTAAAGCCGACGATGATCTTTCCGTTTACATCGAGCACCGGAACACCCATCTGGCCGGATTTCTTTACCATCTCATTTGCCTTTTTTTGGTTTTTCGCTACGTCGTGCTCGGTAAATTTGACCTTTCTTTCCCGCAGGTAGTTCTTCGTTTTCCTGCAATACCCGCAGGAGGGGGTTGTATACAGTACTACAGCCATGGATGACCTCCAGATATTATATTTTTTATGTATAAGAAATGTAATATAATAAAACCTGAAAGTCAATAGAAGATCGGAGGGCTCCTCTATACATCCGCCCATCCACGCCGTTTCTACATTCGCTCTTTGCGCTCCGTCTCTTTTTCAAAGGCGGTAGAGAGCCGCTCGCGGATCATTTCGATCTGCTCTGCCCCCTTTATACCGAAGTCGGCGAGTATGGCAGGGTTGAGCTGTTCGTAGGTTATCTCACCCTCTTCCATATTTACCAGAGCGTTTGCCAGATAGACGGTGTACACCGCATCGGTGTGTTCCCGATCGCAATCCATGGGGTCGTGATGGTAGCGAATAATCTGAATAAGACTCGAGGGGAAATTCCACTTTTCCGCTACTCTGCCGCCGATCTCGGCGTGGTTGAGACCTGCCGAAAGATCTTCGAAGAGCTCCCGGTCTATTCCCCGGTTTTCGCAGAAATTGCCTATCTTGTCGAGCAGGTGGGGATGCACCTCGGAGAATATGATCTTCCCCATATCGTGGAGAATTCCTCCCACGTAGGTGTCGTCGGTGAGCTCCTTTTTTCGCTTGAAGTTTTTTGCCAGCTGGTAGGCAAAAAAGGCGACTTTGTAGGAGTGATCCCACAACCACTTCATCTGCTGCTTGAGGATCTTCTGTGTTCCGTAACTGTAGAGGAGGTTTTTCAGCCCTCTTAAACCGACCAATTTTACCGCTTCGACAATATTGTCTACCCGCTTGGGGAGCATGAACTGGGCGGAGTTAACCACCTTGAGGAGATCACCGGTTAAGGAGGGGTCGGTGCTTATCTCCTTCGCTATCTCGTTTATCTCCGATTCGGGATCGTTAATAAGCTGCTGCAGATGGATAATGTTGTCGGGAAACTGGGGAAGTTCGTTTATCTCATCGACAATTTTGTCGCTCAGCAAGTTGAGGTTCTCTAAATGTACCTCCGAAAAGGGGAGACTTATTCGTGCAACGGTCTCGCCGTTTTCTACATCGATGTCGAAGGCGTCTTCGTCCAAGCCCATCTTTTTAAGCATGAGCACGAGAATAACAATGCCGAGCCCGGCTCCCTCGGTGTCGTCGAGTACCGTGGAGAGTGCTTCTTCCATAGTCTCGAAGGCCCTCGAACGGGCTATGCGGTCGTATACCCGCATCTGCTCCTTTCTTGATATCTCCGTATTGTTTCGTATGCTTAGGGTAAAGGTGTCTTTGCTCGCGTGGAACACAACTTTTATGTAGAGTCCGGACTCTTTCTGCTTTTGCAGGTAGTGATCGATATTAGAGAGGGTCTCTTCCTTGAAATTCTTCATCCCCTCCGCATAATCCTGGGGGTTGGAAATATCCAGGCCTTTTTCCCTAAAATAGACCCGCTTTGTGTTGGCCTTCTTTGCGTTAACGGTAAGTTCTTTCATACAGTAGGCGAGTCTGTCCTTGAGGGCGTCCTGGCCGAACTCATGCAGAAAAATCTTGAGGATCTCCTCGAGATTCTGCTCTGTCTCGTGGGGCAGGGTGTAGCTCTTTATTGCGAGGGGGACCGACTCGCGTACCGCCTTCTTTACTTTTTCACTGTTAACTGTCTGGGCCATGTGAACCACCTATAGGAGTTAGTTTTCGCAGGCCGCTTCGCGGCACACGAGACGACGAAAATAGCATGGTACGGCTATTTTCGTAATAGTTTTCGCAGGCCGCTTCGCGGCAACCGAAACTACAAAAATAGCCTGGTACGGCTATTTTTGTAATAGTGTATATACAGATCATAATAACGGCAGAATTGTGAAAGTCAAGAGAGCTTCTTTCAAAATGGGAATTTTGAAAGAAGCTTCCCGATTTTTGAGAGTACCGGTGTCCAGGAGGACTTAACTGGAGTAGTTCTTTACCTGGTTGGCCATCTCCTTGAGGCGGAATTCGATGAGCGCGTTAATGCTGTTTTTGGGAAACTCGCCCCGTGCCGTTCTCTCCCCTGCATTTCTGTCGGTAAGCAGCTCGAGCCCCTGATCAATAGTGGATATGGGGTAGACGAAAAAAGTTCCCTCTTCTACCGCCTCTACGGTTTTTCTGGAGAGCATAAGATTCGGTTTGTTTCGTTCGGGGATTATTACCCCCTGAGTCCCTGTAAGGCCCACTTTTTCGCAGACGGTAAAGAATCCGTCGACCTTCTCCGAGATGCCCCCTACCGGGAGTATATCCCCCGTCTGATTTATAGAGCCGGTAACTGCAAGATTCTGATGGACGGAGAACCCCCCTATAGCCGAGAGAAGGGCGTACACCTCCGCGGCAGAGGCGGAGTCTCCCTCTATCTCTCCGTAGGACTGCTCGAAGCAGATACTCGCGTAGACCGAAAGGGGAAAGGTATCGGCGTACTTGTTCCGCAGATATCCCTCGAGGATGAGCATCCACTTGTCGTGGATTTCTCCCGAGAGCCCCACCTCTCTTTCTATATTGATAATGCCGTCGTTCCCGGGAGCGCAGCGGGCGGAGACAACCACCGGAGAACCGAAGCTGTAGTACCCCCTGTCGTGCACCGCCAGGCCGTTTACAATACCCGTTTTGGTTTCGGCAACATCGATTACAATTTCGTCCCCCATTACCATCTCGAGAATTTTCTCTTCCGGCAGGCCGGCAAGGTACTTGCGCTCCTCCAGTGCCGCCTCTACAGCCTCTCCATCCACCTCGTTTTTTCCCGTTTTTACCGCCCAGTAGTTCGCCTCCCGGAGGAGGTCTGCCACCTGGGAGAAGCGTGTGGAGAGTTTGTCCCGCTGTTCGGCAAGAAACACCCCATGGCGGATAATTCCCGCCGTACCGTCTACCTTAAACGGGAGAAGCCCCTCTTCTTCCCGGATCATCTTGATAAAACCGAGGTACTTTGCGGTATTATGGCGGTCCCTCGGCATTACGGAGTCGAACTCCGCGGATATTTTAAAGTGTTTATGAAAATCGTAATCCCTTTCGTAGAGAACATCGTAGAGGTTCTCCGTACCTATAACTATTACCTTGGTATCCATGCGTATGGGGCGGGGTTTTATGAGGGTGTGCTGCAGGCTTACTACCTGCTCGGAGGGCTGTATCTCCACCTGACCGTTCTTGAGAGCCCGTTTTAGCAGTTCCCACAGCCCCTCCTCCTTGAGGAGGTCCTGGGCGTCCAGTACAAGAAAACCGCCGGAGGCGCGGATAAGCGAACCCGCCTTTATCATCATAAAGTTGGTTCGACTCTGTCCATGAATATCCATCCTGGACTCTATGGTGCCGAAGAGGTTTGTGTAGGTGGGATGGTTCTCGAAGATAATGGGGACGGTTTGAGTATGCCTGTTATCTACAAGGACATTGACCCCGTAGCGTATAAGGGCAGGGTTTCCCTGCGGGTCTTTAGGCTGCTCCTTTATAAAGAGAAAAAGGTGTTCCAGAATATCCTTTTTCAGTCTGTCGAGGTAGGAGCGGATCTTTTCCTCCGTGTACAGCGCCGCCACTGCATCTACCGCCTCCTCCACTCCGGGGCGGACCATCTCCTCCTTTAGCCCTTCCAGCTCTTTTTCCAGCGCCCCTCGGGCCTCTTTGAGCTCCTTGAACAGACGGCTCATTCGATCCATCAGCTCGTAGTACCGCTCTCTCAGTTCGTTCCACCGCTTTTCCGAAAACTCTCCCTGTGCGGTAAGTTCCTGAAGATGCTCAAAAGTGGTGGCCTCGCCGTTGTACAGTGGTGCTATGTCGCTGGTCTGCTCTTCGTCTTCCCGAACATGGACTATTTGGAAGCCCTCTTTTGCGAGTTCCGCCTCGAATTCCGCAAGAGAATGATTCTCCTCCTGCTCGACTATTGAGATAAGCCGGTCGCGCTCCTTTTTATAGCTCTCGCTCTCCAGAGCGGCTTTTACCAGCTCCTTCATATTCTCAACAAGATCATGGACCCTCTCCTTGAAAAGGTGGCCCTCTCCCTTGGGCAGGTACAACGCCTCGGGGTAATCGGAGTCCATAAAATTGTATACGTAGAGGATGTCGAGGAGTTGTGGGTCGGAGGGGGAGTAGTCCGAGAGAATCCTCTTTACGGAGGTGGTTCTTCCGGTGCCGGATATACCGCTTACAAAGATGTTGTACCCCTTTGAGCGGATGCCGATTCCCAACTCCAGGGCCCTTAAAGCCCTCGGCTGGCCTATAATGCCGCCGGCGGGTATTTCTTCCTCCAAATCCCTGATCTCGGTTGGAGTAATGTCAAAAAAAAGTTCCTCCGGTGGGAGGGGTGTGCTTGTAGTCATAACATAGAACTATAGAGATGCTCCGCAAGCGTTGTCAAGACGAAAAACCATATATATAATGGCAGCATGAATATTAAGGACTTGGACAGCTATTTTAGATCGATAATGGCAATAGATGAGATGGGCGGTACCGACATGTCCATGAACGGTCTGCAGGTTGGGAAATTCTCCGCACAGGTGCGCAAGGCCGCCTTTGCTGTTGATGCGTGTATGGAAACCTTCCGGCGCGCCGCCGAGGCCGGAGCGGATGTGCTGTGTGTCCACCATGGTCTTTTCTGGGGAAAACCCCTGGCGGTTACCGAGGGGCACTACGAGAGGCTCCGCTTTCTTATGGAGCACGGGCTTGCCCTGTACGCCTCGCACCTGCCCCTGGATATGCAGCCCGATTTCGGCAACAACGCGGGCATTGCGCGTCAGATAGGATTGGAGAACATAAGCCCCTTCGGCGACTATCATGGTATCTCCATCGGTCTTAAGGGGGAATTACCCAAGCCCTTGAGTCTTGAGGCGGTGCTCGAAGGTCTCGGACTGAGCAGAAATTCCGCACTGGGGGTGCTTCCCTTCGGGCCGGATACCGTAAAAAGGGTCGCAGTTATCTCCGGAGGAGCGGACAAGGAGGTGGGGCAGGCTATAGAGGAGAAGATGGACCTCTTTATTACCGGCGAACTCTCCCACCAAGTCTACCACACCTGCCAGGAGGGGAAGATACACCTCATAGCCGGTGGTCATTACACTACCGAGACCTACGGACCCTCTCTGCTGGCTGAAAAATGCGCCGCAGATACGGGTATAGAGACCGAGTTTATCGACGTACCTACGGGACTGTAAGGGTGAGTGGAACAGAGGTTTTGGAGGATAGAGTGGTTGGGAAAAACAGGTTAACACCCCTGTTTCTTGTTCCCCTCATTGTGCTTGTCGATCAGGTAAGCAAAATACTGATAGTAAAGTGGATAGAACCGTATACCGTGGGGGCTTCCTTTTTCGACGGGGTGCTCAGGTTCATTCATACGCGAAATACGGCTATAGCCTTCAGCATAGGTCGGAACTTGCCGGATAATGTCCGGTTTGCCCTGTTTACCATTCTGCCTGCGGTTTTTTTGCTGCTTCTCCTCGTCTACTATGTAAGGAGCGATGATTTTTCGCTGCTGCAGCGCTGGGCCTTTGCAGGCATTATCGGGGGGGGGATTGGAAATATTATCGACCGAATTCTCCGGCCTGATGGAGTTGTGGACTTTATCGATGTAAAAATATTCGGGCTTTTGGGGATGGAAAGGTGGCCCACTTTTAACGTGGCGGATTCGAGTGTTGTAGTGGCGGGAATAGTGCTCATGGCCTCTCTACTCGTCGAACAGAGAGGAAAGGAGGAGTAGTGAACAAAAAGGTAAATACGGTTCTGTTTATTCTTGGGGCCACGGTTCTTAATATTATCTTGATGATATTAATATTGACGTTGGGTTTGGCTCTCTTGAGTGTGTTTGTAGGGGAATCGGTAAGCGAGGGTGCGGCGAGTGTCATATTTCTGCTTCTCTTTGTCGTATCCATTGGGGGTGCTTTTTTTATCTATCACCGTCTGGTGGGGTTTATCTCAAAAAAGATAGATATGGAAAGCTATTTTCATCCCATCTTTAGCCGGAAGAAGGAGTAAGCGGTTTCTAATAACCGTCGGACATCGACCTGTTAATATCCTTTTTGTAGAGATCTTCGTAGACATAGCCGTGGGTGCGCAGTTTGTCCTTGATCTCCTGGGGAAAGGGGATGTACCTCCAGAAAATTTTGCGGACCTCCCTGTCCAGTTTCTGGGTACCTTCGCTCTCTTTGTTTATCCACAGTATGTAGTCCTGAATAAAGTATTCCTTTACATCTCCCCTCATTTTTCTGTCCGTAAACCACTGGTAGTAGCGGCCGGTAAGCCCCTCTTCCATCCAGTAGTGCTGGGCCTTCTCTTTTGCCGTTTGCCACCTGAGGTCTCCCACCGCGGAGATAACGGCGGTGCGCAGATCCTTGGGGTACATCGGGACGGCAACCCTCCCCCGGCTGGTGGCGCGGTTGTACTTTTCGAAGGGCTCCCAGCAGACCCCTCTGTCGCCGTAACTTGGGACGAGGATAATATGGGGAACAATTCTGTTGGCCTGCTGCCGGAATACCCGGACAAAAGCCTCCGGATCGATTTTTTCGACACGGTCCAGTTCCCGGATAACGTTCTCCCGGGTACCCAGGGCGTCCGCCATGGGACGAAAATACTGCTTCATGAGGATGGGAAAGTGGTTCCCTTGACGGCCGGCGCACATTTTTGTCATTTGCCTTACCGTGTTAAACTCCGCGGAGATGGTTTTTACGTCCACCTGGAAGGAGGCGCCGAGGCCCTCGGCCTGCTCTTCGAGTCTCTTTAGCTGCTCGTCGGTCGACCTCAGTTCGCTGTACAGGGAGACTATCTCGTTGTCTATAGAGAGCATCTGTTTAATAAACTGTCCCATATCTCCCATGGTGCTCTTCTGCTCGGGGGTGTAGGGAGCTTTGAGACCGTCGTATTCCGGCATGGGTCTATGGTCGTGAAGGCTCTTCGCCTTATCTATAAACGCCTCCTCGAGAGCTTCGAGGTCGTTCATTTTGCTTTGGATCATCCCCGTCTGGGTTTTTTTGTTGCCCCGGGCTTTTTCCACCTGAATCAGCACCTTTTCGGACTGATTTTTCTGGCTCATTTTTACTTCGTCCTGGGCGGATTGACCTATCTGTCCCGTTGCCACTTTATAGAGCCACTCGTCTACGTAATGTACAGGTTCGCCCGTGGCGTTCTCGTCTATTACCTTGGAGATAAGCTCCCGCTGCTCCTTGGTGAGTACGGTGGGCAGCAAAAAACCGAAGCGAAGAAGGTATTTTTTTGGTTCCCCGAGCTTGGTGTGAATCTTTTTTGCAATTTTTGCAGCCAAATTCCAGTAGGCCGGCACCAGTTTTTGCCTATACGCGGACTTTTCCTTGTTATCCTGGGTGTTGAGAAACTTTGCCAGCAGTCCGTGGATGCGCTGGGCTTCTTCTCCCTCTCCCGAGAGAGCCTCTTTGTAGTACTCTTTTGACGAGAATATCGGGTTTGGTGTATCGGAGTAGAGGGTGTGTATCTCGGGAAAGCTCTCTTTTGTCAGATCCGGCTCGTCGTCGGGCTCTTTAGAGCCGGTGCTTTCGTTCTCTCCAAAGAGGTCCCCAAAGTCGGGAGGGCTGTCCTCCTCCTCGTCTATGCCCATAAGATCGGCAATTTGCGGATCGAGGCCTTCGGGGTGTGAGCCGTTACTGTTCATAGCTGCCTTTTAATATCAAGAAAACAGCCGAAGGGCTATTTTCTTTGTTTCGGTTGCCGCAAAGCGGCATGCGAAAACTGAATACATTGTGGAGGTGGTGGGAATCGAACCCGCGGCCTCGTGAATGCCATTCACGCGCTCTAGCCAACTGAGCTACACCCCCAAAAGCGACAAAAACATTATGCTCATAAGATAACGGGAAGATGGGTATATGTCAAGATACCCAAAAATGGAATCAAAAATGGAATGCCCGCCTTCTCCCTTTGACCGATAGGGTCTTTGAAAAAGACGGGCTTTTCGTCTAACCACACGCTGCTTACGCAGAGGGCTGTTTAATTAAAGCTCTGTGGAGTCTACAATTTTTTGTGGCAAAACCACCAGTCGTAGCAGCCGTCCTGCCCTCTCCGTTTGGCAGCCGTCTCTTCGTCGGCGGCGGGAGGAATTATGGCGTGGTCGCCGATAAGTTCGTTGTTAGGCCAGTTTGCAGGAAGGGCAACGCCGTTTTTATCCGAGGTTTGCAGGGCCTGCAGGGACCTTAACACTTCGGACATGTTCCTGCCGATCTCCTGAGGGTAGTAGAGCATAATCCGCAGGGTACCCTTGGGGTCTACGATAAAGACGGCGCGGACGGTGTTTGTCCCTTTTCCCGGGTGGAGCATCCCCAACGTCTGTGCAACCTTTCCCATATCGTCGGCAATAACGGGAAAGGGAATCTTCTGGTTGAGGTTCTCCTCGATCCACTCTGTCCACTTTATGTGACTAAAGACCTGGTCGATGGAGAGGCCGATGAGTTCGGTGTTGAGTTTTTTGAACTCATCCGCCATTTTTGCGAAAGAGTAGAACTCGGTGGTGCAGACGGGGGTAAAATCTCCCGGGTGGGAAAAGAGGATAAACCATTTTCCCTTGTAGTCTTCGGGAAGCTTCTTCTCTCCGTGGGTCGTTTTGACTGTGAGTTCCGGGAATTTGTCTCCCAATAGCGGCATGTTGTTTTCCATAATGCATCTCCTTGTTAAAATATTATAATAATCGTAATGATTACTAATTGCTGATAAAAAAAATAACCTTTATCCCCTCTTCTATCGGCCCGTATCGGGCTTTTCCACCTCTTCGCCTTCCTTATTCTTTGCAAGACACTCTTTACAGACACCGAAAAAATCAACCCTGTGGTTCTCGATCTTATGTTCGGTAGATGAGGCTGCTCTCTTTTCCAGCTCTTTAGCTACACCTACAGGAACATCGTAGACCCTGCCGCATAGACGGCATATAAAATGGTAATGAGTCTCGGTTACGGCATCGTATCTGTCGAAGGTGCTTCCGTATTGAATTTTTCGGACAAGCCCCTTCTCTTCGAGAATCCCCAGGTTCCTGTAAACCGTTCCCGGACTGAGGGAATTAAACTCCGGCAGAAGCGCCTCGTATATATTCTGAGCGGTAGGATGGGAGGTTGTGCTCTCAAGGTACTCGAGTATGCGTTCTCTCTGTTTGCTTCTTCTCGTTGCGGTCATATTTCCCTCATATAAATCGTAACGATTACTAATATATAAGAAGATATATCTTTTGTCAAGCCTCTATACGTCTTTTTGGGAAAACAATTGTGTAGGCGGTGCCGTTGTCCCGAACACGGAGAACGTACTCCGGACCCTCTCTGATAAAAGAGACCTCAATAGCTCCTGCTTTTTGCCGGGGAAAAGCGTATTTGAGCGAGTTGAGCATTATTTCGGTAATAATCATACTGAGGGGGATTGCCGTATCTATCGATGTCTGTACCGATTCGAAGTGAAAAGAGAGGGTAGAACCTTTTGCTCAAAAGAGCTTATCCCGGCGAGGATGCGTTTTACATCTCCCTCTATGTAGGT
>JBKHFZ010000092.1:0-10891 GCA_046539925.1 Spirochaetaceae bacterium
GAAAAATAGAAGTTGAAGTGGTTTATGTTTTTTACAAAACTCGTTATCAGCAGCGAGAGGGCGGCAAACATGGTACCGGTAAAAAAGCCAATAAACGGCGTGAGCAGAGAGAGGCCGATGGGGACAATACCGAAGGCGTAGATTACCAAGAGCACCGCAAGGGTAAAGAAGAAGCCCTTGGTTCCGGCCCAGAGAATCTCCCCGACCAGGAGATCCCAGACCGTAATAGGTGCCGCGAGCATCCCGTCGTAGGCCTTCTCGTATTCCAGGCGGATAAAGGTGCCGAAGGAGCACTCGAAGGCCGCGGTAAACATCGCCGTGGTCATGAGAAGGCCGGTGGCGAGGTATTCGAGGTAGGGCACCCCCTCCATCGTGCTGAGGTAGGCACCGAGCCCCATCCCGATTCCCACCAGAAACACCAGGGGCTCGAGAAACGGGGGCAGCCCGTTGCTTATGAGGTTGCGGGCGTAGACCCGCACATGGCGGTACCACACTGCGTAGAGCCGAGAGGCCAGCCCAGGCCGAGTTACATCCTTGCGCTTGATCTCCGGAAAAACCTGTACCCCGGTTTCGGCACCCTCACTGCTGCTCATACAGCTCCCTCCCATACAAAAAGGCTACTGAAGCTCATTCAAGTTCTTCCCCGTGGTTTTCAAAAAGAGATCCTCCAGGTCGGACTGACGAATGTGATACTCACCGGGAGATAGCCCGCCCACGAGAGAGTTGAACATCCCGCTGTTGTGGGAGTAGTACACCACCCGTTCGGCGTACTCCTCCCGGCGAACCTCCTCCCCCTGCGACAGCCGCTCCATCGTCCCTTCCAGCTCGTCGGAGCGGCTCTTGTTTTTCAGCTCGAACACATACGGCTCTATCTCCTCCGAGAGGAGCCTGTCGGGGGCACCGGTGAGAAGCACCTTCCCGCGGTCCATAATCACGAGGTTGTCGGAGAGCTGTGCCGCCTCCTGCATGTAGTGGGTGGTCAGGAGAATGGTAACACCGGCCCGCTTTAGGTGATGCAGCCGATCCCATATAAGCTGACGTACCTGGGGGTCGAGACCGGTGGTCGGCTCATCGAGGATGAGGAGAGAGGGTTTTCCGAGAAGGGACCTGGCGATTACCAGCCTGCGCTTCATCCCCCCGGAGAGCTCCTTGATGCGGGAGCGCTTTTTCTCGCCGAGCTCCATAAACTCCAACAGTTCGTCTATACGCAAAGCGGCTTTGCGGCCGGTTATGCCGTAAAACCTGGCGTAGACCCGCAAGTTTTGAACCACGTTCAGCTCCTCGTCGAGGCTGTCCTCCTGGGTTACCACCCCAGAGAGCTGCTTTATCTGCAGCTGCTCTTTGCGCGGATCGTAGCCAAAGACGCTGATTCGGGTCTCCTCTGAGCGATCCGGCTCGGCCTTTCCGTAGAGGATCTTCATAACCGTGGTTTTCCCCGCGCCGTTGGGGCCGAGAAACCCTACGCAGGTCCCCCGCTCCACTGTAAACCCCACATCGTCGACCGCATGGTTCGAACCATAGGTCTTATGAATATGCCGAGCGGCTATAACGGTTCGATCCTGATTTTTCAGCCCGCCCCCTCCTTGGGAACAATGCAGATAAAGGAGAGTTCGCTATCTGTGGTGTTGACGAATTGGTGGTGTGTTCCGCCGGGAAGATATGCCACCGAACCTGCCCGGACCTGAGACTCTTCCCCGTCGTGATGGAGAACTCCTTCGCCCTTGAGAACGTAGTTAATGTGCGGCCAGGGATGGGTGTGTTTTGGAGTATGACCTCCGGGCTGCACGGTAAATACACGCATCACATGGTCTTCCCAGCCCTCTTTTGGGCCAATGGGAATCTGCTGGGTAACCCCCTTGATTCCGGGTACATCGGGTTCCTTCTTCTCTATTTCGTCGATATGTCCTATAAACATAATTTCCCCCTTCAATTGTCAAAGTCAGTGCGCTTTCGATAAACCCATTATAGCAGTAAGCCCTCGGCTGTGCAATTTGCAGAATCGAGCATTTTTACAAGCATTTTTCCAAGGGGGGGTATTACAACCGCCGAAAAATATTAGACAGGGTATAGCTCAGGAGATTCTCCCACCACCCCCCTCGCTGCAGCTGCATCCGGCGGCTCCCGCCGCCGGTTCCCGGGCCTTCTTCCGGCTCCGCTCACACTCCGCCGGCGGCCCGGCTGCATCTTCCGCTACCCCCCTCGAAGGTGGTAAAAAGTACTATTAAGACAATTTTGCCGGAGCAAAAGAAGAGGCCCCCTCTGCTCTCTTGTAGAAAACAGGAGATAGATGTAAGAATTTACTCATGAATGAGGTGCTGGAAAGTCTTATCGACCTTTTTCTCGCCAATCCGATTATCTTGAGTGTTATAGGCGGTTTTTCCGCCGTTGCATTTGCAGGAACCCTTGTGGCTATTCCGATTCTCCTGGTGAGATTGCCCCCGGACTACTTTTTGAGGGAAGCCGCCTCTCCTCACCCGCTAAGGAGGGTCTTGAGAAACGCAGCCGGCATTACTCTTCTTGTCGCAGGCATTGCCATGCTGTTCCTCCCGGGACAGGGGTTACTCACCCTCTTTATAGCCCTCACCCTCGTGGATTTTCCCAATAAGCGGAAGATAGAGTTGTCGATTTTACGAAAACCGAAGGTAAAACACGCGGTCGACTCTCTGCGCCGGCGCTATGGTCATGAGGCTGTAAGACTTCCCGCTCTCGGAGCAAAAGAGAAGGAGGAATGGTAAAAATGTACGAAATACACTCCCAAAGGATACCGATAAAGCTCTGGCTCGATACTATCGAAGAGGGGGCTTTGAAGCAGGCAAAGAACATCGCGGACCTGCCGTGGGCCTTCGGCCACATTGCGATAATGCCCGACGCCCACGAGGGATTCGGGATGCCTATAGGCGGGGTATTGGCAACGGAGGAGGTGGTAATTCCAAACGCCGTTGGAGTGGATATCGGCTGCGGGATGATCGCGGTGCAGACCGACATTGAAGACTTTGCCCCCGGAGAACTCGATCCTCTGAGCAGGGCGATTCGGAAAGAGATCCCCGCGGGTTTCTCCCACCATAAAACAGCGCAGCCGTGGGAGGGCTTCTCTGGGGCGCCGGATATTCCCGTGGTGCAGAGAGAGCTCGAGTCGGCTCGCCGCCAGATAGGCACCCTCGGCGGGGGCAACCACTTTATCGAACTGCAGAAGGGGGACGACGGGCATGTCTGGATAATGCTCCACTCGGGCAGCCGAAATTTCGGCTACACTATTGCAAAGGAGTTCGGCAAAAGTGCCCGAAGCGAGGCGGAGAAGAAGGGGCTCGATCTTCCCGATACACAGCTCGCGCCGCTCTTCCTCGATACAGAGGAGGGCCGGAACTATTTTGAGGCGATGGAGTATGCCCAGCGCTTTGCCGCGGCCTCCAGAGCCCGCATGGTAGAGAAGGTACAGGAGATACTGGAACGCTACCGCCCAGAGGCGGGCTATCTGGAGACGGTAAATATCCATCACAACTTTGCAGCTCTGGAGGTCCACTATGGCAAGGAGGTGGTGATACACCGCAAGGGGGCAACCGCCGCCCGCAGGGGACAGAAGGGGATAATTCCCGGAAGTCAGGGTACTTCGAGCTATATTGTCGAAGGGCTCGGAAACCCGGAGAGCTTCGAATCCTGCAGCCATGGAGCGGGAAGGGTAATGGGCAGGAAGGCCGCCCAGCGTAACCTCGACCTCAAGGAGGAACAGGCCCGGCTCGACCGAAAGGGAATATACCACAATCTTCGAACCACCAAGGACCTCGACGAAGCGGCGGGGGCGTACAAGGAGATAGACACGGTAATGGCGGCGCAGACCGACCTGGTAAGGCCCCTCGTAAAGCTCGAACCCCTCGCGGTTATTAAAGGTTGAAGTATGCGCGCTGCGTGCCGATAAACCCATTAGGGAGAACACAGACATGTGGAACGAACAGGACAGCGCGGAAAACAAGTACTCCGAGAGCGGGGCTTTCTCCATTCTCAACTGCATCGACGAGATAAGGGGAATTTTCAGGAATCATTTCGAGAGCGGGTGGTTTCTCACCGTCCTCGAGAGAATGTCCTTTAACACGATATATCTCAATGATATTCGCCGGCTTACCGAGCTGCAGTCCATCTATCCCTCCGATTATTACCATATAAGGACCGGCACCATTGCTCTCGAGGAGTTTACCCGCTTCAGCCGTCGGTATCTCCTCCCGGTGCTCCGAGACCAGCTTGGCATCTCCGGTTTTACCCGTTGGTCCAACCCGGACCAGGACCGCACCACTATAGTGGTCAAGGAGTTTTTTGCCGCAGCCTTTCCCCATAATCTCCGAAGGCTGGCGGAGCTCACCGCACACCTGCGCAGTGCGACCCATCGCCTGGCCATGGAAGAGGACATATTTGAAGGAATCGGCGTCAACGCCCCCTTTCCCTCTCCAGCCCTCAGGAATACGGTCGATAGTATAGGTATTAATTCAATTTGAAGGCTGCATCCAATCCGGAAGATACCCGTTTCTCCTCCACTCGTTTACTCATAGCCATCAGTTTTCTCGCCTTTATTATCCTCGGTCTTCCCGACGGGCTGCTGGGGGTCTCCTGGCCCTCTATAAGCAGGAGCTTCGGCAAGGCCCTCAGCAGGCTGGCTGTTCTGCAGGCGGCCCTTACCTTCGGTTTCTTCTTTTCGAGCATCAACGCGGGAAAACTGAGCGATCGCTTCAGGGTAGGCACACTGCTTATCGGCAGTACCATACTTATATCCCTCGCCCTTACGGGGTATGCCCTGGTCGATCGGTGGTATCTTTTAGTCGGCTCGACGGTTGTCCTGGGGCTCGGGGCCGGAACTATAGATGCAGGCTTAAACGCGTACGCTGCAAAAAACTTCAGTAAAGAGCAGGTGACCCTCCTCCACGGCTTCTACGGCATAGGTGCGATGCTCGGGCCTATGCTCATGCGCGAGGTCCTGCGCAGCGGCGGGAGCTGGAGATACGGCTATTTTTTTGCCCTCCTGCTGGTGCTCATTTTACTGGCCACCTTTGTACTCTTCAGAAAAAAGTGGACTAAACCGGAGAAACCCCGGGATCTCCCTCCCAAAAAAGGCGGCAGAGGAAAATTGGACCTTACCGCGTGGTTGGGCATCCTCCTGTTTCTCATCTACACCGGGGTAGAGGTGTCTGTAGGGATCTGGAGTTTTACCCTTCTTACCGCGGGAAGGGGTGTCGAGGATGCAACCGCCGCACTATGGGTGGGAGCCTTTTGGGCGGCCTTTACCGGAGGAAGACTCTTCTTCGGCCTGTTCGGCAAACGGTGGAACAGCAGGTCTATTATAGGGGCGATGATCCTCACCTCCGTTGCCGGCGCCCTTCTTCTGCTGCAGCCCTGGTGTATCCCCGCCGCCTTTATCAGCCTCCCCATTCTCGGCTTTGCCGCTGCACCGATGTTTCCCCTCTTCGTCACCCTTACACCGGCGGTTGCCGGCTCCTCTTACTCATCCCATATAATCGGCTACCAGGTAGCCGCATCCAATATTGGGGCCGCGCTCATCCCCCTAATGATAGGCGCGGCGGTGGACCTCTTCTCCCTCGAGGCAATAGCCTATATGGTCGCCATCCTCACTGGTGTACTGGCCCTGCTCTACAAACTGTGGGTGCGCCGGGGGAAGTGATAAATCGAGGCTAAAGGTTCCCATGCCTCTTCAGCTGTGGTTCAAATCATGTGGGATTTCCCCATACCACAAGGTTTGAACCACTATGTACGATATTCGGAGAAAAAATCCGCCACTATCGGTTCCTCCGAGAACAGGGCCTGGTCGAAGGTTCCCTCGAAGACGATGGTACCCTTGTCCAAAAAGACAATCTTGTCCGCCAGGCGGCCTATACTCGCCACATCGTGGCTGACGATAACCACCGTCATGTCGAGCTTCTCCCTCAAACCGGCTATAAGTTCGTCAAGCTTTTTGCTGGTAATAGGGTCGAGCCCGGAAGTAGGCTCGTCGCAAAAGAGGATCTCCGGATCCATAACAATAGCCCGTGCCAGGGCCGCCCTCTTCTGCATTCCCCCGGAGAGCTCCGCGGGCATTTTATCGATGGTTTCGCCGATGCCCAAAAGCTCGAGCTTGCGCTGAATATTGAGCCGTATAAGCTCCTCCGGCAGGGCGGTGTGCTGTTCGAGGGGAACCGCGGCGTTTTCCAAAATGGTTCCCGAACCCATGAGGGCGTTATTCTGAAAAAGCATGCCTATCTTCTTCCGCAGCCGCCGAAACTCCTCCTCCCCCGCGGTGGTAAGTTCCGTTCCCGCTACGCTAATGCTGCCCTCCCCCGGGACGTAGAGTCCGAGCATGTGTTTGAGGAGGGTTGTCTTTCCGCAACCGCTGGGTCCTATAACCGCTGTTACCGTTCGGGGTTCAATGTGCAGAGAAATCCCATTTAAAACTTTATGGTCGCCGAAGGCCGCGTGCAAATTGCTTACTGTAATAACCGGTTCCATGTCATCCGTCCCTAAATCAGGATTGTCAGGCTAAACAGAGCATCGAGAATAATAATGGCGATTATGGAGTAGACCACTGCAAGGGTAGTGGCTTTGCCCACCTCTTCCGAGCCGCCGGAGACCGAGAAGCCGAATAAGCTGCTGTTTATTACTATTACCCATCCGAAAAAGATACTCTTTAAGAGGCTTTTTGTTATGTCTATAATATGTACCACATTCATAGAGCGGGCGATAAAAATGTTGGGGGATATCTCGAGGGATGCTGCACCTACCAGGACCCCTCCGCCTATACCGAGGTAGATAGAAAATACCACCAAGATGGGGAGGGTAAGGGTAATAGCGAGAAACTTCGGTACCACTACATAGCGTATTGGGTCTATTCCCATTACCTGGAGCGCCTCTATCTCCTCGGATACCTTCATCGTGGACACCTCGGAGGCTATCGCCGAGCCGCTGCGCCCCGCTACGAGGATGGCGGACATCATCGGCCCCATTTCGGTAACCATGGAAACCGCCATTAGATCCGCTACATAGATGTTTGCCCCGAATGTCCGCAGCTGGATGGCCCCCTGCAGGGACAGGATAACACCTATAATAATCGACAGAAGCGCGACCAGGGGCAGAGACTCGATCCCGATTATACGACACTGCTCGAGTACGGAGTGTTTCCGCCGCTGTGCGGCGGAAAAAATGCCCGCTGCGGACCAGTAAAATATTTCGGCAGTAAGAAGGATGTACCCCCTCATCCCTTTGACAAAACCGAAAAGCCTTCCTCCCGTCTCTTCAAAAAGGGATTCCTGCGGGGCTTTGGAAACTTCTCTTGCGCGGGGGGAGATGAGAAACTCATCGAGCAGTTTTCCAATCTCTCCGGGACACTCCTTATACAGGATTTCCGGTTCCTCCCCGGCGGTATCCCTCATCCACTCCACCAAAGCGACACCGCTTGTATCTAACAGGGTAACTCCGTTAAGATCTATCGCTTTAATATCTTTGGGAATGCCCTCTTTTCGCCAACGCCTGAACAGGGGTGGAACGCTCTCCTTTGTCAGCTCCCCCGACAGAAGGATACGGGAGTCCTCAATCTTTACACCCATCCTAGAAACTCATCCTGTAGATTGTGGAGAATCGCAGGTAGACCCCGTGGTCGGAACCTATATACCCATCCCCCTCCGGAGTTGTTGTGTTGTAGAGCGAAGCTCTGTAGTCGATGGAGATGTTTCTCGCAAAGGAGAACTGCAACTCATGAGACCACTCGAGGGAATATTCTTCTAAATCGGTAAAAGGTGCATAAGCCTCAAACCGGGTAGAGTACCTAATATTCCGTAAAACCTGAGCGGAAAGGTACAAGGAGGATTCCAGTCCCGTAGTGTACTCGTTTTCCTCCTGCTGGAGAACCACCGTATCGCTTGAGGTGTCTTTTACAGAGTAGGAGTCACCGTAAATATCCTGGCGCAGTCCGAAACCGAGCCTGGCGTTTGATTCTACCTGAGGTTTTTTCACAAGAGTTACATGCAGTCCCGTCCCCTCACGGAACTCCGCCGGCAGCAGTGGAACGGCGGTTTTTACCTTTTCATCCTCGAAAGACCCGCTAGCCAATTTTTTCCCGGCGGTATCCTTCTTTATATATTCAAAGGAGGGGTCGGAATGGTAGTAGTAGCTGTTCAGGAGGTGGCTCTGCACATCCGCGTTTAAGTAGAACCCAAGATTCAGCAGGAGGTCCAGCACCAGTGTGGAGTCCACCTCCAGGGTATCTCTTGTTATCTCAAAATTGCCGCTCCCGCTTCGGGTAAGACCGATTTCCAGCAGGTTGTGGTGGGTAAAATTAACCGGCTCGTATTCATACCGGAGTCGGTTTCGAAGCAGGCCGTTTACGGTATACCCGGTGCTGTAGTCGTCGAAGAACTCCCTGTTATTTACCGTTCCTGTAACATTACCGGCAATGCTGGAAGAGAGAACCCACCGGTCTTCCTCGTCGGAGTAGAGGGGCTCCTTTACCACACCCCCTCCCACAACCCGGTAGTAATCTCCGGCTTCCACCTCTTCCACCGTAATGGTGAGAATATTGCCCTTGGCCTTTTCTACGTAGACCGAAGAGAAATCCCTGTTCGTATTAAAGGGAAGGTTATTGAGAATGACCTTGTACCTCCCCGCCGGCAGAACCCACACTGGGGTCTCCCATTCGGCCACACTCTCTACAGAGTAGCCGGTGCCGTAGGAATTTCCCGACTCGGCATGAAAAATCTCGTAGGGCAACTCCACCGGCCGTCCGTTTGGTGTAATTATTTCAACAGTCAGCCCCCCGTAGTCGGGTTCCACTATGGTACGATACCCCTCGCGGATGGTAACTGTACGCCGCATCTTTGTATTTTCACCGCCGGTGCCGTATCTAATACTGTAGCGTCCCACCGGGAGTTCAACAGGAGTGCCGAACTCGCCCATCTGCTCCTCGTTATCCTCTCCGATAATACTGTAAAACGGCAAATCCCTGTTTTCAAACACGTCAGGAAGAAGAAGCTGGCCGTACTGCTCTTTAGTATCTTCATCTATATACTCAAGCTCCGTTTTACCTTCCGCCGAACGTGGCTCTGCGAGGTCGAATTGGGCAAGCACATCCTGCACAAAAAAATCGGTATACTCCAGGAGGCTTTCGTTTACCACTTGCACAAAGGAGTCTATGCTTCGGTCATACACCGGTATATTCCGCTCTATTTCGGTGGTTACCAGGTTAGCCCCGGAGAACTGCCGCAGTTCAAAACGCACGTGGAGCACCGCCTCCGCTTTACCCTCCCCCCGGAGGAATTCCAGGGCAGTTATTGTCGGAATAAGCTCATAATCCGGACGGCTGTAGGGAAAGTCCAATCGGGCCGTCTCGAAGAGCTTGTACGCGTTTAGCCTCCTCAAAATGAGTTCCGGTACCTTGTCTTCCAGGTCGTTGGCGTAGAGATGATTCTCCAGGTAAGATATACGGGGTCCGAAATGGCGCAGGACAATCTGTTTTCTATCGTAGGTCCTCGAGATCGACGCCGGACGCACCCACACGCTTATATCCACGGGCTCAGTCTGCACGAGTTCCGATTTCTCTCCATGAGAGTCGTATCTTAGGGTATAATAGTACTTCTCTTCCTGGGGTGTCGACGCACAGCCCAAAAACAAGAGCAGGGTAACCCCCATTAATACATATTGAACAGCATAGGTGGATCGTCTCATCTGCAGCCCCCTAAAACTCTATTAATCTCGAGGGATCTTCGCTAATTATCCTGGAAAACTCGTTGAGGTTTTTCATGGTCTCTCCCAGGGTTCTTATGGCCTCTACAAGATCTCTGCTGCTCCTCAACACCGTCATATCGACTACCTGGGAGGTTTCGTCGGTCTGTTCGAGTATCTTTCTCAACTCTACGAGAATGTCGCTTGTATCTTCCAACAGTCCTCTTGTCTCATCTCCCTTCATCATGTCGGTAAACTCGGTAATATTGTCGGTTATCTCATCCAGTTTTTCCGGCCGCACCGAACTTCTCACATCTCCAACCAACAATTCCGATGCTTCGGTAACCGAAAGGAGATTCTCGATAATACGGTCTATCTCCTCTCTCTCGACGAGCTCTCTCAGCTCCAGGGAGGTTTCCCGAATATCCTCGGAGGCGTAATTGAGATCGCGAGTAATCTCTTGAGCATTATCCAGGGTTTGAGAAATTTTATCTGAATTGGTATCGAGGAGATAGTTGATGTTGGCAAGAATATCGGAGAAGGCCTCCTGGTTTGCCGTGCTTGCAAAATTATTCAAATTGTTCAGCAGGAGTTCGGCCTTATCGGCTATTATTTGCGCGTCCCCGGTAATATCGGCAAGGGCGGAAGAGCCGGCTTCGATGGTCGAACCCTCGGGAAGATCCTTTGCCTGGTTGGTGCCGCCGGAGAGTTCGATCTGCTTTGAACCGGTTATGCCCATCATAGCCAAATTGGCCTTCATGTTTTCCTTTATGGGAGTATCCTCATCTACCGCGATGGTTACCACCACATCTCCTATATCTTCTCCGCTTACACTGATGTCTTTTATCTCTCCAACGGCAATACCGTGGTACTTTACGTTGCTTCCCACCCCAAGACCGCTTACAGAGGTATCCCTGAATTTTATGTAGTAGGTCTTTTTTTCTTCAAAGAGAGTTCTTCCCATAGCAAAGAGAAAAAGGGCCGCAATAAGAACGACGCCGATGAGAAAAAACAAACCTACCCGTATTTTTTGTTCTCTGGTTGCCATAAGCCCGAGCCTCCATTAGGCGGAGAGTCAACTTTTTACACCCTTCCGCTTTTCTGTATAAACCACCGTACAAGTATTTGCAAGCAAGAATGGATATAAATCAGGAATTCTCATTTTGGAAGACTTAAGTCTTCCAAAATGAGAATTACCTCCAAA
>JBKHFZ010000093.1:0-10813 GCA_046539925.1 Spirochaetaceae bacterium
GGTTTTTACTCCGTAGGGGCGGGTTGTCTCTGCGGCGAATTTCATCATAATAGGAGGACCGATGGCTACCGCTAAATCCGGCGTATCCTTCTCGCAGAGCTCTTTGAGCGGTTCGGTAACCAGGGCTTTTCTTCCGTAGGAGCCGTCGTCGGTAACGATAATAAGCTCATCCGCTATCGCCCTCATTTTATCTTCCATAACCATCAGTTCCTTTGTGCGGGCTCCCATTATGATTATTACTCTGTTACCCGCCTCCTTCATTGCCTGTGCAATAGGATGCATCGGAGCTACCCCTATACCCCCGCCTACACACACCACGGTACCTACTTTCTCTATATGAGTCGGTTGCCCGAGGGGTCCGAGCACATTTGCTATGCTGTCCCCCTCCTCGAGAAGGGAAAACTCATGGGTGGTCTTCCCCACGGTCTGAAATATCACCGTGATGGATCCTTCCTCTCTATCCGCATCCGCTATTGTAAGGGGAACACGTTCTCCGAACTCGGAATCCTTCATTAAAATGACAAACTGGCCCGGCTTTCTCTCTTCGGCTATGAGCGGCGCCTCTATACGCAGCTGAAACACCTCTTCGGCCAGCTTTTTCTTTTCAAGTATTCTGTTCATATCTACCTCTCTCGTTTTGGTTCTCAGCCGGGAGGCCTTGCCGGGGAGTATAATGAAAACGAAAAAAAATTGCGAGTGCCCAGGCTACCCGCTTTCTGCAATTCTCCGGGCAGCTTCCTCTCCTATCTCTTCGGTAGATACCGCTTTTTCCCCGGATTCGCACAAGTCGGCGCTTTTTATACCGTCTCGCAGGAGGGACATAAGGGCCGCCTCTATTGCATCCGCGGCGTCGGTACGCCCAAAACTGTACCGGCACATCATGGCGGTCGAGAGAATTTGGGCCATCGGATTGGCGATGCCCTTTCCCGCTATGTCGGGAGCAGAGCCGCCTGCCGGTTCGTAGAGATGCACCTTCTCGCCTAGAGAAGCCGAGGGGAGCAGCCCCAGGGATCCCGCAAGGGCGGCGGACTCGTCGGAGAGAATATCCCCGAATAGATTACCGGTACAGATAACATCGAACCTGGAGGGGTTGAGAATGAGCTGCATAGCCGCATTATCCACGTACATGTGTTCGACTTGCACTTCCGGGAAGGAAGAGCTCATCTCCTCCACGATCTCTCTCCACAACATCGAAACGGAGAGCACGTTTGCCTTATCCACCGAGCAGAGCTTTCCCCTGCGTCCGGCGGCCGACTCAAAGGCTATCCGGGCAATTTTCCGCACAGTCTCGCGCCGGTAGATCATCGTATCGAGGGCGTACTCCTTCTCATAGGCCTTGGGCTCGCCGAAATAGATACCCCCGGAGAGCTCCCTTACCGTAAGGAGGTCCACCCCCTCTCCGAGCCTCTCCTTTTTAAGGGGAGAAAGACCCGCCGTCTCGGGTATGAGCTTAACCGGCCTCAGATTGGCGTAGAGCTTCATCTCTTTTCTCAATGCCAGGAGACCTCCCCGTTCCGGACGGAGCGCCGGCTCCAGGGTATCCCACTTGGGACCTCCAACGCTTCCGAGCAGCACGGCATCCGAATCAAGACAGCTCCTTACCGTATTCTCCGGGAGAGGCACACCGGAAGCATCAATCGCGGCGCCTCCTATAAGTTCCTCCGTTTTTTTGCAGGAAAACCCGAACCTCCGACCCGCCGCGTCGAGGACCCCCAGGGCCTCCTTCATTACCTCCGGCCCTATCCCGTCTCCCGGAAGAACAGCAACCGTGTATGTATCTGCCCCGGAGGTGGCCCTTTCTCCTCTATTCATGCGAGACCTCCTCAAATACCCGTTTTTCAGCCAGCTCTTTAGACGCGTAGGGAAGCCACCCCCCGTACTCCACAATTTTCTTTAGAAAATCGGGGTACATGGAGACGGAATACTCCTTTCCCGTCGTATTGTTAATAACATTTCCCGCGGAAAGATCGACGGTAAGGGTATCTCCCTCGGAAATCTCTACCGACGGGGGCAGTTCCACTATCGGGAGACCTATGTTTATGCTGTTGCGCAGAAATATTCGTGCAAAACTCTTGGCCGCCACACAGGCTATACCGGCTCCCTTTATTGCAATTGGAGCGTGCTCCCTCGAGGAACCGCAGCCGAAGTTCTCTCCGGCGACAATAATGCTGCCCTTTAAGTCTTCCCGCTTTCCGAATCCTTCCCTCGCATCCTCCATACAGTACAGGGCAAGCTCCCCGGGGTCCGATGACGAGAGGTACCGTGCAGGGATAATCTCGTCGGTATTTACATGGTCCCCGAATACAAAAGTTTTTCCTGTAATCTTCATCTCTCCTCTCCTCTTACTCGAATTGCCGCGTCTTTCAGTTTGTCTATTATCTCTTTGTCCGGAGAAGTTATGCGGCCGGTAAGCGCAGAGGCCGCGGCGACTACCGGAGAGGCGAGGTATACGGAGCTTTTTACATGCCCCATCCTGCCCACAAAATTCCTGTTGGTAGTTGAAAGAGCGATCTCTCCCTCCGCGAGAATTCCCATGTGTCCCCCCAAACATGGACCGCAGGTGGGTGTCGAAACCGCACATCCCGCTTCTACAAGGGTTTCGCTTATACCCTCTTTTATCATTCTCAGGTATACATCCTGACTTCCCGGCAGGATGATGCAGCGCAGGCCCTTCGCAATTTTCTTCCCCTTGAGAATAGCCGCGGCCTCTCGCATATCTTCTATTCTCCCGTTGGTACAGCTGCCTATTACCACCTGGTCGAGGGATATATTCTCCTTTTCCAGCTCTCCCGCGGTTTTCCCGTTGGAGGGGAGATAGGGGCATGCTACCGTCGGTTCGAGGGAGGAGAGGTCGATGGTCAGGCTCCTGTCGTATTGGGCGTTATCGTCGGGCCCGAAGTGCTCCACCTCGATTCCCCTGAGCCTTTCCCACGCGACGGTTCGCTCGTCTACCGGGAAGATTCCCGCTTTGCCCCCCGCCTCTATGGCCATATTGCTTACGGTAAACCGGTCGTCCATGGTGAGACGGGAGACTCCCGGCCCGGAAAATTCGATAGCCCTGTAGTTAGCGCCGTCAACTCCTATTAGAGAGATAAGGTGGAGCACAAGATCCTTGCCCGAGACATGGGGACCCGGTTCGCCCTCGAGACGGACATCGATAACCTCGGGAACCTTAAACCACGCCTTTCCGGTAAGAAACACCCCCGCAAGGTCGCTCGACCCAACGCCGGTGGAAAAAGCTCCCAAAGCCCCGTAGGTGCAGGTGTGGCTGTCCGCCCCGACCACAAGATCTCCGGACTTTACCAGTCCCTTCTCCGGCAGCAGTACATGCTCTATGCCCATCTCCCCTACATCGAAAAAGGCCTCTATACTCTGACACCGGGCAAACACTTTTACCCTCTTTACCTGCTGGGCCGATTTAATGTCCTTGTTAGGAGTAAAGTGATCCGCCACCAGTACTATGCGGGAGGAATCGTGAACCCGCTTGCCCCCATACTTCTCGAACTCTTCTATTGCCACCGGAGCGGTAATGTCGTTCCCCAGACCCACATCCACATCCAGCAGCAGATACTCTCCACGCTCCACGTTCCTGCCGGCCTTATCGGAGAAGAGTTTCTCCGTCATAGTGCGGCCGATATTTTCTCTACCCATTCTATACATCCTCTTCGTAAGGAGCGGGGCTTTGTGCCTTAATACCGCTTTCTCCGCCAAAAGGGTTGCTCCCGTTGTTGTTTTTCCTCAAGACATATCTGTTTACCGCGTTTACATACGCAAGAGCGGAAGCCTCGATAATATCCGTAGAGGAGGCTTTTCCAACATACACCTCTTTCTCGATTTCGAGAAGAAGTTTTACCTGTCCCTGGGCATCCTTACCGGATCCGACTGCCTGAATTGTATACTCTTCGAGACGGGCGTTTATACCCACACACTTGTCTATGGCGTTAAACACCGCGTCTACCGGACCGTCCCCCGTGGCGGAGGAGACATACTCTTCCCCCTTTTCTGCAAGTTTAATTGTAGCCGAAGGGATGAGTGTGTTGCCGGTATAGGTATGAAAGTACACCATCTCGTATCCGCCTATGTAGCTTCCCAGAACCGAAGAGACTATAGAGAAAAGGTCCTCGTCGAAGACCTCCTTCTTTTTGTCCGCAATTGCGGTAAACTTTTTGAAGACCTCATTGTACTGCTCATCTTCCAGTTTAATATTGTAGTTCTCCAACTTCTTCTTGAGGGCGTGGGAACCCGAG
The DNA here is from genome assembly GCA_046539925.1 of Spirochaetaceae bacterium. GTDB lineage: Bacteria > Spirochaetota > Spirochaetia > DSM-16054 > Sediminispirochaetaceae > CAYFVU01. The sequence goes on from JBKHFZ010000093.1 coordinate 4,248, forward strand.
TGCCTTCCCATTATCAGGGACTCCGTGGCTCTCCCAATATCCTCGGGTTTCATAATCTCGTAGGTCTCCGGATGGCTCAAAACCCCGTGCTGATGGATACCGGACTCGTGGGTAAAGACATTCTCCCCAAAGATCGGTTTATTTCTCTGCAGAATCATGCCGCTGATGTTCTGCAGCAGCTTGCCGGTGGGAAAAAGGTAACGGTGTTCGATGCCCGTCTCTATGTCGAAAAGATCCTTGCGGACAAAGAGTGTCATGGCGAGCTCTTCGAGAGCGCAGTTTCCGGCCCGTTCTCCTATTCCGTTTAAGGTAACCTCCACCTGCTGAGCTCCCGCGTGTACCGCCGCCAGACTGTTTGCAAGGGCAAGACCCAGGTCGTTATGGCAGTGAACAGAAAGATCCACATCTCCGGAGGCGAGTTTGGGGTTTCCCCGTATCAACTCGCCTATATGCTCCCCGAACTCCCAGGGCACCGCGTACCCGACTGTATCGGGTATATTGATGGTGGTAGCTCCGCTTTCCACAGCCGCATCTATTACCTCTTTGAGAAAATCATGCTCCGTCCTCGACGCGTCCTCCGGAGAAAACTCCACCAGATCGGTAAGAGTTCGGGCATAACTCACGTGCTCCCGGATGGAGGCGAGAATCTCCTCTCTGCTCTTTTTCAGTTTGAACTCACGGTGAATGGGGCTTGTAGCCAGAAACACGTGGATCATGGGAAAAGCCGCATCCTTGACCGACTCGTATGCGGCATCAATATCCTTGCGCACACACCTGGCCAAGCCGACGGTTGCCGATTTTTTGAGCACCGAGGCAATCCGTTTAACCGCCTCGAACTGTACCGGTGATGAAACGGGAAAACCCGCCTCTATTCTGTCGACTCCGAGACTCTCGAGAGCCTCGGCCACCTCGATTTTCTGCTCTATTGTCATAGAGGCCCCCGGAGACTGCTCTCCGTCCCTCAAGGTCGTATCAAAAAACTTAATGTACCGTCCCATGTACCGCCTCCCTGTTTTTGGATGATCCTCCGGAAGAGGAGGATCGTGCACTTTTTTTCAATTTGTATATAAGCGAATCTACCAAGGCCTGCCAGGAAGCCTCCAGAATATTCTCGGAGACACCGACCGTTCCCCAGCTCTCGTCTTCATCACTCGAGGTCATAACCACCCGGGTTAGGGCGGAGGTGCCCGCCTCTTCGTTGAGAATACGCACCTTGTAGTCGGATAGCCGGGTTGTACGCAGTTCGGGATAAAACTTTTCCAGCACCTTTCTCAGTGCTTTGTCCAGAGCTTCCACCGGACCATGGCCGTCCGCGGAGGTGTGCTCCACCGGATCGCGATGTCCCATTCGTGTAGAGACCGTCTCCGGTACAGAGGCTTTTATTGTGGCTTCGGACCACGTCTTTCCGTCCCCGTTATTCCAGGTTATTACCCTGTACCCCTTGAGGGTGAACCACTCCTCGAGCTCCCCCATCAGCTGAGCAGTAAGCAGTTCGAAGGAAGCTTCCGCTCCCTCAAAATGATACCCCCTCGATTCGAGTTCTTTTACCTTTGCCACCAGACGGCCGGCGAGTTCTCCATCCGGTACTTCCGGCAGATTCATCTTTCTGAGTTTCTCGAGAACATTGCTTTTCCCTGAGAGTTCGGAAATTGTGGAGGCCCGTTTATTGCCCACGAGTTCCGGTTCGATATGTTCGTAGGTTCGAGGGTTCTTCCGTACCGCCGAGACGTGGATACCTCCCTTGTGAGCAAAGGCGTGGTTTCCCACATAGGGCATGTGGTCTTCGGGGGTCCTGTTGGAGGCTTCCCACACAAAATGACTCACATATTTTAAGAGAGAGAGTTTCTCCTTCGGTACCGTCTCTACACCCATTTTAAAAGACAGGTTAGGCAGTATGCTGCACAAATTTGCGTTGCCGCACCTCTCTCCAAACCCGTTTATGGTACCCTGCACCATCTGAGCTCCCTCGGATACCGCCTCCAGGGAATTTGCCACGGCACATTCGGAATCGTTGTGAGCGTGGGTGCCGAGTTTTGTCGAAGTTAACTGCGCCACCTCTCTGCTTATCCTCCGATACTCCCCGGGCATGGTGCCTCCGTTGGTATCGCAGAGAACAAGCCAGTCCGCCCCCGCCTCTTCGGCAGCCTTCAGGCAGGCAAGAGCATAAACTCGGTTATTTTTATACCCGTCAAAGAAGTGTTCCGCGTCGAAGATTACTTCTTCCGCGTGTCTCTTCATATATTCGACGGAGGAGCGTATCATCTCCAGGTTCTCTTCCAGGCCGGCGGAAAGCGCCTCGGTTACATGAAGATCCCAGCATTTTCCGAAAATAGCCGCTACCGGAGCTCCGCTTTCCACCAATTTTCCAATGGTCTTATCTTCCTCTACCTTTGTGTTTTTTGCCCTGGTAGAACTGAAGGCGGCAATTTTCGCGTTTTTCAGTTCCATTTTTCCGCATCTTTCGAAGAACTCCTCGTCCTTTGGGTTTGACCCCGGCCATCCTCCCTCGATGTAATGCACACCAAGAGTATCGAGTTCCCGAACAATTCGCAGTTTATCCTCTATGGAAAAGGTTACCCCTACCGACTGAGCCCCGTCGCGCAGGGTAGTATCGTAGACTTTTACCTGCATAGTATCTCCTCCCCGGCACTCTCCGTTGCCGTTTTATATTACGAAAATAGCCGAGTACGGCTATTTTCGTTGTTTCGGTTGCCGCGAAGCGGCATGCGAAAACTCTATTTTTTTTCAAGCCACGGCATCATTCCCCGCAGTCTCTCTCCTACCTCTACGAGTTGATGCTCCCTGTGTCTTGCCCGCATCGACTTAAAGGAAGCCTGACCGGCTTTATTCTCGAGAATCCAGTTTTTGGCAAATACACCCTCCTGTATATCCGAGAGTACCGCCTTCATCACATCCCTGGACTCCTTGTCCACTACCTTCTTCTGGGTAATATAGTCCCCGTATTCGGCGGTATTGCTTACGCCGCTGCGCATGTACTCGAACCCGCCCTCGTAGATAAGATCCACTATAAGCTTCATCTCATGGATGCATTCGAAGTAGGCCATCTCCGGCTGGTAGCCCGCCTCCACAAGGGTCTCGAAGCCGCTCCTCATCAGACTGGTTACTCCACCGCACAGAACCGCCTGCTCTCCAAACAGGTCCGTCTCGGTCTCTTCTCTAAAGGATGTACGAAAGATGCCGGCTCTTCCTCCGCCGATTCCCCTTCCGTAGGCAAGGGCCTTCTCCAGAGCCGTGCCGGTATAGTCCTGGTGCACCGCCACCAGATCCGGCACACCCCGTCCGTCTTCAAACTCCCTTCGCACCATTCTGCCCGGTCCCTTGGGAGCAATCATCGCCACATCCACGTTCTCCGGCGGCTCGATCTGATGAAAGTGGATGGAAAAGCCGTGGGCAAACATCAGCATATTTCCCTCTTCGAGGTTGGGTTCGATATCCCTTAAGTACACCTGCGGCTGCAGCTCGTCGGGAATAAGGATCATCACTATATCCCCTCTCTTTGCAGCCTCTGCCGGGGGCACCACTTCCAGGCCGGCTCTCTGAGCCTCGCCCTTCTTTGGGCTCGAATCCCTCAGACCAACCACAACCTTTACACCACTGTCGTGCAAGTTAAGCGCGTGGGCGTGGCCCTGACTCCCGTACCCGATAATAGAAACCGTTTTTCCTTCCAGTTTTGCCGGATCGGCATCCTTGTCGTAATAAATCTCCGCCATTTTGTTTCTCCTTAAATCTTTAGTTGTGCTCCGATCGGAGCCCCAGCTCCCTTATGAGCCGTTTTTTTCCCATTTATCCATTGCCACGATTCCCGACCGGGCAACCTCGACTATCTCCTCGGGCTGAAACATACCGATAAAGGACTCGATTTTTTCGCTGTTGCCGGTAACTTCCACCACAAAGCCGCCGGCTATAGAATCGAGTATTTTACCCTTAAACACGTTGACCAGTTGAACTACTTCGCCCCTTTTTCCGACGGGCACCTTTATCTTTACAAGCCCTATTTCCCGTTCCACCTTTCTCGAAGCGTGTATGGGGACCACTTTTACCGTATCCACCAGCTTGTAGAGCTGCTTCTGAATCTGTTCTATGCCCTGGTCGTCTCCCTTTACCACAATAGTGAGGCGAAAAACGCCCTTCCCCTTTGCCGGACCGGCGGATATGCTGTCGATATTAAAACCCCGCCGGGTTATAAGGCTGGTCAATTTTGAAAGCACCCCCGGGTGGTCGGCCACCAGAAGAGCTATAGTATGATCCCGTAAAACTTCCTGTTCACTCATTCTCCTCTCCTCTTTTAAACGTCCTCTCTTAAAACTCTTCCAACACGTTGTCCAGGGACTTGCCGGCGGGTACCATGGGCAATACGTTCTCACCCTTATCGATAATCCCGTGCAGAAGCATACTCCCCTCTTTTTCGGCAAACTCCTTCATTACAGTCTCCGCGTCTTCTACCTTGCTCAGCTGCCTCGAGGGTATTCCCATAGCCTCTGCGAGTTTACAGAAATCCGGGTTGTCGTTCATCTCCGTCCCGGCGTAGCGTTTTTCAAAGAGCAGCTCCTGCCACTGCCTTACCATACCGAGAAAACTGTTATCCAGCAGCAGGATCTTCACGCGCAGCCCGTATCTCCTTACCGTGAGCATCTCCTGCATGGTCATCTGAAAACCTCCGTCCCCCGCAACTGCAAGAACCTGGGACTCGGGGTTCCCCACTGCCGCTCCCACTGCAGCGGGCAGGCCGTACCCCATGGTGCCCAGGCCTCCGGAGGTGAGAAATCTTCGGGGACGTCTAAATCTGAAATACTGGGCAACCCACATCTGGTTCTGACCTACATCGGAGGAGACAATAGTGTTTTCCGGGAAAAACCTGTTGGCCAGCTGAATGAGGTACTGCGGTTTAAGGAGCTCCGTCGTTTTGTATTTAAGCGGCTGTTTCGCTTTTACCTGCACAAGCTCCTCCACCCATTTTTCGTATGAGCCGTACTCTTTTTCTTTCTGCAGCTCCTCGAGCACATTTTGCAGTGGCCCTACTATGGGTATATCCACCCCCACGTTCTTCCCTATCTCGGCGGCGTCGATATCCACATGGACGATCTTGGCCTTTTGGGCAAAACCGGTAACCTCTCCGACTATTCTATCGGAAAAACGGGTTCCGAAGGCGATAAGAAGATCACAGTTCTGTATAGCATAGTTTCCGTAGAGAGACCCGTGCATTCCGATTGGACCGTAGTAGAGTTCCTCCCTCTCCGGACACACGCCGTGGCCCATAAGGGTATGGATTACCGGAATACCGAAACGGTCGAGAAAGCGGTTGAGCTCGTCGGTCACATCGGAGAACACCACTCCCCCTCCCGAGAGGACAAGCGGTTTGGACGCCTTTTTGAGGGCCGCCTTAAGAGCCTTTACCTGCTTGGGATGCCCGGTGCTCTTCGGTTTATAGCCGGGTAGATCGAGGGTATCCGGATAGACAAAATCCGCCTCCTTAACCTGGACATCCTTGGGGATATCCACCACAACCGGACCGGGTCTGCCGGTTGTGGCCAGGTAGAAGGCCTTTTTAATTGTCGGTGCAAGATCTTCGGTATGTTTTACCAGAAAGTTTGCCTTGGTAATGGGCATTGTAATGCCGACGGTATCCGTTTCCTGAAAACCGTCTGTACCGATCATCGTTGTGGGCACCTGCCCTGTAAAAACGACGAGAGGCACAGAATCCATATATGCCGTGGCTATTCCGGTAATAGTATTTGTCGAACCCGGACCGGAGGTTACAAGCATAACACCGGGTTTTCCGGTGGATCGGGCGTATCCGTCCGCCGCATGGGTACCCCCCTGCTCGTGCCGAGGGTGAATAAGATTGATCCCCCCTCCGTACTGATGCAGCGCGTCGAAGATAGGGATTACCGCACCCCCATTGTAGCAGAATAGAGTATCTACCTTCTCTCTTCTTAGGGCCTCTACAAAGATTTCCGCCCCTTTCATAGCTCCTCCTTTACTCCAAAACCTCTTTTGAGGACGTATGGAGTGAAATAAATGAGATGAGTTGAATATGTACATATCCCGGGATGCGGGGATACATGACACGCAGGCGCATGTCCCCCCAGTGAGGTGATGAGACGCTTCATTGTTCCTTTCCTTTTAGCTTTAGACTGTAGGTCTATACCGGCGGTTTACGCGGTACGGACCACAGCGTGCTTAAAATGAGAACAATTAGGCGTGCTCATCGAAGTAATAATAATAGATAGGAGTAGGTGTGGGAGAATAATAATAATGTTCACAGCAATAATAATGGCCTCTATAATGATTCGAGCGCTCTTGTTAATTGCGTGTGCGATTACTGTAAACATTGAAAATTCTCCTTTGTTCATGGGTGGTTCCCGTGATTAAAACTAAACGTAGCAATATTGTTTCTTTGTGTCAATACCAGGAGCCTCTCTAAAACGGGTTATAAAAAGAAGTATAGGGACCACTGCAGGATTAATAACAGGCTCGCAGTAAAAAGAGGAGAGAACAGAAGAGAGGCCGGTTTCTTTACGGCTTGCCCGTCTTTTTTATCCGCT
>JBKHFZ010000094.1:0-10706 GCA_046539925.1 Spirochaetaceae bacterium
GCCGGTGGGTATGTGTTGACACATAAAAGGGAAAAGCGTATCTTTTCTATAGACTCTGTCGTGGGGTGGTCCTTTAGTAAAGGGCCTGAGAGCATACCCGTTTAACCTGATCCGGATAATACCGGCGTAGGGAGCGTGACAGCTACCGTATTCCCCCTATAACGACAGGCACATTTTACTCATAAGGAGCATCCTATGAAAAGAATCGTTGCAGCTATTATTGCGGCGGTACTTGTGGTAACCGCGCTTGTGGTGCTGCTGGTGCCTGGAGAGAGCGAAAAGCTCTCATCACACATTGTCGTATACGTCTACGACTCGTTTACCGCGGAGTGGGGGCCGGGCCCCCAGATAAAAGAGGCCTTTGAAGAGAAGACCGGGATCGAAGTCCGGTATGAATCTCTTGGCGACGCCGGCCAGGTACTCCAGAGGGCGGCAATAGAGAAGGAGGATCCCAAAGCGGATATTCTTCTCGGTATAGACAACAACATGCTCGCCCAGGCAAAGACCGAGGGAATTCTTGAGACGTACACACCGGAAGGGGCTCAGAGCCTGCCGGACCATCTTGTAATGGACGATGAGTTTTATATTACCCCCTTCGACTACGGCTACTTCTCCATTATCTACGACTCGGAGCAAATTGAGGATCCTCCTTCCTCTCTGGAAGATCTTACCGATCCAAAATACGAGGAGTCCCTCATCCTGATGGACCCGCGCACATCCAGCCCGGGGCTCGGCTTTTTCCTCTGGACGGTACGCCGCTACGGCGATGAGTTTCCCGAATACTGGAGGCGCCTCTCATCCTCTATCCTCACCGTAACGGAGGGATGGGACGCCGGCTACGGGCTCTTTACCAACGGAGAGGCTCCCCTGGTCCTCAGCTATACCACAAGCCCCTCCTACCACGTAGAGTTCGAGGAGAGCGACCGCTACAGGGCAGCTATCTTCGACGATGGACACTATATGCAGATCGAAGGGCTCGGGCTTGTAAAAGATGCCCCCCATCCCGAGGCGGCAAAACTGTTTATAGACTTTGCCTTGAGCGAGGAGTTTCAATCCATTATCCCCCTCACCAACTGGATGTATCCGGTTATACAGGATATAGAGCTGCCGGACTCCTTTGATTATGCTCCAAAGCCGGAAAAATCTCTGAGTTTCTCCTCCGAAAGGATCGAAGAGAACCGTGAAGAGTGGCTCGATACCTGGCGCCGCACCATTACCGAATAGCAGCGTATCGGTTGATGTGCTGGGGATGCTGTATATAAGAGCGGGCAGATGAAAAACAAGTCGCCGAAAAACAGACGGGCACGGCCGTGGGAGAGACCGCACGCGATCTTTCTCGCGGTTCTGCTCTTTCTCCTCCTCTTTTTCTATATTCCCGTAGGACATGTGTTTATCAAGGCCTTTGTACGCGACGGGAGTTTTGTTCCGGGTATATTTTTTGAGACTCTCATCTCCCCCTACACCGCTCGTCTGGTGGGATTTACCTTTCTGCAAGCCGCCCTCAGCACTCTCTTCTCTCTTCTCCTCGGTCTGCCGGGGGCGTATATAATTACCAAGTTCCGTTTCCCGGGGCGATCAATTGTCCGCTCGGCCTCGGCGGTTCCCTTTGTACTGCCTCCCATACTGGTTGTCCTGGGTTTTGTCATTTTCTTTGGCAACAACGGATTCCTCAACCGCGCTCTTATGTCGCTCTTCGATCTCTCTGCTCCGCCGCTGAGAATTCTCTATTCCCTAAAGGCGATAATCCTTGCCCACGGCTTTTATAACTTTCCAATCGCCCTCCGGGTGGTGAGTTCCCTCTGGCAGAGCCTTCCTCCCACCCAGGAGTGGGCGGCATCCACCCTGGGAGCACGGGGGGGGCGGCTCTTTCGAACCATTACACTGCCCCAGCTGCTCCCCTCCGTATACGCTGCCGCGGCGCTTATCTTTATGTTCTGCTTTACCAGTTTCGCCGTAATTCTGGTACTCGGAGGGGGGCCCTCACTCTCCACGGTGGAGGTGGAGATATATCGGCTGGCCAGAATCAGCTTCGACCTTCATACCGCTGCCGCCCTCTCCATAATAGCGCTTCTCTTTACTCTGGCTGTTATGTATATCTATGTGCGGCTTCAGAGCAGCTCTTCGTATTATCAGGCTGTTTCGAGAAAAACGGACTATTCGCGCACAATCCTGCGGCGGCCGGGTAAAGTTGCAGCATGGGCCATGGGCCTCTACGCAGCCGGAACGCTTACGGTAATTGCCGGCCCTCTTGTTGCAATTATTCTCAACTCCCTTCGAAAACCCCTGAGCTGGTCGGGAGATACGGTGTTTACTCTCCAGTGGTACAGACAGATATTGGGAATTGGAGAGGGATCGGCGGGTGGACGCTTCTCCCTGATCGCTGTTGAGGCGGTAAGTAACAGCGCGGCAATAGGCGTTCTTGCTACCGCCGTTGCCGTACCGGTGGGAGTTGCTCTGAGCTACTACACTGTCCGTTACTCCACCGGTTCACGCAAAATTGTCGACACTCTCACCATGGCCCCCATGACTACCTCCTCCGTTGTCCTGGGCCTCGGGTACCTGCTCATCTCCCGTACCCTCTCCCCTCCCTCCTCCCTGTCACCGCTTTTTATTGTGGGAGCCCACGCGGTTATCTCCTACCCCTTTGTGGTACGTACGGTAAGCTCGGTATTAAGGAAGATATCCCCCTCACAACGCTACGCGGCCATGCTGCTGGGGTCTCCACCGGGAAGGGTCTTCCGCACCATAGAACTGCCCCTTATTGCTCCTGCAATATTTGCCGGTGCCGCCTTTACCTTCGGTATCTCCCTGGGAGAGATGAACGCCACAATTGTTTTCTCCTCTTCCACCACCACTATTCCTGTTGCCATCTACCGGCTTATCGGATCGTATAATTTTTTCGGAGCCTGCGCTCTGGGGACCATCCTCATACTCGTCTCTTTGGGGGCGTTCCTTCTTCTCGACTCTTACTCGGAAACGGAGTGGTAAAATGGAATTGGCAACCAGCGGATTGTACAGAAGTTTTGAGGATTTTGTTTTTCATGCCGATATCTCCGCCCGGGAGGGAGAGCTTGTATGCCTTCTAGGCCCTTCGGGATGCGGAAAAACCACCGCCCTTCAGATGGTCGCCGGCATCACCCGACCGGAGAAGGGCTCGATTATACTCGGCGGCAGGAACATAACGGAACTTCCCCCCTGGAAGAGAAACGTGGGTCTCGTCTTCCAGGACTACGCCCTCTTTCCCCACATGACGGTATATGAAAACATCGCCTACGGTTTAAGAACCCAGCACGAGAAGGAGAGTAAAATACGCCGGCGGGTGGAGGAGCTGTTGGAGCTCGTACATCTGCCCGATTACGGCGGGCGCTCGCCCTCCTCCCTGAGCGGAGGAGAGCAGCAGAGGGTGGCTCTTGCCCGGGCGCTTGCCCCCTCTCCTTCTCTTTTACTGCTGGACGAGCCCCTCTCGGCCCTCGATGCTCAGCTGAGAAAAAGGTTGCGCCGGGAGATAAGGTCGATACAAAAAAAAATCGGCCTCACCACCGTATATGTAACCCACGACCAGGAGGAGGCCCTTACCATGAGCGACAGGATCGTCCTCCTGAATAACGGGAGGGTGGAGCAGGAAGGCCCACCGCAGGAGTTATATAAAAAGCCGGCGAGCGTGTTTGCCGCCCGTTTTTTGGGAAGCTCAAACCTTGTTCCCCAGGAGACCGGAGGGTTTCTCTTTTTCAGGCCCGAAGAGACGAGGATGAGTAGAGAATATCCGGAAAGCCCATCCGAACTTCCCGAGGGTGAGGCTCCGACAGTTTTCCATCTGCGGGTACAGCATGTTGAGTATCTGGGTTCTCACTATATCGCCGAAGGAGTCGGCGAGAGCTGCGTTGTCCGGGCGACAGTTCCTCCGGAGCTTGCAGAGTATAGACCGGCGGAGTCCGGAGGAATCGAACCCGGAGACTGGGCGTACTTCTCCGTTCCCGCTTCAAAAACAGTGAACCTCGATACCGGATCGTTACACTCATAACATAAAAAAGGAGATGAGCTGGAGTGCGCCGATAAGAAACCCCAGCAGCGCTCCGAACAGAGTAATCCAGCGCAGGTGGCTTTTAATTACCTGGAGAATGAGACCTTCCACTTTATCAATATCCAGGCTGTCTATCTTCTCGACTACAAGGGTACGAACATCCACGCTTTCGAGTATAAGAGGAGCCTGTTCGTTGAGTACCCGGATAAACAAGCGTGTCCCCTCCCCCTCGAGGCGGTCTCTGTCTTCCGCAGAGACTCCCAGTATTTCCGCAATGCTTCTGCTGCCTCCCGAGGAAATTTCCCTCGCCATCGAACGTATAAGATTCCAGGCAGGAGACGAAGACTTATCCTCTCCTTCTCCTGCGGTTGCTACCATCCCGACAACCCACTCGGCCACCGTTTTGGAGACGAAGGAGGTCTCGATACCCGTAAGCCTGTAGAGGGCGGTTCCTGCTTCCTCGCCGGAAACTCGCCCAAAGAGGGACTCTCCCATTCCCCGAACCACACTCAGCCCCTTTTCCGAAGCCAGCCAGTCAAAGAGAGAGTCCACCGCCTTTGTCGCGTCTTCCATCATATCTCCGCGCCACGCGAGCATGAGCTCTCCCGCATTTTTATCGGCAACTCCTCCAAGCCACCTGCGGATCATGTCTATAAAACGTTTACGAGTCTCATAATCCCAGCCGGCCTTCTCGAGTTGATCGATCACATCGTCTACCACCACGTCCATTCTCTCGTCGAGGGTCCGGTCGTACTGGCCGGCGAGAACGAAAAAGCGCTGAAAACTGCTGAGCTTTTCAAGTATGCGGCGGAGCACCTTCTTTCCCCTGTGCTCCAGCTGTGTATGCACTTTGGGTACACGCAAATAATCGAGAAAGGCCTGAAACAGGGAGGGATAGAGATGATCGATTACATTGACAAGCCCCTCTATTATTTGGGGAGTAAGAACGCCGGAGAAGTGGCGGTTGGTGCGCACTTGTTCCCGAAGCCACAATCGTATATTCAGTTTTACAGGTTCCCTCAGCTTCTCTATCCGATCCGAAGAGAGCATAGACAGGAGCTTCTCCCCATCTTCTCCGATGAGTCTGTGCATCGGCAATCGGCAAATAGATTCGACGGAATATTCCACGGTTTTATAAATGCTGTTTTTGAATCCCTCGGTTCTAAAAAAATCAGCAAGAATTTCCGTTACAAGGGATTCGGTGCCGGTTTTTCCGCCTCGTTCCGCCGCTGTTGATGAGTATTCGGGAAAATCCTCCGGCCGCATATTCGGCAGTTTCAACTTTTCAGGCAGCTCTCCCGTGGGTGTGTAGAAGATCAACTCCATAAGCTCATGCAGTTTTTTCCTTACCGTACCGCCGAATCCGGGAGAGGAGAGCTGGCCGCGCACGGCATCCTCGGTTATGAGGTCTCTCGAGACCATAACTCCAATACTTTCGGCCAGGGTATGCCTTTGCCGCGGTATAATTCCGGGTGTAAGAGGCAGCCGCAGTCCAAACAGTCGTTTTTCCCGCAGGGGTCTGAAGAGCATTTTTATGGCGATAACGTTGGTTACATAGCCGATTACCGCCCCAATAAGGGGAGGAACCGCCCACACCAGAGTGGAAAAATCAAAGGAAGTATTCATGGCAACACAGCATATCACGTTTTCAAATGCCGGAAAACCTGTTACATTTCCGGTTTTTACGCGTTTTTTTCTCCATTAACTCCTATATGTTTATTCCTAATTTGACTTGTACGGCTTTTTTTTTTATCCTTCAATAAGAGGATCCAGGAGAATCCGATTTTTTCAGGATCCTCAATATTAATGCTTATACCAGACAAGGAGGTAAAGCAGATTATGGCGGAAAATAGAAATGTGTTTCAGGAAGGATTGTACGTGGGATTGGGCCTCGCTCTCCGCACCAAGGAGAGGATCGAGGAGTTCGGCAAAAAAATTACGGAAGAGTACAACATGAACGAGGATGAGGGAAAGAAGTTTGTAGACGATCTTATGAAGGAATCCGAGGAGACCCAGACTCGTCTCGATGAGATTATCGAGAAGCGGCTGGAGAAGTACATGAAAGACGTAAATATGCCGAGCAAAAAGGATATAGACAAGCTTTCCAAAAAGATCGACGAGCTGGAAAAGAAGATTGGACAGTAAACCCGGATCTATTGAATTTAAGGTGGAGAGCGGAACATTTTTTCCAAAACGCGTAGACTAAAAAAGGTAACATCCCGATACATGGAGATCCTGTCTGTGACGGCCAAATACGGGCTGGCGGAATTCGTCAGCCACAGGCCGTCATTAAAGCGGTTCTCCCGTATATTCGGGAAAGAGAAAAAGGAGGCTCCCACTATTGTTGCTGCGAGTTTTGGCGAACGCTTAAGGGAGGCATTTGTCGAACTCGGGCCCACGTTTATAAAGTTTGGTCAGCTCATGAGCGACCGCAAAGACCTTTTCCCCATAGAGGTTCTAAGGGAGCTGGAAAAACTGCAGGACGAGGTTCCGCCTTTTCCCTACGAAGAGGCCGTATCCATTATCGAGGAGAATCTCGGTCAGCCTATCGACTCGCTGTTTCTCAGATTCGACAACGAGCCCGACGCTGCCGCATCCCTTGCCCAGGTACACAGGGCTATGCTTCCTACCGGAAAACCGGTGGCGGTAAAAATTAAAAGACCCGGCATAGATGAGCAAATAGAAGCGGATATTCAGATAATGCATCATCTTGCCAATTTTGTAGACAATAACACGAGCTACTTCGAAATTATTAGCGCGCAAGAGATTGTAAACGAGTTCGAAAAACAGATGCTCAAGGAGCTCGACTTTGTACAGGAGTTCCTCACTCTCAGGAAGTTTAAGGAAGCCTACCATGACGACAAGACAGTTATAGTACCAAACGCCTACAGCGAATACTCCCGGCGGGATATTCTTGTTATGGAGTATATTCACGGGAAAAAGGTCTCCGAAGTAATAGAGGAAAATGAAGAACGCTTCGACCTTAAGTTATTGAATCTTCGCAATGCGGATTTTATTATGTCTCAGCTTTTTATCAAGGGCTTCTTCCACGCGGACCCCCACCCAGGCAATTTCCTTATAGTCGAGGGCAACATTATATGCTATATAGACTTCGGGATGGTCTACAGTCTGCGCCCCTACGAGTTGGAAAACCTCAACTTTATGATGGTGGGGCTGGCACGGATGGACCCTTCCCTTGTAGCACGGTCGCTGCTGAGAATGGGAAGGGCAGAGGGGAAGGTCGATCTAAACTCCTTCGAGTCCGTGGTACACGACTATATCGAAACCCATCTGGACAAACCCCTCGAATACATAGATGTCTCCTACGCCCTTATCTCGCTGCTCCAGATTGTTGTCAACTTTGGAATACATATTCCTCCGCGTTTTATCTACGTAGCGAAGGTAATCGGCCTGCTTCAGTCCATTGGCGCGGGACTCGACCCGGAGTTTCAGTTTATAGAATATCTAAGGCAATACTCCCCAAAGATATGGGCGAATCAACTGGGTTCCCGCAGGGCGGGAAACAAGGCATTAACCACCGGTCTCAACTGGTCGGAGATGGTGCTTCAAACGCCGGAACTGTTTATCGATTTACACAGGATGATAAAAGAGCGGGAATTTACCCTGCGCACTCCCCAGGCCGACGAAATAAGAGAGACCTACGACAAGGTAGGCTTTAGGCTGGTCTTTGGTCTTGTTCTCTCCGCACTTCTTATAAGCTCCTCTCTTATTGTACTTGCGGATATTGAACCCCAGATGTACGGGATACCTATTATCGGCATGATCGGATACGGGGTAGGTGCTCTTATGGGTATAGGTTTTCTCTTTGCAGGGATTAAAAAACTCTTCCGTTGGCATTACAAAGAGTAGGGCATAAGAATTACCCTCACTGCTCCTTTAGAGACCGGGAGGCCCGCCGTGCATCCTCCTCGGATTCATGCAAATCTATATATCCGCCAAAAACCCAACCCTGCAGCCCGTCGTATGCAACCTGATACCAATAGTCCTCTTTCCCCTCAACTTGCACCTGAAGGTCGTCCCTGGAGATAACTTCCAGCACGTTGCCCCTCCACAGTGTAGTAACGGCCCTGCTGTCGGTAGTCGGCTGCTCCCGCAGCCGTAGATGGCTGCCGGTAATAACCGCCCAGTTAGAGCGAACCGAGAGTATCCGCGTAGGAGGCAGCTCTATCGATATCTCCCGGGGTTCTTTGCCTCCGCACGAGAGGATAAGCCCTGCACCGGCAAAGAGAATAAAAGCATAGAAAAAAGGTCGCTGTATACTTGATAAAACTCTCAAAACATTAGACCCTTACAATAGTGATGAGGAAAACTATACCATTTTTTCTTTTTTTTGTCATAACTCTTGCTCATTTACCTGCCGATCCGGGCAATTGGTCTCTTGTTTTTCAAGTGGCCCCGGAGGGGGCGATAAAAAAAGATGCCCGCTTTACTGTGAAAAGCCAATTCGGCTCTTCCGGCGATCTGTACATTGCCGTTGAATTTAACAAATCCTGGTTTTTACAGAGCGGCTTCGGATATTCTCTATTTTCTCCCTCCGGGGCCGGTTCCGACTGGGTTATATACCGCGGTTTCTCCGCTTTTTACTTCGGAGCGGGCATAGGCAGATATTTCCCATCTTTTGATGCCCTTGGTAATTCCTTCGGCGGTACACAGATAAAACCCGGTGTCTTGCTGCGGGGTTTTGCCGGTTTGGGGAAATACCTGTATACGGATATCTATTTTTTTTATCCGATTATCGAGATTGAGCCTTTTGTGAGGGTCTACAGTTTTTTTGACGACTACCTTGAACTGCGCACCGGGCTCCCCATTTCGTGGAACTTCCAGAGGGATCTTGATATCTTTTTTACTTTTGGTCTTTCGGTAAGCGCGGTAATCTACTTGCCCTCTTATTCGTCCTATTAATTTATGCAGGAAGGAGAAGCATACCTTGGTTGCCCTTATTTCTTTTTTTGTACTTTTGATTATCAGTCTTTCCCTCGTCCGTATTGCGGCGGTAATTCTGCAGCTTACCGGTATAGCCTTCGACTCCGCCCTCTTTCAGGCTCGTTCGGCCTTTACCGGTGCGGGTTTTACCACGAGGGAGTCCGAGATGATCGTGAACCATCCCGTGCGACGACAGGTTATTTCCACCTTGATGCTGATCGGGAACATCGGTTTTGTTACTTTTGTCTCCTCCCTCGTTATCTCTTTTCTTACGGTTCAAACAAGAGAGGCAATGCTGAAAAACATTGCTATCCTCTTCGTCGGCCTTGTTTTTCTCTGGTTTGTTTCACGGGCAAAAATAATTGGTGTGCTTCTTACAAAAATAACCGAACGGTTTTTAAGGAAGTGGACAAAGATTCATACCTACGATTACGACAGCCTCCTGAATCTTTCGGGTGATTACGAGGTAATAACTATCAAGATCAAGCGGGAAAGCTGGCTTGCCGAACGGGGTCTTGCGGACCTGCGCCTCTCCGACGAGGGTATTCTCGTTCTTGCCATACGCCGGGCGGACGGCCATTTTATCGGTTCTCCACGGGGTGAGACGATGGTGTACGAGAACGACGAACTTATAGTCTACGGCCGGGAGACGAGTCTTGCAAAACTCGACCAGCGGCGCAGGGGTGCGGAGGGCGATCTCGAACACCGATACGAGATTGCGGAACAGGCCCGAAGAGAGGGTCGCAGGGTGGGCAAAAAAAGCCCGACCAAAACACGCCGAAAAACAGAGGTAAAGAAGAAAAAGGGAGGGATTTTTTTTGGTGAATAAGCTTGCATCTTTTTTTCTTCTCACTGCCGGCGCCTCCCTCCTTCTGCTAAGCTCCTGCCAAATCGACCCCGATCCCCCCGACCGCTACGCGTTGGTGTATGGGGTGAGTGATTACTCAAATTCACCTAGGGCAGATAATTTAAAATATACAGACGACGATGCATATGAGGTGGGGAAACTGTTGGCGGATAAGGGCTATACTGTATATCTGCGAATAGACGACGGAGACAACAGTGAAAACCGTGATGTGTCTTATGCAAAAAATTTAAAATCCGCTTCAGCTGATCAGTTGGATGATGATTTGGCTATGATGGAAAATATACTCAAAGAACACGATATACTGGTCTTTACCTTCTCCGGCCACGGTACCTATGATCCAACTACCACCACTTCATATGAAGATGGATTCTCGGATCCTCACAACGAATACCTTCTCTTGTACCCTACCGTTGATGCATCCGAAAAAATGCTTCTAAGCGATGATGCTTTAGGAGCAGCAATGACTAATCTTCCAAGCAAGAAAAATGTAATACTCCTCGATGCCTGCCATTCGGGGGGCTTTATCAATAAGCAAAACGATGTGGACAGAATTAACCCTGAGTATTCGAGCGATTCGGAGTATCGTAGTAATATTTTCAAATTGAGTATTGAGGCATATTTCAACTCTTCCAATGTAGATATTCCTCCTTCAGAGGCAATCGTTATTTCAGCCTCGGGGGAACAAGAGTCTTCATGGGAAACAGGGTCCAACGATAACGGCCATGGATTTCTGTCTCGAGGGATACTGGACTCAGCAAGTGGGGGAGATATAAACAACGACGGGTACATTGACACGAGGGAGATATATTACTATACGCGCCGTTACATAGAGAAGTATTGGAACCCAAATTGGCGCCAAATACAGGAATGGAT